>NZ_JBIWJA010000048.1:0-53625 GCF_044764905.1 Streptomyces sp. NPDC093586 | reverse complement strand
TGCGACACCACTTCCCTGATCGAGGTGCTGGAACAGATCAAGACCTTCTACGCCGGTGAGCCGGTGGTGCTGGTATGGGACGGACTGTCCGCCCACTGGAGCCGGGGCATGCGGGCCTGGGCGGCCGAGCAGGACTGGCTGACGCTTGAGCGGCTGCCGGCCTACGCACCCGAACTCAACCCGGTCGAACTGCTGTGGTCGGCCATCAAGACCCGCGAGCTGGCCAACCTCGCCGGCGACCACCACGCCGATGTCGCTGACGCAGCCGAACGCGGCATCCACCGAGTCTGCTCCAGCGAGCAACTCCCGTGGTCCTTCCTCACCCACACCGGCCTGACCATTCATCCCCAAACACCACAGAACTAACGAAAAACTCAGTAGGACCTCTTCGGCTGCACATCGCCCGTCCCTGGAGGTCTGGGTGGTGCAAGTCTGGTCGGCGTCGATGGGGACGGCGAACTCCTCACGTGCCACGGCCACGCCCCTCGCCGTGGACTGCTGCAGCCACACACCACGATCTGCGGCGACCTGGACCACCGCCCAGGTCGAGGGCTTCGCGTTCGGTCTCGTCGGACGCAGTATGGCCTGTTCCGCCAGTGGGTCAACGTGTCTGCTCTGGCCGCCGCGGCACAAGAGGGAGGACGACTCCGTCCTGGTGTCCTCGGCATCGGCCGAATCGACGAACACTCCCTGCACTGCCCATCTTCAGAACCACAGGGCATCACGCCGGGTGCGGGCGGAGCAATCTGGTCAGCTCTGGGAATCGGAAAGGTCGTCCGGACCACGCTGACCACTTGAGCCGCTCCAGCGGCTCTGGTGGCGATTGCAGTTCCACGCTGGACCTTGACATCTGTCAAGTCGTTCGGCCAGCAGCCACACATCGGGCAGGACGCCGTTGCACTGGCTGTGTTCAGCGACCGCGGTGGCCTGGGCCAGACGGCGGGATCTTACCCTGGCCGACCGTACCCGCGCTGTCAGGAGACGTGACGTCATCGGCCGGCACCGGCCGCATGCCCACCACAATCCGCCGGAGCCGTACCGGAATGAGGGTCGGCTGCGTCGCAACGCGAAGGTGCCCAGGCGGCGTCCGCGGCAGAGGCCGATGCGCAGTGGAACGAGCTGTTCGTGGCCTTGCTCTCGAACCACAGACCAACGGCAAGACCGCACGCTTCTATCGTGCCTGCTCGATGAACGGGCCCACCAGCAGCCCTATACCTCAGACATCGAAACGGCAGGCGGCGTCTCCCGACCGGCTGGACCGGTACGACTACCACCGACCCCACTTCGGCGTTACCCGCCACCCACCAGCCGCATCAGCAACCTATCGGCACAGCACACCCAACGCGCGTGTGGTTACGAGGCAACGAAAGTCCATAACGTTCAGACGGTGGCGAACCGGGACACGTCAGATCGCTGGCCTGAACCCAGAGCGAAGCCACGCTTCTCCCCCCGTCAGTCATCAAGCCGGTCCGACATGCGCTCCGCCATCATGATTGTCGCCAGGTTCGTGTTCGCTCGGGGCACTGAGGGGAAGACGGAGGCATCCACTACACGCAGCCCTTCGGCTCCCAGGACTCGGCATGCGGAGTCGACGACCGTGCCTGCGGCGTCGGGCGCGCCCATCCGGCACGTGCTCGTGCCGTGCTGGGCGTCTGCGACGGTGGACAGCAGGTAATCGTCCAGAGCGCGGTTGCTCGACAAAGCGTCGAACAGTGGCTGGTTGGCCTCCCGCAGAGGTTGGGACAGCAGACGGGAGATGCCCTCGTGGCCGCTCATTTCGACGACGGTGCGAACGCCCTCGCGCAGCACCGACCGGTCGCGCTCATCGGAAAGCATCCGTTCGGCGATCCGCGGCTGGACGGACGGGTCGGTCGACACGAGAGTGAGGTCACCGCGCGAGTGGGCCTTGTTCAGGATGACGCCGAGCGCCCCTGCCCGTGTCCCGACGTTGCCTGCGGCCATGGCCCAGACGTCCTGATTGAGTGCGATGAGGAGAAGGTCGTTCTTATGCGTTCCGCTGACGCTCGACCACCGCACGCAGACGTTGGTATGCCGGTCGTGAGGAGAGGAGATGGCATGTGTTGACAGTAGCGGCAAGGAGAGCAGGGCGATCGGATGGTCTTGCATACCGAGTCCCACCGGGAGATTCTGCCGTACCTCGATCCCCAGGGTCCGCAGCCGCTGAGCGGGGCCGAAGCCCGAACGCATCAAAATGGCAGGGGAGTGGACCGATCCTGCGCTCAGGACGACCTCGTCCGCGTACTCAACAACCGGCCGTCCGTCGATGACCACGCGGACGCCGACGGCACGTTGCCCCTCGAAGACCACCATGTCCACGAGGGCGTCCCCTCGGACGGTGAGGTTCTCCAAGTCACGCACGGGCTCAAGGTAACCGTCGTTGACGCTGACCCTCCGCCCGTCACGCGAGTTCATCGGGTATGGGGATACGCCGCAGGCAGCAGGTGCGTTGGCGTCCGCCTCCCACAGGAAGCCAGCGGCGAGGGATGCTTCGACCAACGCGCGGTCCACGGAGCCCCAGGCTGCCTGTGGTGTGCGGTGGATGGGAGTCGGGCCGCCACGGCCGTGATAGGGCAAGTCTCCGAACACCTCGTCGTCCTCGAGCCTGACGAAGTACGGCATGACGTCGTGAGGTGCCCAACCCTCGCAGCCGCAGCGGGCCCAGTCCTCGAAGTCCTCCATCGGGGGTCGGATTGCGATTTGGCCGTTGACGACCGAGCTGCCTCCGACCCCCCGGCCACGCGCATACAGAAGGGGTGGCTGTTTGTCGGTCCGCGACGCGGTCACGTCCCACCAGAGCATGCTCGCCGAGGTAGCGAGGTCCGACAGAGCGACCATGGGGTTCGGTGACCGCCAGGCTTCCGGCAGTTCCGCCGAGCGACAGTCGGGGCCGGCCTCGAGCAACAGCACCCGTTTGCCCCGGGCTGCGGTACGAGCCGCCAGCACCGAGCCGGCCGAGCCCGCCCCCACGACGATGACATCCCAGCCCGACTTCCCCATCAGCTCCGCCCGAGAACTCGTGTCGCCCCGCACCTTGACCATACCTTCCGTACCTCGCTCGGCAGCGGGCGGCTCAGAACCGCTTGATCCCGACCGAGGCCGAAACGTGTGCGCACGGTTGGCACGGGGCGCAGTCCCCGCAAGGTGCCCGCACGTGATGTTCGGAGAACGACGAAACGAAATCCGGCGCCCGCTGGCCTTCGGCATCATGGCCCTCGTAGCGCTTCGCTACGTCGGGGGATCTCATCTCCTGGTGGCATCTTCTCTGGTTGCCGATGTGTTCGCCTCGGTGCCGCGTCGGGATCAGCGGCGGTGGTTTGCATGTCATCTGCGGGGTCTGATGCTGGACGGCCGGCTCAAGTTGATCCAGCGGATGGCCGAGCGGCTGCCGGACGGGAACATGCAGGCTCTGCAGCAGTTCGTGGACCAGTCACCGCGGGACCCGCTTCCCGTCAGGCAGCGGATTGCCCAGCGGCTGACCGAGGCGACTACGCCCGAGGTGTGGGTGGTCGACGACGTGTCGTTCCCCAAGCTCCGCACCGCGTCGGTGGGGGTGGCCCGTCCGCGCTGTGGAGCGGTTGGCAAGCGAGCGAACCCAGTAGGTCGCGGTCAGCGTCCTTGCTGCCGCCGACAGCGTGTTCTGCCCGCTGAACCGGGAGTTATATCTGGCGCGTGAGTGGACGGATGCAGCCGGCCCTTGCTGCGGCCGCGTCCGTAGACGTGGCCGCAGCAGTTGGTCGGTAGTGGCAGGGACGGTGTCGGATCACCAGCCGCACGTAGCGGCGGCCGCAGCCGCACCTCGTCAGGTTGAACGGACATGGATGCCGAGAGTCGGTCCACCCGACTGAAGTGACCCCTTGGGGACTGCCACTTACGCTTGAGCCCTCACGGCCGTGTCTGTCCGGGCAGGGTGAGGATTTCAGCTCCGTCGTCGGTGACGGCGATGGTGTGCTCGCTGTGCGCAGTCCGGCACCCTGTTGCGCTGCGTAGCGTCCAGCCGTCGGGGTCGGTGACGAGGACGGCCGTGTCGGCCATGACCCAGGGCTCCAGCGCGAGCAGCAATCCGGGGCGTAGTTTGTATCCGCGGCCGGGCCGTCCGGTGTTCGCTACGTGCGGGTCCTGGTGCATGGTCGAGCCGATGCCGTGACCACCGAACTCGGTGTTGATGGGGTAGCCCGCTTCGCGGAGGACCGTTCCGATGGCGTGGGAGATGTCGCCGATGCTCGCCCCCGGCTTGGCGGCATCGATCCCTGCGGCGAGCGCGCGCTCGGTCGCCTCGATCATCGCGACGCTGTCTGCGGGCCTGGCCTTTCCCACGAGGAAGCTGATAGCGGCGTCTGCGGCCACTCCACGCCTGGAGATGGCCAGGTCGAGCGTCAGAAGATCACCGTCGGCCAGTGTGTAGTTGTGGGGCCGTCCGTGAAGTACGGCGTCGTTGACGGCCGTGCAGATGTAGTGGCCGAACGGGCCGCGCCCGAAGGAGGGCGCGTAGTCGACGTAGCAGGACTGCGCTTCCGCCTCGGTGATCATTTCCTTGGCCCACCGGTCGATGTCCAGGAGGTTCGTGCCGACCGTGCTGCGCCTCTTCAGGTTCTGCAGGATGTCACCGACCAGCGCGCCGGTCTCTCTCGCCCTGTCGAGCATGGGGCGGCTCAAAATCTCGATCATGAGACCTCTCACGTACTTCCAATAACTATACCGGTAAAACTATACCGGTATTAGAATGGGCTCACGCTCAGGGCAGCCGCTCACCCCACCGAGCACCCTGCGACGGGCGCGAGGCTGCCGCTCGATGCTCGACGTCACGCCGGCCGCACGCACTTCGTCCGGGCCCCTCCAGAAGAACGGATCCGGTCGTGTGGCCGCTCCTGCCTTCCCGACTGTTGCGGCACTCGCCGACCCCGTGCCGTTGAGGGAGGTGTTCGAACTCTCGACCACCGGCACAGAAGCCGTTGGTTCCCTATCGGTAGTCAAGGACGTTGCGATAGAGCGGAAGCTTCTGGGGATGTTCGCGCACAGGGCCGACATGCCTGCGGCGAACCGGGGCTGCTGAGATCTCCGCACAGAGCGGCAAGCGGTCCTCGTACTCATGGTGGCGGCAGCTGCGTGGGCGCCGGACGTACGCCTTCGAGCACGCTGGCGTGAAGTACGCCCAGGGTCCGCCTTCGATCGGATCTTGCCCAGAGCAGGAACGACGCGAGGGTGACCGCCGCTTCGTAGGAGGTGGCGGTCTTCTCGTCTCTGGTGGCGATCCCGCGGAAGCCCTTGAGCCGGTTGAAGCAGCGCTCGATCATGTCGCACTGCCGGTGAGTCTCCCCGTCGAACCCTGGCGGTCGGCCGCCGCGGCAACCGCGCCTCAGCCGGTGCCGACGCTGGTCGGTCTTCTCTGGGATGGTGTGCGCAATGCCGCGTTTTCGCAGGTAGGCACGGAAGCCGCAGAAGCAGTTCCGTACTCTGTGGGAACGCCACGATGTGGCGGTGCACCGCTTCGGCCAGAAGAGGTTCCTGCACCCTGAGGTCGGCGTTCTGCACTTGACCTGTGAGGTCCTGCTCTCACCCGAAGCGGACACCAAGGTTTTGGCGTTCTTCCCCACCGAGGGCACCGACGCACGCGAGAAGCTCGCACTTCCGCGGACGATCGGGACGCAGGACTTCCAGACGTCCGGTGCCCAATGACCCGCCACACCGACCACGCTCGAAAGACCCCCGGAGCCGAGGGACAGGGTGCTCCGTCCTGACACATCCCCAGAGGCGCCTCACGCTGGTCATGTACGCCGATCCCCCCGCTAGTGTTCTGCGTCTTTGATTCGTACAGGCCGGTCTCGGCGAGGCAGCCCTCCATGAGGTCGCTGTGGTACGGGATGTCCCGTAGGCCGCGACGGATGCGCTGGACGAGGCGTCCAGGTGTGGCGAAAGCGACGTTGGAGGAGCCTTGCCCGCAGCCCTACGCACGCGGCCTCGACCCCCGTCGAAGGAATCCGGTCCCTCCTGCGACGCGACGTCGTTACTGAGATCGCACTCGTGACGTCGCGGGATGCCCAGGCGGGTCTGACGGCCGGTAGCTGGTCAGCCGGCCCCGGGCCGCGGCCCATTTCCTCAGGTCAGCGGCCTTGTGGACGTCGATGCCGCGAGGGCGTGTCGGCGTTACCGGAAATTTCGGCCGCGCTGGACTGCCGACGAGGGCCGGGGCCTGTGGCTCCGGTTCACTTCGTCACGGACGAGGAGGTGTACGCAGCCCGTCGATAAACACTGTGACCAGGCGCTGGTTGTAGGCGAAGTCGTCCTCGCCGGGCACGGCCTGGCACAGCAGGGCGACGGCGTGCAGGACATCGCGGGCGCTGATGTCCTCGCGGACTCCTCCGACCGCGGCCGCAGAAGTGAGCATGGCCGCGAGGGTGGGCTCGAGTCGCTCCAGGAAATAGGCGTGCAGCCCGTCGTAGGCAGGATCGCCGGAGTGCATCGCCTCGGCCAGGCCCCGTTTGGTGCCGACGAACTCGGTGTATCGATGCACCCACCGTTCCAGGGCGACCACCGGGTCATGGCCGGCGAGGAGAGCGGGGCCCGCGTCCGCGCAGGCGTCGATCTCGTGCTGCAGGACGGCGGCGACCAGTGTGGCGCGGCGCGGGAAGTGACGGTAGAGGGTGCCGACCCCGACGCCGGCCAGGTCGGTGATCTCCTTCGCGGGCGCGTCCACCCCGGAGCGGGCGAAGACGGCCTTGGCGGCTTCGACGAGGGCATCGAGGTTCCTGCGTGCGTCGGCGCGGGGGCGCCGTCCACCTGAGGCAGTGGAGGAGGCCCGGGCGGATACGGGGCGCTGGGACATGTCAGCAGTCTAGCCGCGGCCAGTGGTAATCCGGAAAGGCTTTCCGTATAGTCCGAAGCGGAAAAGCTTTCCGTTTCGGCTCAGGTCCGTTCTTGACGCCGTCGCCCTTCCGTTCCTGTTCCCTCCAGCAAATCCTTGGGAGACTCGCCATGCAGTACCGCCCCCTTGGCCGCACCGGCATCAAGGTCAGCCCCTACGCGCTCGGGACCCTGATGTACGCCACCCGAATGGGCAACGAGCCCCAGGAGTCGGCTCGGATCATCCACAGGGCCCTGGACGCGGGGATCAACTTCCTCGACACGGGGGATGCCTACGGCGACTCCGAGGAAGTGGTCGGCGAGGCTCTGAAGGGACGCCGCGAGAACGTCGTCCTGGCGACGAAGTTCGGCATGCCCGCCGGAGAGGACCCCAACCAGCGGGGCACCTCACGGCGCTGGATCATCAAGGCTGTCGAGAACTCGCTGCGCCGGCTGCAGACGGACTACATCGACGTCTACCAGGTCCAGCGCCTGGACCCCACGACGGACTTCGAAGAGACCCTCTCCGCGCTCACCGACCTGATCCGCAGCGGCAAGGTCCGCGTCATCGGTTCCTCCACCACGCCCGCCTCCGACATCGTCGAGGCCCAGTGGGTGGCAGAGCGGCGCGGACTGGAGCGCTTCCGCACCGAGCAGCCGCCCTACTCACTGCTCAACCGCAGCATCGAGCGTGAGGTCCTGCCCGTCGCACAGCGATACGGCATGGGCGTGATGGTCTGGGGCCCCCTCGGCCAGGGAATGCTCACCGGCCGGGTGCGCAGGAACCAGGAGAACAACCTGGTCCGAGCCGGCTTGTTCAAGCACCTCAACGACGAACGCCGCATCGAGGTCGTCGAACGGCTCCTCCCCCTCGCTGAGGAGGCGGGTATGTCACTGACGCGCCTCGCGATGGCCTTCGCCATCGCCCATCCCGGCGTCACCAGCGCTTTGGCCGGCGCCCGCACCATGGCTCACCTCGACGATCTCATCGCAGGCTTCGACGTCCAGCTCAGCGACGACATCCTCGACAGGATCGATGAGATCGTGCCGCCCGGAACTGATGTCGGCACCCTCGACCAGGACTACGTGCCTGAAGCCCTGCAGAACTCGCACCTGCGCCGCCGCCCCGGCACCGAGCGTGCGGCCGCCTGAACGAGCCGAGTGAAGGAAAGCGGCCGACATGAGTACTTCCCCTGTCCGCATCAGCGTCAGCATCGACGGCCACGACTGGTCCGGCGAGCAGCTCGACCGACTGCAACACCAACGCCACCTGCATGTCCTGCACACAATGGCGGCCCTGGGCGCACCGATCCCCCATGAAGGACGATCCCTGGGCAGCCCCGAGATCGACGCCCTCACTCCGCACACCGCACGACAGCTCAGCATCGGCATCCGCGGCGCGTACGACATCGATGGCATCACCACCCTGTTCCGCGAACAGCTCCGTGCTTCCGACGCTCTGTGGAAACAGGCCGTCGGAAACGACGCGCACGCCCCACTGCGTGCGGCTGTCACCGACATCGAGGTGCAGGGCATGTCCCTCGATGATCTGGGTGCACACGCTGCCGACCCGACAGCCGTCGAGCACAATTACCGGCTGCTCAACCCCGACCACTACTTCCTGCGCACCGAGGGTGAGCGGGCCCATGCCATGGAGACGTTCGGCATGCATGCGAACCCCACAGACATGTACATCACTGTCGACCCTGATGTGCGGCCCGTCTCACCGGACCCCGACCACCACCGCCTCACCTCCGGCTTCACCACTCTCGCAAGCGATGGCACCGACATCCGCATGTACGCCTTCCACCAGGTCAAACCCACCCCTGGTGGCTTCGCCGTGAAACTCGGCGCATACTTCCCGCCTCACACTCCCTCCGACATCGTCGAAGGCCACAAGCTGCACATGGCCATCGAATTTCGTGAACTGTGCCTCCTGGGCATCCAGAGTCCTCGCGTGTAGTCGATCGGATCTGGCAAACGAGCGGCCCTGTCTCACACTGGGCCTCTTCGAGCTGGGCCCCGATCAGGTGACACCCGCCCAGTCCAACGAGCGAGGCCCCTGAGCAGTCGGTCGAGATGTCTGACGTCTCAACCACGCTGCTCAGGGGCCTCGTCGGTCACCTGCCCTGCCGCACTCGACCTGTCGCATGCACTCGTGAAGTGAGAAACCATGCTCATCGTCACCCGTGAGAGTGACCGCCGCTGCAAGCTCCATCCGTCCCAGCGCACGATGGTGGCATTTGTGTACCTGCGCGAACACACTTCTCTCGCGACGCATCCCCCGAAGAAAATCCACGCCTGTCTCTCATCCTTGACCCCGCCGCCCAGGACCCGCTGTTCCGTGAGCCCACACCGCGAACACCTTCACCGACGAGCAAGTGCGGGCGATCTTCGACCTGGTCAAGTACGGCCCCACCGCGTTCGACCAGTCACCCCCGCGTATCACCCCGGTCCACTCCCTCGAAGCTCGCGAGCGCCTCGTGCGGCACATGGCCGAGGCCTACCGGCCCAAGAGGGCCATCGCCCCGCTGGTCGCGATCCTCTCCGCGGACAGCGAGTTCCACGAGGAGCTGCCACAGCCGTTCCCCCGCCTCCCCGCCGCCAAGGGACGCCTTCTTCAGCAAGCGCCGGGCGCGAGGGCGCCGCGTCGATGGACACGGCCCTGCAGGCCGCGTACGACCAGGTCGTCACCACGGTCTGGACCCGCAAGCCCCGGCACACACGACAAAGCCCTGGCGCGTCGACACAGCCATCCCACGAACCCGCGGCCGCGGCTGTGTCGTCGGCGGGCGGCACGGAAACCGGTACCCGGCGCGGAACGAGCAGGCCCATCCTGGCGTCCCGCAGGACTGTCGAGAAGACGACGCTGACCTCGGCCGACATGGTCTCGGTACACCTGGTCTCCTCGCCCCCCGAGCAGGCTCATGACGCGTACAAGGACAGTGGCCCGTCCCGTACACGCTGCGCACCGTCGACGAGCTCACCGCGTACATCGACGGCCTGGAGCTCCCGGACCCCGGTGTCCTCTCCGTCTCCCCTGGCGCCCCGACCCCTGCGACTCCGCTCCAGAGGTCATCGCGGAACATGGCGGCCTCGCCTGCAAGGCGTCATCGCGCTGGGACACCGAGAAGCAATGGGCGCGAGGTCGAGGCCCGTCGTGACCCGGTGCGGTGCCGCGCCCGTCGGGCCGCAGGCCGCCGCTACCCTTCGACCATGACGATCTCACTGTCCGCGCTGGACCTCGTGATCGCGGAATCGAACCGCACCGCCGAAGAGTTGCTCGCCGCGACCAGCCGAACAGTGCTTCGTCTGGACGAACTCGGTTACCGGCGCGTCTGGTTCGCCGAGCATCACGCAATGGGGCTGTCAGGGAGCGTGGTACCGGCGGTTCTGATGGCGCATTTCGGTGCCCTGACCCGCCGCATCCGGCTCGGGTCCGGCGGGGTCCTGGCGCCCAACCACGCGCCCTTGGCGATCGCGGAGCAGTTCGCCATGCTGGCGGTGCTGCATCCGGGCCGCATCGACATGGGCATCGGCCGCGGCCCGGGTACGGCCGACCCATCGATCGTGCGGGCGCTGCGCCGGGGCGCCGAGCCGGCCACGGACGCCGAGTACGCCGAGGACGTGGCCGCGATCCTGCACTACCTCTCCGGCGACAGCGGAGTACAGCTGATACCCGGCTGGCGACCGGATGCAGACGGTGCCCGCCCCTGGCTGCTGGCGTCCAGCCCGGCCGGCGCCATGCTGGCGGCCCGGCTGGGACTGCCGATCGCGCTGGCGCACCACATCCGGCCGGACGGGAGTGTCGCCACGGCGGAGCGTTACCGGGAACGGTTCACGCCGTCCCGGTGGGCGGACCGGCCCTATGTGTTGGTCGCCGTCGAGACGGTGGTGGCCGACACGGACGAGGAGGCCGCACGCCTGGCACGGCCGATCGACCTCGCGCGGGCCAGGCAGTCCCCGGCGGCGCTGCCCACTGCGGAGGAAGCGGCCCGTCAGGAGATCCCGGAGGACGCCCGCGCCATGGTGGCGTCGATCGCAGCGGCACAGGCGCGCGGGTCGGTGGAGACGGCGCGCCGCCGGTTCGCCGACATCGTGCGGCAGACCGGCGCGGACGAGTTGATGCTGTACGTCCCCCTGCACGACGCCGAGGCGCGGATCCGCTGCTTCGAACTGTCCGCGAAAGCCTGCGACGTGTCTGCGGAAGCCTGAGAGCTGCCCGCGAAAGCCGGGGCGGCAGCCCGACCCGTGTTCGAGCGCTCGCGGATGAGTGGCCGCGAAGGTGGTCGTGAGAGAACGGTTGTCACGTACGCCCACGGCGCCCACATCAACGCCTGCCGGCACAGCGGCCTCAACCTCGGGACCCTGTCCAGCTGCCCCGAGGTCCGAGAGGGCCGGGAGTTCCCGGACCGCAACGACCTCACCTGGATGAAACAGCCCGCAGCATCCCGGACTTGGGATTTCACCTCGCCCTGTGGCGCCACCCAGAACCTCCCCTCCGGCACGGTCAGTCCCGACTGACGTACGGCACGCACACCCGGCAGAGCGCACAGACTTCGCCGCTCGACGGGCACGGCATCATCCTTGCGCATATCGAGGGAGAACGTTCGGTTGACATGGCGACCGCGACGGCATCTAATTTGATGTACCGAACGTTCTCCCTCATTGAGGGTGTCGGTCCTGGCCGGTCGACCGACCTGCTCTCCCTGCTGCCCGATAGGACATCTCATGCGCATCCGTATCTCACGTCGTGTGGCGCTCGCCGCCGGTGCCCTCGCCCTGCTGGGCGCCGCCACGGCTCCGGCCGTGGCGACGTCGAACAGTGACCAGGCCACCGAGCCCAAGCCGACCGTCGTCCTCGTCCACGGAGCCTGGGCGGACTCTTCCAGCTGGGCGCCCGTGATGGAGCGACTGCGCAAGGACGGCTATCCGGTACGAGCCATCGCCAACCCGCTGCAGGGCCTCACCAGCGACACCGCCTACGTCTCCAGCTACCTGTCCACCATCGAGGGCCCCGTGGTCCTGGTCGGCCACTCCTACGGCGGTGCCGTGATCACCAACGCCGCGGCCTCCGACCCCGACGTCAAGGCCCTCGTCTACATCGCCGGCTTCATCCCCGCCAAGGGTGAGACGGTCGGCGAACTGGCCGCGAAGTCCTCGCCGCCCATTCCGCTGGTCTCCACCAACGTCCCGGGCGGTACGGAGGTCTCCATCGACCCGACTCACTTCCGGGAGGCCTTCGCCGGTGATGTCGCCAAGACGACGGCCGCCAACCTGGCGGCGGCACAGCGACCCGCCAACCTCAAGGCGGTGACCGACGCCAGCCTGGCCGAGGCCTACCAGAACGTTCCCTCCTGGAGCCTGATCACCCGCCAGGACAAGGCGATAGCTCCCGGCCTCCAGCGGTTCATGTCCAACCGGGCGCACGCGCACACCGAGGAAGTCAACGCCTCGCACGCCGTGATGATCAGCCGCCCCGGCGTGGTCACGAAGGTGATCGAGGAGGCTTCCCACAGCACCCAGTGACACACACCCGCCCGGACCCGGCTCCGCCGGTGTGCGGATCCGGGTGGCGGTCCGTGAGGGACGGTGCGGCCGACGCGCCCGCCCTCCGGCCGCTCACCGCACCGACTGCAGTGCCGGTGGCCCTCACGACCCGCGTCAGAACCAGCGGGTGACGGTGCCATTCGCACACGACCTTCCGTGCAGGCCGCCCCTCTGGCAGTTGAGCAAACTCGCCAGGGGCACGGCCTGTCGGCACCCGGATCGCATGCTGGGTCGTTCCCGCGCGTCTCAGAGATCCTCCACCAGCGTCGTCCCGAACGACTCGACCGCGAGTACGGATCGAGGCGGGGGTGGCGGCCGGCGACGGAGAGGTCCCGCAAGTGCCGCTGAAGGACGTTGGACGTTCCGTACGGAGCAGCGGCTGCTACCCGGCGGCTTGGGCGGCCAGTTCGTAGCAGCGGATCCGTGCGTCGGCGTCGTAGACGAAGGCGTAAAGCATCAGCTCGGCCGCGCCGGTCCGCCCCACGATCTCAGCGAAGCGGCGTCGCACGGTCTCCACCGAGCCGCGGGCCTGCGCCGCGCCGGTGGTCTCCACAGTGGCGCGGGCCTCCCCGGGAATTCCTCTCGGCGTTCGGGTCGTCCAGCACCGAGGCGCTGGAGTTGCTGAACGTCCGCGGAGCAGAGGCCGGTTGAGTACCTGCCGTGGTGCCGGCCACCGGGGACGCCGGGTTCGGCACAGACACGGACGCGGCTGCTGGAGGTACGAGGCCGAGGACCCTCAGCGGTTTTCGTGGTCGGCTTCCTCGATCAGACGGGTGACCGCGGCCGGGTGACTGACCATGACGGCGTGCGAGGAGTTGTCCTCCACCGCGTGGGCCTTGGCCCGCTTCGCGAAGTAACGCTGCTTCTCGGGCTCGATGGTCTGGTCCTTCGCTGCGGTCAGGTAGTGGCTCGGAATGTCGTGCCAGGCCGCCGCCTCGCTGAGGGAGCTGTTCGCGCGGGCGTCGAGCGGCCGCTGTGTGACAGCCATCGCCGCTGTGGTCACCGGGTACACGTCTCGGCGAACCTCTTCGCGAACTGATCCGGCGCCAGGTACACGTCCGCGCTCTTGGTGCCGTCCGCGGCCACGGTCGGAACCGTGACGACCGGCAGCGGCGGCAGCGGGTGTTTGACGGGGATTTCCGGTCCGGCCGTTCGTGATCGAACGGCCGGATGAACTGCGCGACTTCGTCATCGCGCTCGCCGCCGCCTCGGCTCCGGTGCCCGGCGGACATGACGGGCCGGCCCGTCCGCGGCGGCCGTCATGCGGGCGATTCAGCCCCCGATCACTCTGCGCCAGATCTCCGAGATGGTCGCACTGGCCCGGCTCAAGTCGCCGTCCGGAGCGCAGGCAGCGCGGTAGAAGGTGCGTTCCGTCATCCAGCACAAGGCGGTCGCCAGCGCGGAAGCGCCGTCCGGTCCGTCGTCGTCCGGGATGCCGGCGCTTCTCAGGACCTGGGTCATGGTGACGGCGAACCGTTCGACGGTCTCGCGCCATGCCGCTCCGATGACCGGGTGCAGCGCCGAGTAGTCCACGGCGGCGCGCATGACCGTACTGTGGGCCCGCCATACCTCCTCGGTCGCGTGGACGGCCCGCTCCATCGCCTCCACGGGCGGGGCGGCATCATCCCGGGCCGTGGCGTCGGCGTGCGCCCGGACGGTGCGCATGGTCCGTTCGACGAGGGCTGCCAGGACCTCGTGTTTGCTTCCGAAGTAGAAATACAGGGAGCCGCGGGAGATCCCGGCCTTCTGGGCGATCGCCTCGACGGTCAGGTTCTCCAGGCTCGTCTGCTCGAGCAGTTCCTCGGCGGCGTCCAGAAGAGCCTGCTCACGCAGGTCTCCCTTGCTGGGGGCGTCCCTGCGCCTTCCCACGGTCATCTCCTCTGTTCGGCTCTCGCAGCACTTTACTTCTCCACCGGGCGGGCACGCTCCGAGCGCTCTGCATCGCGGGGGCGGCGTCACCGTGTGACCGACCGGGTCAGGCGAGGCGTGCGGTGCGCAGCCAGATTTCCAGGCAGGTGGCGGAGGCCCGCTCGAGTTCGTCGGCACCGGCCTGGGAGGCAGGGTAGAAGGTCCGCTCGATCATCCAGCACAGGGCTCTGGCGAGCGAGCCGGCAGCGTGCGGACCGTCTCCCTCGGGCACACCCGCACGGTGCAGGATGCGGGTGATCGCCTCGATGAACACCTCCGCGGTATGGCTCCACAGCGCCCCGACCTCCGGCACCGTCCGATTGAGGTCGGTGGCGGCCCGCATGACCACGCCGTGTGCCTGCCACAGGCCGCTGGTGCGTGCCATGACGGTCTCGATCGCTTTACGCGGCTCGGCGGGATCGTGTGCGGCGTCTTGCGACTTGCGCTGCAACGCGGCGACGGTGCGAGCGACCATCCCGGCCACCACGTCCTGCTTGGAACGAAAGCAGAAGTAGAGCGAGCCGCGGGAGATACCCGCACCCGCCGCGATGCCGGCGACCGTCGTCGCCTCGAAGCCGGCCCCTCCCAGCAGTGCTTCCGCCGCGTCGAGGATGGCCTGCTCCCTGAGATCGCCCTTGCGCGGCGCGTCCGGCCGCCGCCGTCTCTGAGCGGGCTGTGCCGCCATGTTCACTCCTTCCCCACGGCATGCCTTGCGAGGACCGTGGAGCGGCGGTCCGGCTCGGGCGGACCGGAACCTCCGTCCGCTCGAGCCGGACCGGGTGTCCGCTGGGCGACTCAGTTGGTCGCGATCTGGGCTCCGTCGGGGAAGTCCGTGGTCCGCGACAGTTCCTCCCAGTTGCGGATGTCGGCGTCCACCGCGTCCCGGCCCTGCCGGATGAGGTGCAGGGCGTCGGAGCCCAGCACCAGGTGACCGGGAGGCTCGGGCACATCGAGGATGTGCAGCAGCGCTTCAGCGGCCTTCTGCGGGTTGCCCAGCTGGTTGCCGCTCGCCTTGAGCCGCGCCGCACGGATCGGGTCGAAAATCTCGTCGTAGTCCGAGATCGACCGCTCCGCCCGGGTCATCGACCGGCCCGCCCAGTCCGTCCGGAAGGACCCCGGTTCGATGGCCGTGACATGGATGCCGAAGGCCGCCACCTCCTTGCGGATGCTGTCGAGCATGCCCTCCAGCGCGAACTTGCTCCCGCAGTACGCGGACATACCGGGCACCGCCATGAGACCACCCATCGAGGTCACCGCCATCAGATGACCCGAGCGCCGAGGACGCATATGGCGCAGAGCGGCCTGAAGCGTGGCAGCAGCACCGAACACATTCGTCTCGAACTGAGCCCGCACCGCGGCCAGAGGCGTCTCCTCGAAGACGCCCTCCAGGCCATAACCGGCGTTGGCGATGACCACATCCAGCGGACCGACGCCCGACTCCACATCGTCGACCACCGAGGCGACAGCCTCGTCGTCCGTGACATCGAGCAGGCGCGCGTGCGCCCGGCCCGGCGCAAGCGCCTCGAACGCGGCGACGTCGTCCTGCCTGCGGACGGTGCCCACAACTGTGTGCCCCGCCGCCGAAGCTCCCGCGGCGAACGCCCGGCCCAGGCCGCTGCTCACACCGGTGATCAGAAAGGTCTTCATGACCGGTCACATCCTTCGACTCCTGGCGGCGCACCGCCATGACAGTTCACGTCGACCATCGAATCTACAGCATGTCGACTTTTTTCGACACCATGTCGATTGTCTCGCCGCAGTCGCAGCGACGGAAGGACGCCCACCCCGCGCCGACCCACCCGGAGGTGGCCCACGCCCTGGACATCGAGACCACGGCCTTCGAACAGTGGGCCCGGACCGCACGGAAACGCGCGGAGCGAAGAGTCCGGCACGGCGGTGCCGACCAGTACGGACCCGACCCGAGGCGTCTTCTCGTCCGGCCCGTCACGAAGGCGGTGGCCCCGCTCCCGAGCCCTGCGCTCGGGAGCGGGGCCACAGCCCTGCTGTGCGCGCATGCCATGTCCCGGTCGTCGCCGGCGAGTACGCAGGAACGCTAGGCACCTAATGGGACGACAGGGTGCTGGGCACCTAGCAAAATATGTCAGGTGCCTAACGATGCCCGGCAAGGCGCCGTCGGCGACTCTCGCCCCGTCGCTTCCGCGCCCGGGCCGAAAGGTGAGCACGTGAGCACGACGACAACGGTGACGAGGCTCCTGGACCCGGCCCGATGGGCGGGCAGGATCTGGACGGGCGAGTGGACGTCCGGCACCGACGGCGAGCACGCCGTGCATCCGCCCTCGACGGGAAGGCCCTGGCGACGGTCGGCTTCGCCTCCCCCGATCAGGCCGACGCCGCAGCCGAGATGGCCACAGCGGCCCAGCGCGATTGGGCCGCGCGCAGCTACGAGGAGAGGCCGCCGCCCTGCGGCGCGCAGGGAATCTCCGGCACGCCCATGTCGACGAGGCCACGCAGCGGCTCGGAGCCGAGTCCGGCTCCGCCGCGGCAAAGGCCCGATTCGAAGCCGAGACGGCAGCGCAGGAGTGCTTCGAGGCCGAGGCTCTGGCCTCCGTGCCCTATGGCGAGGTCCTGAGGTCCACCCAGCCCCGGCGCAGCCTCAGTCGCCGCTTCCCCGTCGGGGTGGTGGCAGTGATCGCACCGTTCAACGCCCCGATCGTCCTGTCGATCCGTGCCGTGGCTCCGGCCCTCGCGCTGGGCGACGCGGTCCTCCTCAAGCCGGACAGCCGCACGCCGATCAGTGGTGGTGTCACGCTCGCAGCCGTCTTCGAAGAGGCCGGGCTGCCGCCGGGCCTACTGCAGGTGCTGCCCGGCCATGGGGCTTCCACAGGCGAACGCTTGATCACGACGCCCCGTACACGGGTGATCGCGTTCACCGGTTCCACCGGCGTGGGCAGGCGGGTGGGCGAGCTGGCGGCGCGCCATCTCAAGCGCGCTCATCTCGAACTCGGCGGCGACAACGCACTGATCGTGATGGCCGACGCGGATCTGGCCCATGCTCCGAGCGTGGGCGCGGCAGGCTCCTTCATCCACCAGGGACAGATCCGCATGGCGACCGGCCGGCATCTGGTGCACGAGTCGATCGCGGACTATTACGTGGCCAGGCCGACCGAGTGCGCGGAGGCGCTGGTCGTCGGCGACCCGGCCGGACAGGAACCGGTCCAGCTGGGACCGGTCATCGATGAACGGCAGCGCGACCACATCCATGCGGTCGTCACGGACTCGGTCGCGGCCGGCGCGAAACTGCGCGCAGGGGGCTCGTACCGGCACCTGTTCTACCGGCCCACGGTTCTGGACCACGTCACACCGGACCACCGCGCGTTCCGTGAGGAGATTTTCGGTCCGGTGGCTCCGATCATCCGCTTCTCCTCACTCGACGAGGCGGCCGAACCGGCGCGCGACACCGAGTACGGGCTGTCCCTCGGCATTCTCACGCGTGACCTCATGCACGGCCTGCAACTCGCCGACCGCATCCCGTCCGGGAACGTCCACATCAACGACCAGACCGTGAACGACGAGGCCCCGGTCCCCTTCGGCGGCGTCGGGAACTCGGGCACCGGGTCGCGACACGGCGGCCACCTGGCCAACATCGAGGCGTTCACCGAGACGCAGTGGACGACACTGCGCGGCGACCCCGCTCACCACCCCTTCTGACCGGTAGCGCCCGGCCGTCCGAGGAGGACCCACGATGAACGGCGTACGTACCGATCTGCTCGACGGGGCACCCGCACTGTCACCGGCGGAACGCGACCACCGCTGGACCCGGACCCGCGCCCTGATGGACGAACTGGATCTCGATCTCATCCTGCCGGGCGGGTTCCGCGGCCGCGACCACTACGAGCACTACTTGAGCAACGACTACACCGAGAGCCACGTGCTCTTCCCCCGCGTCGAGGCGCCGGTCACGGTGACCTGGGGAGGCACACGCATCTTCCGGGCCGAGGACAGCTTCGCTCGCGGTGCGGCGCGCTGGATCGACCGCTACTGCACCGGCCGGACGGCGTCGCGGTGGCCGGACTGATCAGGGAGCGGAGACCGCGCGGCCGCATCGGAGTCGTCGGTCTGGAGACGCAGACCGCAGGGGAGTTCAGCGGCTTCGTTCCCGCACGGTTCTGGAGCGGTCTGACCGACAACCTCACCGGCCGGGAGACCGCCGCCATCTCGTGGACGTTCAACGAGATGATGCTGCCCAAGAGCGACGAGGAGATCACGTTGGTCCGGTGGTGGGCCGCGAGCACGGCGGAGGCCGTCTGCCAAGCGATGCTCGAGGCCGTCGCTCCGGGAGTTCCAGAAACCGAGATCTACGCCGCCGTCCTCGCCACACTGGCGCGACACGGCTGCGGGGTGCGGTATCCGACGCTGATCCTCGACTCGGGCTGCCCCAGCCTCGCGTGGGGGCCGCCCCGATGGACCACCACGGCGGAACCCGTGCGTCGTATCGGGGCGCGCGACCTGGTCATGGCCGAGATCTTCCCCGCCTTCGGCAACGCCGAGGCCCAGGTGCAGGTGTCGGTCGCGGTCGGCAAGCCCGAGGCGGCTGTCGCCCAGTGCGCTGCCGTGGCCCGCGCCTCCTACGAAGCGGGGCTGTCGGTCCTGCGCGCCGGCATCACCTTCCGCGAACTCGTCCACGCGATGGAACGACCCTTGAGGGAACCCGGCTGCTGGGCCCTGACCCCGCTGGTCCACAGCCTCAATCCCCAGGCGTTCCTCGGCTTCACCGAGGTCAACGCACAGGATGCCGTCCCGGTGTCCACGCTCCCCGGTCCCCCGCCACGCAACCTGCCGCAACTGATGGGCAGCGACTCGATCCTGCCGGCCGGTGCGACCCTGGCGTTGGAGCCCAACGCCTGCATCGGGCGAACGCGTGTGGTCTCCGGCCGCACCGTCATCGTGCCGGAGAAGGGGTACGAGGAGACCAACAGTCTCCCCTGCCGGATGCGGACCACGTATGCCCCGCCCCGTCAGCCGCGGCGCGCACGGCAACACCGCGGGCGCTGTCACGCCATCGCCACCCGCCGCAGACAGCGGCCCCCGCCTCGAAGCCCGTTTGCCCCTGCCTCATGTGCCTCATGTGCCTCATGTGCCTCATGCCCGACGATAATCGTCAGGTGGCTGACAAACACCCTGAACCCCACCCTGATTCCCCCGGTGTCTGGGCGAAGAAATACCACATGGCCTCGCGCCTGGTGATCGAATCAGTGCTCCGTCCTTACGATCTCGGCCCCACCCAGTGGTACGTCCTGCGTCAGCTTGCCAACGCCGGGGCGACGCCACAGCGCGACCTGGTGCGCATGCTCCAGGTCGAACGCGCCACCCTCACCGGCGTGGTGGCGGCACTCGTCCGCAAGGGCTTGGTGGAACAGACACCCGATTCCACCGACCAGCGGCAGAAGGTGCTGTCCCTGACCCCGGCCGGCGCCGCGCTCTGGCGCGAACTGCCCGACCCCATCACCCGCATCCTCGAGGTCGCTTTCGACGGTGTCCCTCAGACGGACATCGACACGACCACGCGGGTGCTCCGCACAGCCACAGACCGACTCACCGACCTGCTCTCAGAAAGAAGAGAAACATGGCCATCCTGATCACCGGCGGTACCGGACTCGTCGGAACCCGCCTCCTGCGCCGCCTCGTGGATGCGGGTCTCGACTGCCGGGCGCTGGTACGTGCCGGTAAGGAGGTCCCCGACGGCGTGACCGTTGTCGAGGGCGACCTGCTCGACCCGGCCTCGCTGCCCCGGGCCGTGCAGGGCGTGACCGCCGTCATCCACCTCGCGGCAGTCCTGCGCACCCCCGACCCGGACCAGATCCAGCGGGTCAATGTGGACGGGGACGGCACGCGCAACCTCGCCGCGGCGCTCAGTAGAGCACCTGCCGACTCATCCAGGAGCGCGCCTTCGCCTGAGCGCGAAAAGAGGCAGGCACCGTTCTGACCGACAGCAGAAGTTCTCGTCTACATCGGCCACCTGGACGGTGCTGTCCGCAAGCCCACTCCGGAGCTGCTGACCCTGCCCGCCGCGTCGGCGAGCCCGTCGCTGTCGCGCTGGGAGGCGGCGCCGCGGACACCGCCGCCCCGCTCACCGAGCACGGCGCGGCCAAGGTCCTCACCCACGAGGCGCCCGAGTACGCCGACTACCTGGTCGTGCCGAAGGTGGACGCCCTGCAGGCCGCGGTCATCGAGGCCCTCGCCGACTCGCTCGGCGCGGCCGTCGGCGCTTCGCGTACCGCCGTCGACGCCGGCTGGTACCCGCACACCAACCAGGTCGGTCAGACCGGCAAGTCCGTCTCGCCGCAGCTGTACATCGCCTCCGGCATCTCCGGCGCGATCCAGCACCGTGCCGGCATGCAGACCTCGAAGACCATCGCGGCCGTCAACAAGGTCCCCGAGGAGCCGATCTTCGGCCTCGTCGACTACGGCGTCGTCGGCGACCTCTTCGACGTCGTCCCGGCCCTGACCGAGGAGATCAAGGCCCGCAAGGGCTGAGCGCAGCAGCCGTCCGGACGGGGGATGCCTGTTCTTTCGCCTCGAGCAAACTGTCGCGGCCCGTGGTGGCACGCCGGTAGTCGTCAGCGCCGTACCAGGATGCTGAGCGCGTTGGCTGTCATGATCGCCGCGATACTCACCCACGCCGCCCATCCCAGGTCCTCACCCAGGCTGATCCAGCCAACGAGCGCGGCGAGGAGCGGGTTGACGCTCATGAACAGGCCGAAGGTCTGGGCGGGGACGCGCCGCAGAGCGAAGAGGTCGGCGAGGTAGGGCACCGCCGAGGAAAACGCACCGGCCGCGACGGCACAGCCGACCGCGGTGGCAGTCGGCGGCTGCCTGAGGACCAGGACGGCGCCGACCGGGAGGAACATCAGCGCAGAGATCGCCGCCGCGGCGGCGGAGCCCTGGGCGCCCGGGACACGGCGCCCGACGCTGCGGTTGAGGAGGATGTAGGAGGCCCAGCAGCAGGCGGCCAGCAGGCCCAGGCCCATGCCCAGGTAGTCGGTCGAGGGCTGGGGTCGCATCAGCGTGACGACGCCCGCCGCTGCGATCACAGCGCAGCACGCGTCGACACGGCGGCGGGCGGTGGCGAGAGCGATGGTGAGCGGGCCGAGGAACTCCAGGGTGACCGCGAGGCCGAGGCCGATGCGATCGATGGCGGTGTAGAGGGACAGGTTCATGGTCCCGAACACCACGGCCAGCCCCAGGACGGGCCGCCACTGCGCCCAGGTGAAGTCCCGTAGACGGGGGCGACCGACGGCAAGCAGGACGATCGCAGCGACGTACTGACGGACCGCTACGACACCCACCGGTCCGAGGACGGGGAAGGCGAGCGAGCCGATCGCGGCACCGACCTGGTTCGACAGGCCGCTGGCGGCCATCGTGGCCGTGCCGGCCAGCCGTCCGCCCGAAGGTGCCGGGACCGATGCGCGCATGGACGGCGCGGTGGATGCAGAGGCCGTGGCAGTCGAGCTTCGCATGCCCCGATCGTGTAGCCCATCGGCGCTTTCACAAAATGCACGAGTGCCACCATCTATACACTTGGGTTATGGATGTGGAGCTCCGGCAGCTGCGCTGCCTCGTCGCCATCGTCGAGGAGGGGACCTTCACCGACGCAGCCATCGCACTCGGCGTCTCGCAGGCGGCAGTGTCCCGGACGCTGGCGTCGCTGGAGCGCGCACTGGGCGTACGGCTGCTCAGGCGCACCTCGCGCTCGGTGTCCCCGACCACTTCCGGGCTGCGGGTGGTGGCCCACGCCAGGCGAGTGCTCGGAGAGGTCGACAATCTGGTTCGGGAGGCCACCTCAGGGCATACCAGCCTGCGGATGGGCTACGCCTGGTCGGCACTCGGTCGCCACACCCCGGCCTTCCAGCGTCGCTGGGCCAAGAGCCACCCGGACACCGACCTCCATCTGATCCGCGTCAACTCCGCCACGGCCGGCCTGGCAGAGGGGAGCTGCGACCTCGCCGTCGTCCGCAATCCCCTGGAGGACCGCCGGTTCGACACGGCCATCATCGGTCTGGAACGACGCATGTGTGCCCTGTCCTTCGACGATCCGCTGGCCAAGCGCCGTTCACTGCGGCTGACCGACCTCAGCGAGCGAACTCTGCTCGTCGACCGGCGGACCGGGACCGCCACATCCAAGCTGTGGCCACCGGACGCGTGCCCGGCTACAGAAGAGAGCCACGACATCGACGACTGGCTGAACGTGATCTCCAGTGGGCGATGCATCGGCCTGACGCCGGAGTCCACCGCTCACCAGTACCGCAGGCCCGGTGTCGTCTACCGCCCGGTTCGCGACGCCGAGCCCGTCGCCGTGCGCCTTGTCTGGTGGCGAGACGACCCGCACCCAGCCACCCAGTCGGCGGTCGAATTGCTGACCGCGCTTTACCGTGACCGGTCGTGATCGGCACGAGGAAGGGGCCGATCTCGTTGCGACAGTGGCAGGCCCCGCCGCGAGACTTGGAGGTCCCCACAGAAGCTGTTGATCATATGACTTTGCACTGGGATGGTCGTTGGTCTGGCCGCGAGAACACGTCAGTCGCGGCCGTGGGCCGTGTCGGATGAACTGTGGTCGCTGATCGAGCCGTTGCTGCCCGGACCGGGTCCGAAGCCGGCCGAGGAGCGGCCCCGGGTGCCGGCCCGGCAGGCGTTGTGCGAGATCCTGTTCGTGTTGCACACCGGCATCCAGTGGGAGTACCTGCCCCAGGAGCTGGGGTGCGGTTCGGGGATGACCTGCTGGCGGCGGCTGGCGGCGTGGAACGAGGCCGGGGTGTGGGGCCAACTGCATGTGCTGCTGTTGAAGAAGCTGCGGTCGCCGATGCATATGACGTCCGGTAGCGCGTCGCAGAGTTCCGTCGCCTCGGCCACCACGCTCGGAGTGATCTCTCCGTATCTGGGGAGGGGAAGGAGTCTTTCTCCCTCTCCAGAGAGAGCACCAGGCGGCCGTCCTCGAACAGAGCGGCGGTCCCGTCGTGCCCTGGTCCGAATGGCGCCCCTGACTGCACTACCTGCTACGGGTGTTCGCGTTCCGCAGGATGTCGCCGGCGATCCAGCCGACCGCCATGCTCGTCGCCTCCGTGTCGCCGGTGGTGAGTGCCGGCATCACCGATGCGTCGGCAACCCTCAGCCTGTGAGTGCCGCGCACCCGGAGCTCGTCGTCGACGACGCCGTCCGTTCCAAGGGCACAGGTGCCGACCGCGTCCACTGTGACCCCGTGATCCAGCACGTACCGCAGTACGGCTTCCGGATCAACGACGTCTGTCCCGGGGAACGTCTCGGTCATCACCGACGCGAACGGCTCGGTCGCCAGGATCTCGCGTGCCCTGGTGAAGGCCGCGACCGTCCGTTCCTTGTCCTGATCGGTGGACAGGTAGCCGGGCACGAGCCGGGGCGGGTCCTGGAGGGTCGGTCCCGTGATGTGGAGCGAACCGACGCTGGTGGACGACTGGGGGCAGAAGGTCACGGTCGCCTCCTCGGGGCGGCCGGTCCCTCCGGCGCCGTCACCGTCGCGGTCCGCCACCGGGGTGGAGGTGAACAGCAATTCCATGTCCGGGCCGGACGCCTCACCCTGCGAGTCGAGTACGGCCAGGACGGATGTGTCACCGCCCCTCTGAGCCTCGGCACGCCGCAGTACTTTGCCGGCCTTCGCCTTCAGCCGCGCGGCCGGTGTCACCGGCTTCGGGTCGCGGCGGTCCGGTACACCGTCGAGCCGCAGGGTGAATGCGGCGCCCCGACGTTGTCTGAGGTTGCTGCCCACGGCCGGATTCGCGGCGACGAGATGGACGCCGGCCGTGGTGAGCACCTCCGGGTCCCCGACGCCGCTTCGCTCGAGCAACAGGGAACTGCCCACCGCGCCCGCGCAGAGGATGATCTCACGGCGGGCAGTGAACTGTGTCGTGCCCCTGGGGGTTTCGGCCTCGACCCCGATCGCGGTCGTGCCGTCGAACAGGATGCGCCGGGCTGTGCAGTGCGAGCGGACACGGACGTTGCGCCGCCGCGCCCGCCTGCGCGCAAGCGTGCGGAACGTACTCGTCCAGGCACCGGTCGGCATCGATCGCGGCAGGTCCGCCGTCACTTCAGGACCTTCGTCGACATCCTCCTCCGTGTCGATCCCCCAGCGTGCCAAAGCCCGGATCCACAGCTCAGTGGCCGCGTCGGGCGGGCTCACCACCTCGGCCGGCTGACGGCCGCGGTCGTCGTGCGGTCCGGTGGCACGGGCGGCATGCCGCTCCATAGCCGTGTAGGCCCCCAGGAAACGGGCCCGGTTCCAGCCGGTCACGCCGGGCGTCTCCCACATGTCGTGGTCCGCTTCCCCTCCCCGGCCCGTCCCACTGGCCGCCGTCGAGCCACCCGCGATGAGGCCGCCCATGCGCCTGTGTCCCAGCCGCCTCACCGCGAGCGGCTGGGGTGCGTGCTGGTCCCGGTATCGCGGACGCGTCGGTTCCTGGGCGTACGGCGCCGGCATCCGATGGTGCGGATGCTCGTCCGTGCCGCCGGCTTCGATCACCAGAACGCGGTTGTGGGGATTCGCGCCGAGCCGCTGAGCCAACGCCGATCCCGCGGCCCCAGCCCCGACGATGATGTAGTCCACGAGCTTCTTCGATGACACGACAGCTCCCTACGCGCTTGGGGTCGGGAGAGCGGCACGGTGAGCGCCTCACCCCCCCCTGTCTCGGTGGTCACGTGTGTCAGCGGCGTTACGCGGAGCGGCGGGCCGGGCGCACGGCTCACGGGCGGCGAGGACCGGCCTCGACCAGCGTGCTCCCTGCCGGGACCGCGCGGCTTGTCTCCGTCGCGTCACATGGTCAGGACGTCCTCGATCTGAGCAGGTCGAGCTTGTCGCCGAGGCTGCCCACGGCGATCGAGATGTGGCCGTGCCCGCTCTCGATGTGGGCGCGGGCGGTCGGCAGACGCCCTGCCAGCCACTGCCCATGTGCGACCGGCACCATCCGGTCGACGTCTCCGTGCCACAGCTCGACGGGAGCGATCACGTCCCCGGGGTCGAAGCCCCATGGCCTGGTCAGTACCTGCAGGTCCTCGACCCACCCCTCGTTTCCGGCCGCGAGAGCGTGCTTCAGGTGCACGGCACTGTCCGCGCCATAAGCACCGGTCACCTCGGCGACATCCGGCGGAGGCAGCAGACTGGCGATCCCGGAGGCGAGATCAGCCGGGGTGTCCCGGACCAGCGCTGCCAAGTGCGATACCACCGCGCGCTGCTCCCCCTCCCCCTTGGACGCGCTGCCGAACTGAACGGTGTTCTGCATGCCCATGCCTTCGACGAAGTCGAGTCTTTCGGCATCGTGTGGTGCGAACGATGCGATCAGCAGCACTCCCGACACGCGCCGCGAGTCCCCCACCGCGCCGGCCAACGCGTGCGGCCCACCCGCGGACCAGCCCACCACCAGATACTGATCGACCCGCAGGTGATCCATCAGCGTGCGGCAGTCCTCGGCTGTGCCCAGGAGAGTACGTCCAGGCAGCGGACTGGAGCGGCCATAACCGGCGCGGGAGTAGGTGACGACGCGGTATCCCCGATCAGTGACCGAGTCGAGGACGGAGTCCATGGGAACCGCCGAGCCCGGCATGCCGTGGTGGAACAGAACGGCCGGTCCGCGCTCGGGCCCTCGAACGGCGAACTCGAGCACACGGCCGTCCTGCAGGTACATCGACTGCAAGTCCGTGCTTCCGGCGCTTTTGTCACCGCTGTCCGGGGATCGGCTCCCCGATGCGGGCGGCGACCCGCCATCCTTGTCCGTGGAACGTGGGTGCATCGACTCGATCCCTTCTGTCGGATGATCTGTGTCCCGTCTGTACTTCACGAGGTTCGGCAAGGGCGCGTCGCAGACCAGGCGCGGCGGCGGTGATCCCCCGCGTAGTACGCCTGGTTGTGGGCGCCGCCCCCTGCCCTCCTCCCGTCCTCTCGTCCCTTCGCAGCCGCCCGGGACGAGGCTTCGGTCGCACGATCAGCGTCCGTACGCTTCCAGCAGTCGCAGCCACACTTCGCTCACCGTGGGGAACGCCGGCACCGCGTGCCAGAGCCGGTCGATGGGCACCTCGCCGACCACCGCGATCGTCGCGGCATGCAGCAGGTCGGCGACGTCGGGGCCGACGAGCGTGAAGCCGACGATCACCTTGCGGTCCTCGTCGACGACCATGCGGGCGTGTCCCTTGTACCCGTCGGCCTGCAGGGCCGATCCGGCGACGGCACCCAGGTCGTAGTCGACCACGCGGGTCCGGATGCCGAGGTCCTCGGCCGCGGCCGCGGTCAGGCCCACCGACGCGATCTCCGGCTCGGTGAAGACCACCTGCGGCACCGCGCGCTCGTCGGCTGTCGACGCGTGGCGGCCCCACGGGCTGTCGTCCACCGCTTCGCCCTTGGCGCGCGCCACGATGACGTCACCCACCGCGCGGGCCTGGTACTTGCCCTGATGGGTCAGCAGTACACGCCGGTTGACGTCGCCGGCGGCGTACAGCCACCCGCCGTCGAGGGGCGCCTTGTCCTTCCCCACGACCCGCAGGGTGTCATCCACCGTGAGCCACGCACCCGGTGTCAGTCCCACGGCGTCAAGTCCGACGTCCTGGGTGTTCGGTGTACGGCCGATCGCGACGAGGACCTCGTCGGCGTGGACGTCCTCACCGCTGGTGAGCGTGATGTGCACGGTACCGTCGTCGTCCCGCTTCACGGCCCCGGCCTCCGCGCCGAGGCGCACCGAGACTCCGGCTTCCCGCAGTGACTCGGTGACCCGCTCGCCGACGAAGGGCTCCGCGAGC
Source organism: Streptomyces sp. NPDC093586 (assembly GCF_044764905.1). Classification (NCBI taxonomy): domain Bacteria; kingdom Bacillati; phylum Actinomycetota; class Actinomycetes; order Kitasatosporales; family Streptomycetaceae; genus Streptomyces; species Streptomyces sp. NPDC093586. Next base: position 26,538 of record NZ_JBIWJA010000048.1, on the reverse strand, counting down.
GGTAGGACACCGTCACGGGCAAGCATCGTCACGGACGATCCCAGAGCGGCGAACGCCGTCGCCATCTCCGACGCCACCACGCCGCCGCCGATGACGGCGAGCCGGCCGGGAACCGTGCGCGCGGCGGCGGCCTCCCGGCTGCTCCACGGCTTCGCCTCGAGCAGACCGGGGATGTCCGGCAGCAGTGCGGCACTGCCGGTCGCCACGACCACCGCGTGACGTGCGGTCAGCGTGGTCGTGACGCCGGACTCGTGGGTGACCTCGACGACCCGGTCGGCGCTGATCCGCCCCTGGCCCCGGTGCAAGGTGATCCCGACGGAGTCGAGCCAGGACACCTGCCCGTCGTCGTTCCAGTTCGAGGCGAAGGAGTCACGGCGGCTCAGCACCGCCGTGACGTCGAGGTCACCGGTCACCGCCTCTCGCGATCCCGACAGTTGCCGGGCGGCACGGAGCGCGGCCGTGCTGCGCAGCAACGCCTTGGTCGGCATGCAGGCCCAGTAGGAGCACTCACCGCCGACGAGTTCGCGCTCCACGATGGCGACGCTCAGCCCGCCCTGCACCACCCGGTCGGCGACGTTCTCCCCGACAGGACCCGCACCGATGACGACGACGTCGTAGGTGTGGTCGCTCATGTCAGGCCTCCTTGGCGGCGCGGCCCAGGCGCAGGGCCGAGATGAGGAAGAAGATGCCGCCCGGGACGGCGTAGCCGATCGCACTGGCGAGCGTCGGGTTGTCGGCACCGGCGGACGCGACGAACGAGCCTCCGGCCAGCACCGAGATGCCGCCGCTGAGGATCATCGCCCACTGGCCGCCCAGCTTGCGACGCGGAACGGCCACGATCAGCTGGACCAGCCCGGACACGATCGCCCAGGCTCCCCATACACGCAGCACCGCGGGGATGCCGGAGGTGGCAGCGATGCCCACGCTGACGGCGGCGACCAGGCTGACCGCCATGTTGACGTAGAGCAGGACAGGCGATCGGGTCTCGCGGGTGGCGTTCGCGTCGACGACGGCCGCACCGACGTCGAACAGCGGATACACGACCAGCAGCACGGCCGCGACGGGGCTGATCTCCTCGGCCATGGTGAACATCACCAGGGCCCAGACGATGGCGAAAGCGAACCGGACGAAGTACAGCCTGCGCAGGGCGGAGGCTGTCCCGGTTGCGAGGGCTGGCGCAGCAGCGTTGCTGGTCACGTTGATCCTTCGGTGGATGCGAGGGGGACGACGTTCAGGTTCGGTGTGTCGCGTGACGCACTGACCACCCGCAGAGAGACTGAACGTTCTGCTCTGCAGCCTGGCAAGCAGACCTCGACTTGTCAAGACCGAACGTTCTACCCACCTAGACAGGCGCGTGATCGCGATGCCCGCCGGAGGTGGTGAGCGACTCACGGCAAGACAGAACGTTCTCCATTGACCACTCGGTGGGCGCCTGCCAGAGTGGCGAGCAGCGGAACGCTCTCTCCAGGATGTTCCGCCACCGCTCCTTCCACCTTTGAGAGGCGGGACGTGTCATGAGACTTCGCACCCTGTGGCGCACTGTCGTCACCACGGGCGCCCTCCTCCTGTTCGGAGCCACTGCGGCCCCGGGGAGGACTTGGGGCCCTGGGAGTGATCTTCGCTTTCGCGACCGAGTCCCGTCCCTCTACGCGGCACGCGGACGGACTCCGCCGGCCGGCCCGTGAGAGCGACACCCCCTGCAGCCGTCACCGTGCGGGCGATCACCGAGGCCATCGCCCGCACGGTGGCGCCGCGTCCGACAATTCAGGCCGACGATCCGCAGCCGCACCTCGAGCCCCCACGGTGACACCTTCCTCCACTCACTCGGCGGCGCGATGGAGGTGTCGGTGCTCGGCTCGGTCCTCACCACCCGGACCGGCCACCACACCCTCGCGAGGATCGGCCGTCTCGGCACCCAGGACCAGGTCACGGCCGCGACGGCGTCCAGCGGCGGGAGGCGCACGTCCTGAGCGGCGCGCGCAGCCCGAGCCCGGCATGCAATGATGGAGAACGTTCGGTCTTGACAGTCGTGAACGAACCTTGCCATGATGACAAGGCAGAACGTTCGCTCCTCTCCGGCCCCTGGGAGCCTGACCATCCCTCAGGCCCGCCGGATCCGCTGATCGAGGACGTTCCCGCGTGACACCCGGCGCCACGCCTCCCTCGCGTCACTGCCCCTCCACGGGCCGCCCCGACCGGACCTGCCCGGTGCCCGCCGACGTGGGCGGCCGACAACTGCCCGACCGGCCACGCTCGTTGCTCAGCAACAGAGAAAGAGGTCCCATGCCTGCCACCGACCCACAACCCGTCGCCCGCCTCATCGACACTCTGCGACGCTTCGTACAGGCGGAACGGGTGGTCACCACCGGACCCGACTACGAGGCCGGCCGGAGCATCTGGAACGGTGCCGTGTCCACTCGTCCCGGCGTCATCGTCCGGTGCGCCGACCAGGCCGACGTCCAGGTCGCCCTCCATGCCGCGCGGATGCACGACGTGCCGTTGACGGTGCGCGGCGGGGGCCACGACTGGGCCGGCAGGGCACTGAGTGACGGCGGCCTGACCCTCGACCTCTCGGCCATGCGCCGGGTGACGGTCGACCCCGTGGCCGAGGTCGCCGAGGTGTCGGGAGGGGCCACGGCAGCCGATGTCGTGGCCGCCGCCCAGCCGTTCGGCCTGACCGCCGCGACGGGCTCGGCGGGATCCGTGGGCATGGTGGGCCTGACACTCGGCGGGGGCTACGGGCCGCTCAGCGGCCGCTTCGGGCTCGCCTTGGACAATCTGCTGTCCGCTGACGTCGTCCTCGCCGACGGCTCGGTCGTCACCACCGACACCGAGAGGGAACCGGACCTGTTCTGGGCACTGCGCGGCGGCGGCGGGAACTTCGGTGTCGTCACCTCGATGCGGGTGCGCCTGCACCGTGTGCCCACGCTGTTGTCCGGTCTGGTGCTGTTCCCGTGGGACCAGGACGAAACCGTACTGACCGCGCTGTCGGACGTCCTGGCCGAGAGCCCGGACGAGCTGACGGTGCAGTCCGGCGTCCTGCCCGGGCCCGACGGCAAGCCCGCGGTGTTCCTCTCACCCACCTGGAGCGGCGACGACACCGTGACGGGAGAACGCGCGGTGGCACAGCTCGACGCCCTCGGCACACCCCTCGTCTCGCAGGTGGGGCCCACCACCACCTCCGACATGCTGGCCGGCATCGACGCGCTGTTCCCCTTCGGACGGCACGTCGTGATCCGCTCGCGTTCGGTGCCGTCACTCACCCCGGGAGTGCGCGACATGCTGAGCCTCGCGGGAGACACGCTGACCTCGCCCTACTCGGCGGTGTCGGTACACAGCCTGCACGGAGCCGCGACGCGCGTCCCCGTCCCGGACACGGCGTTCGGCAACCGCGACCCGCACCTCATGATCGAGAGCATCGCCCTGTGGGACGCGAGCGACATCCACGCAGCGGAACACCGCGCCTGGGCCGACGAACTGACCTGCGCTCTCGCCTCCGATGCCCTCCCGGGCGGCTATCCGAATCTGCTGGGCCCGGACGAGACCTCGCAGATCGCACATGCCTACGGCCCCAACACCGCACGGCTGCTCGAAGTGAAGCACCGCTTCGATCCCGACCACGTCTTCAAGGCCATTCCCCTGCCGGACCCCTCGTAAGAGGTCGGGCGACCATCCCTCCACACATCGAGACGAGGCAATTCATTGAACCTCCGAAATCGGACGACTCGCTGCGCCGCGACCTTGGGGCTGTTGCTGGTCACCACGGCGGTGACCGTTCCCCAGGCCATGGCAGCGGACGCGGACGCGCGTACGAACAACGGGCCCGTGAGCGGCACGACGAGCACGCCGATCGGCAAGCTCGGCCCCCTGACGGACCTCGTCATCGAGCGCATCCTGGTGAGTGACGACGTGGCGGCGTCCAAGTTCGGCACCGGCTCGCCGATCGAGGACCCGGTGCGCGAGGCACAGGTGCTGGAGTCGGTGCGCAAGCAGGCCGACGCCGCCGGAGTGGACGCGGACGCGGCGGTCGCGTTCTTCCGGGACCAGATCACCGCGAGCAAGGTCGTGCAGCGTGGTCTGTTCGCCCGCTGGACCGCTCACCCCGAGGAGGCCCCCACGACACGCCCCGACCTCGGCGCCATCCGCACCAGGCTCGACCGGCTGACCACGGCCCTGCTCGCCGAGCTCAAGGCCACGGAGCACGTGCGGGACAAGCCCATCGCCTGCACGGTGCAGCTCACGCTGGCCGGTGTGTCGGGGGCGGTGGCGGACCACCTGGACGCGCTCCACCGGCAGGCGCTCAGGACGGCGACCGACTCCGTGTGCGCACCGGCCGGCCAGTAGCACCGGCCTTCCCTGCACGGCGCCTCCTGGACCGGGGCGCGGTGCCCCGCCGGCCCGTACGGCCGGCCCTGGCAGGACGCGAGGCTGCCACCGGAGGAACTCGTGCCGCAACAGGCGACGTTCGCCCCGTCGCGACGCCCGGCACGCTCCCCCGGAGGGGATGCCCCCACTCGCCGCACCGGCCGGAAGCCCGAGTACGTCCAGTACGAGGGCTTCCGGCCGACACTCCCCCAGCCTCCGGCCGGGGCCCCCGGAGCACGCACCGGACGCCGCTCCTCACCGGGCGAACGTCGCCTGCCGCGGCACTCGACCGGTGGCAGCCCGCACGGCGTGAAGCCGTCACGGCGGCCCGGATCTGGACCTACGTGTCGCGCATGACAAGTTCTGAGACTGCAGCGGGAATTGCCCCGGCCCCGAGTTCCGTGCTTGCGTGCAGCCGTCCTTCAGAACGGGCCCATCGTACGAACGGGCGCCGACCGGAGCGATGTGACCCAGCAAGTCGGGCGCCGCACCCCGATGATTACGGCGCAATCGCCGGGAAGTTCACCCATCGACGGCCGTGTCATCTGCCGTGCGCCTGCTCCTCAAGTGACCGAAATGACTGATGAGATGCGCTCGTTGCCGGACACCTGACATCACGCGCATAACTCACATGAGTCTGCGCCCGCACGAGCTTCCATAGACCGACTCGGACTTCTTGTCCTTGAAGACTCGCCCGAGGTCCTCGTACCGCGAGATGATGCCGGGTAGGGATCCGCCGCGAACGCCGTACAGCAGGTCATCGATCTCCGAGTGGCTCAAACAGTCCACTCCTGACCGCAGTTGCGCAGTGAGCAAGTTCGCAGGATGCGGGCGCACCGTCCAGATGGGGTACCGGGCCGGCTTTCCCGCGACCGCACGCCCTCCACGCGAGGGAGACCGTTCGGTCTTGACGGTGGCAACACGAAGACTCACGGTAGGGCGAGACAGAACGTTTGGTCGCAGGCGCTGAGGGGAGCCGTCACCGCCCCCGTGCGGCTGGTTTCCACACTGACGCGACAGCCGTCGCCGATGTGCCGTTGCCGATCGGAAATCTATGACCCTCACGACGGCGCTGCACGGAGGGTCGTGGGAGGCACCGTGTTCGTGGCGTTCGCCCACGCGTTCAAAACGCCTGACCTGCGCAGGAAACTGCTCTTCACGCTCGGGATCATCGTGGTGTATCGCATTGGCACCCACGTCCCGATCCCCGGCGTCGACTACCGGGCGGTCCAGCAGTGCATCGACCAGACCTCCACCGATCAGAGGCTGTTCGGGCTGGTCAACCTGTTCAGTGGCGGCGCCCTGCTGCAGATCACCATCTTCGCCCTCGGCATTCTCCCCTACACCACCGCCAGCATCATCCTGCAGCTGCTGACCGTCGTCATCCCACGCCTGGAAGCCCTGAAAAAGAAGGGCCAGACCGGCACGGCGAAGATCACGCAGTACACGCGGTACCTGACCGTGGCACTCGCCGTCCTTCAGGGCACCGGTCTGGTGGCCACCGCCCGCAGCGGCGCGCTGTTCCCGAACTGCGCCGTCGCCGGCCAGGTCGTCCCGAACCGCTCGGTCTTCACCACCATCACCATGGTCATCACCATGACCGCCGGCACGGCCGTCGTGATGTGGCTCGGTGAGCTCATCACCGACCGCGGCATCGGCAACGGGGTGTCGATCCTGATGTTCATCTCAATCGTCAGCACCACTCCCGCTGCTCTGTGGGCGATCAAGGAACAGGGCTCCCTGGCCGACGGCTGGATCGAGCTCGGCGGTGTCATCCTCGTCGCTCTGGCCCTGGTCGGCCTCGTCGTGTTCGTCGAACAGGCCCAGCGCCGCATCCCCGTGCAGTACGCCAGGCGCATGATCGGCCGGCGCTCCTACGGCGGCACCTCCATGTACATTCCACTCAAGGTGGACCAGGCGGGTGTCATCCCCGTCATCTTCGCTTCCTCACTGCTCTCCATCCCCTCGCTGGTGGCCCAGTTCTCCAGCGGCGACTCGGAATGGAAGGCCTGGGCCACCCGGACGTTCGCCCAGAGCGACCACCCGACCTACATCGCCACCTACTCCGTGCGCATTGTGTTCTTCGCGTTCTTCCACGTCACGATCACCTTCGACCCGGACGAGGTCGCGACCAACATGAAGCAGTACGGGGGCTTCATTCCGGGGATCAGGGCCGGGCGGCCGACCGCCGATTACCTGCGCTACACGCTCAATCGAATCACCTGGCCCGGCGCGCTGTACCTGGGATTCATCGCGCTCATCCCCACCATCGCGCTGGCCACGACGGGAGCGAGCCAGAACTTCCCGTTCGGCGGAACCAGCATCCTGATCATCGTCGGTGTGGGTCTGGAAACGGTGCGGCAGATCGAGAGCCAGCTCCAGCAACACCACTACGAGGGCTTCCTGTGCTGAGCGGACCGTCGAGCCCACCACCTGTGATGAGGAGGGGCTCATGCGCGTCTTTCTCACCGGCGGCAGCAGCTTCGTCGGTCAGCACCTGATACGCCGATTGCGTTCCGATGGCCACGACGTCGTCACCCTGGCCCGCTCGGCCGCGAGCGCGCGAAAGGTGACCGACGTGGAAGCCGAACCGGTGCGGGGCGACCTGATCGAGCTGCCCCATGGCTACTCGACGGCTCCCCCGGCCCGGCTGGAGCACCTGCTCAGCGTGGACGCCGTCGTGCACGCCGCGGCCAGAATGGAGTTCGGGTACACCGCCCACATGGCAGCGGTGCCGAACGCGGCTCGCTGTTCGGTGTAGAACATCTGCGCCACGGCGGCGTACGCATCGATGGTCGAGCCGGTCCGGCCGTACCGGGACGACGAGGTCCTCGAACCAACGGCCTTGCGCAACGGTGCGAGAGCCGGCCCAGCGCTCGGCGAAACCGGGCGGCACCGTACCGCTGATCCCCGGCGGGATGAGGACGATGCCGAGCTTCCGCATCCGCTCGATGACCTTCCGACCGAGGCTGATCGAGATGGGCACACCGTCGGACCCGCGCGATCATGCGCACGTCCCACATCATCGAGGGATTCGTGTTCGATCTCAAGAGGATGGGTGGACGTCGTTTCCGCCCGCGCCGGCGCGATGCTGTGGTGCGTCCTGTTGCAGCGCAGAAAATACAGACCCCGAGGCTCGGTAATCGGTCAGCTTGAACTCGAGGACCCGCGTTACGACAGCTGCATGTAACGCTCACTCCACAGAAGGGGGAGGCATGGCCAGATTCGTGCACTCGCCAAAACCGACCCCGCGAGCACGCCACCGAGGTATTCACCGGAGGCAATTGAAAGACCCGACCATCCATGTGAAGAACGCGCAAGAGACGAGAATTCGCGCGGTTCAGTCCCGCGGGGAACTCGGCACGATCCTCGCCACCGTCCAGTCGGATTCCGTCCCCGACTCCACTGTCTGCACCTGCGCAGCCTCCCTTCCGGACGTGGCGCCGACGGCGGCCGTCGCATGGGAGGCGATGAACGGCAGGGCGCTCGCCGAGCCGGTCACGACGGCCAGGGCAAAGCCCACGAAGAGGAGGTAGCGACGGAGAACCACGGGGACACCACCACGACGGGAGAACGTTCTGTCTAGTTATGGTGATTCAACGCGCTGTCGCACCATCTGTCAAGACCGAACGTTCTATCATTTTGGTAAGCTAGAGGTCATGAGCAAGAAATCACAAGGCGGCACCATCTCCGAGGCGCGTACGCGGCTCCTGAACACGGCAACCCGGATCTTCTACACCGAGGGCATCCACTCCGTCGGTATCGACCGGATCACTGCCGAAGCCCAGGTCACCCGGGCCACCCTGTACCGCCACTTCGCCGGCAAGGAAGAACTCGTCCTCGCCTACCTCGACCAAGCCGACCAGGCCATCCGCACTCAGATCACCACCGCCATCGCCAGCACCCCGTCCCCGCCCGACCAGGTCCGCGCCGTCGCCAGGACCATCACCGACAGCATCCAGTCCCCCGGCTTCCGCGGCTGCGCCTTCCTCAACGCCGCCGCCGAATACTTCGACCCCGCCCATCCCATCCACCAAGCCGTCCTCGCCCACCGGCAGTGGTTCCTCACCACCCTCACCGACCTGCTCGCACGCACCAACGAAGCCGAGGCCCCAGCCGCCGGCCAACACCTCGTCATGCTCCGCGACGGCGCCATGGCAGCCGGCTGCCTCTTCGACCCCAAACGGATCTCCGAAACCTTCCTCCACGGCGTCGAAGGACTGCTGCGAACCATCACCGAGGACGCGCCCGACAATCCCGTCGGCTGCTGACTACGCAGGGAAGCAACGCCTCCTGGTTGGATCAGCCTGGCGGAGGCGAGAAGGGGAATGCGGCCCATGTCGTGCGACCGTTCCCGCTCGCTCCCCAGCTCTGCGCAAGTGCCGCCACGATCATCAGTCCTCGCTCTCTCGGGTCGTCAGGCCGCGAGTCGCCCATTCGGGCCGGCGCACGGTTCTCGTCTGAGACCTCAACCGTGATGCGCCCCGTCGTCACCGCGATCCTCAGTTCGACCCCCCGGAGCCATGCGCTATCGCATTCGCCGCAAGCGCGGATACGACCAGCTGAACGTCGGCGGCCAGCGGCTCCTCCACGCCCCAGGACCGCAGGACCGCAGGACAGCAGGACCGCAGGACAGCAGGACAGCTGAGGCAGAGTGTCGGACGTCCGACACTCTGGCGAGTTGCGCATTTACACCGGCCACCGCTCGTGGCTTCTATTCCCAGGTGTCCCGCATGTAAGACCACCGCTCGACGACCTATGTCACGGACACGGGCTGTTCATTTTTTTCCTTACACCCGGCGTAAGTTCTCTGCCGGTGGTGAGCGGCCTGGCCGGTTACGGCGCTGGGGCGTTTGCAGCTCCGGGCCGGGCGCGCAGGCAGGACCCGGGGGGCAGCGGAGTGCCGCACCCTCCCCCATCGACATGCACTGTGGCGCGTGAGGCAGCCAGCACAACAAGGAAGCCTCTATCGCGATTCCACATTCCAAGCGGCGAACTGTCCCAGCTGCTGGGTGAAGTCAGCTTACGCCGACTGCGGATCGTCAGACGTCGCCGTCCACCCATGGACGCCGCCCCACCGGCATCCTCACCTGCAACACTCAGTCCGGCTCGGGAGACTGATGCCGGTCCGCCCGCTTCCCGGCCGACACTGCCATGAACAGGCAGGGCGTCCCGTCGGTGTCCATATGAGCAATTCTGCACCGCGCGCAATGCCGAACGTTCTATCTGCTCGCTGACATGGAGGCGTAGTACGCAGCGAATCCCGAGACCGACCGTCCGAAGCACGGGCACGGCTGGTCGACACGGCCTGTCGGCTCTTCTACGCGGAAGGGATTCACGCCGTGGGCGTCGACCGCATCGCCACGGAGGCGCGGGTGACACGAGCGACCTTCTGCCGGTACTTCCCCAGCAAGGACGACCTCGTCCTCGTTTACCTGGGTGAAGCCGACGCGGCCATGCGGCAACGGGTCGACGAAGCGGTCGCCGCTGGGCTTCCAGCGGCCGACACCATCAGGGCGCTGAGCAAGTCGGTAGCCGGGAGCGTCCAGTCCCCGGGTTACCGAGGATGCGCGTTCCTCAACGCCGTCGCCGAGTTCCCGAACCCCGAGCACCCCGTCCACGTCGCTGTGCTCGCACACCGCCAGTGGTTCCTCGACAAGGTCACCGAACTGCTGGCCGACATCCGGGAGACGCCCGCTGAGGCCGCCGCCCATCACTTCGTGATGATGCGCGACGGCGCCACGGTCGTCGGCTGCCTGTTCGACCCCGGGATGGTTCGCAACGCCTTCCTGCGAGGCGTCGAGGGTCTCCTGCGCCGTCACGTGGCCAGTGACAAGGCAGAACTCGCCGACATCTGAGCCGGATGCGGCACGACGCCGTCGACCGCCGGTCATGCACCGGAGAAGGTCACCGATCTCGCGCGTCTCTTCTCTCCGCGCTCCCCGGCAACCAGGGCGGGGCCGGGACAACGCCTACAGCGGTGTGAGGCGTACATCTGTGTCATGCGCGGTCAGCAGCGTCCGGTCGGGGATCTGCTGCCAGTGCGGTCCGTCGTCGTAGGGCTCGGAGGCCACGACGGTGCCGCCGCCGGGCCGGGTGAGGTACCACAGGGTGTCGCCCCAGGCCGTGGCGGTGATCGTGTGGCCGTTGGTGAGCAGCAGGTTGAGGCGGGAGCCGGGGGCCGCCGCCGCGACCTCCAGCACCGTGCCGGCCAGCGCCTGGCCCTCGGCGTCACCGCCGCGCAGCCGCGCCAGGACCAGCGCCCAGACGAGCGCCGAGTCGTTGCGGGCCTCCAGCGACAGCAGGTCCTCGGGCGGCAGCGTCCGGGACACCGCGGCCAGGGAACCGGGCCAGCCCCGGACCGCGCCGTTGTGGCTGAACAGCCAGGTCCCCGCCGCGAACGGGGCCGCGGCGGCTTCCGCGTCCGCGCCCGACAGGGTCGCGTCCCGCACCGCGGCGAGCAGCGCGGTGGTCCGTACGACCCGGGCTAGGTCGGCGAACGACAGGTCCGCCCAGATCGGCCCGGCCCGCCGGTACCGGGCCGGCACCGGGTCCCCTTCCGCGTACCAGCCGACACCGAACCCGTCGGCGTTGACCGTCCCGTACCGCTGATGCCGGGGTGCCCACGACTGCCGGTACAGCGCGTGCGGGGGCTCCACCAGGAACCGGCCGAGCGCCTCCCGTGGCCCCACGTACGCCACGTGACGGCACATCAGACGTCCTCCGAGCGTGCCGTGCGGAAGCCGGAGAAGATCTGCCGGCGGATCGGATAGTCCCAATTGCGAAACGTGCCCCGGCAGGCCACCGCGTCCACGGCGAACGAACCGCCGCGCAGCACCTTGTGCTCGGAGCCGAAGAACACCTCCGAGTACTCCTTGTACGGGAACGCCCGGAAGCCCGGGTACGGCAGGAAGTCGCTCGCCGTCCACTCCCACACGTCGCCGATCAACTGCCGCACCCCGAGCGGCGACTCACCGGCCGTGTAGCTCCCCGCAGGCGCCGGGCGCAGATGCCGCTGGCCCAGGTTGGCGTGCTCCGGGCCCGGGTCGGCGTCGCCCCACGGATAGCGCATCGAGCGGTCGCCGGCCGGGTCGTACCGCGCGGCCTTCTCCCACTCGGCCTCCGTGGGCAGCCGACGCCCGGCCCAACGGGCGTAGGCGTCCGCCTCGTACCAGCACACGTGCAGCACCGGCTCGTCGGGCGGCACGACCTCCGTGACGCCGAAGCGGCGCCTGAGCCACTGTCTGCCGTCCCGTCGCCAGAACAGCGGGGCATCGATGTCGTGCCTGCGGATGTGCGCCCAGCCCTGAGCAGTCCACCAGCGGGGGTTCGTGTAGCCGCCGTCCTCGATGAACGCCTGGTAGGCGGCGTTCGTCACCGGCGTGGTGTCGATGAAGAACGGGGCCACCTCGCGCCAGTGCGCGGGACGCTCGTTGTCCAGGGCCCACGGCTCGTCACTGGTGCCCATCGTGAACGGACCGCCCGGCACGAGGACTTCGGACGGGCCGGTGAACAGCGGCACAGGCTCCGGGTCCGGGGCGGTCAGGGCCGGGGGGCCGGTGCGCAGCTGATGGGTGACCAGCATGGTTTCGTCGTGCTGCTGTTCGTGCTGGGCGACCATCCCGAACGCGAAGGCGGCCTCGGTCAGCCGCGTCCCGTGCAAGGCGGCCCGCTCCAGCACGTCCAGCACCCGGGCGCGGACGTCGGCCGCGTAGCCGCGAGCCTCGGTGGGTGAGAGCAGGGGCAGTTTCGGCCGCTCGGCGCGCGGATGCTCGAAGGCGTCGTACAGGCTGTCTATCTCGGGCCGTATCGCCTCCTGACCGGCGACGGCCCGTAGCAGCCACTGCTCCTCCTGGTTGCCGATGTGGGCGAGATCCCACACCAGCGGGGACATCAGGGGCGAGTGCTGCGCGGTCAGGTCGGGCTCCTCGACGCAGCCGGTCAGCAGTGTGGTCCGCTCGCGCGCGACGACCAGCGCCGTCAAGGCGCGTTCACGCAGGGTCTCCGAGCCCGACGACGTTTCGGCGGTGATGCCGCTCTCGGTGGCGGCGTCCAGGGCAGGGTCGTTCATGGGCGGGTCTCCCTCCCGTGCGGGCCGCGGCTCGCGCCGTCCGGCATCTCCAGCAGATCGTCGGCGGGGCAGCGGCCCCGACGGACATAGCGCTCCAGGTGCTCGGCGACGGCGTCCGTGACGTGTGTCGAGGCGCCGAGCCGGGGCAGGGCATCCAGCGCCGCGCGAAAGCATGTGTCGGTTGTCTCGCGCAGCTCCGGATCGGTGAGGGCGAGACGGGCGGCAACCCGGTACAACGGGTTGTGCGGGGCGGGGAGTCCGAGGGAACGCTCGGCCAAGGGCTTGACGGCCCGGTAGGCCGTTTCGGTGGCCTCCACGTCGTCGAACAGCGCCGCCGTCACGGCGAGCGGCACGATCCAGCCGTCGTCGCCGGGCTGCGCGTCGATCATGCGCAGTTCGAGATGGCCGCGTGGCCTGACCGGCGGGAACAGCGTGGTGACGTGGTACTCGAGATCCTCCCGCGTCGGTGCTCTCGGGGTCCGGTGCCGTGTCCATTCCCGGAAGGACATGGACGCCGGTACGTCCCAGGGTCCGTGGTCCCGCCGGACGCACATCACCGGTGCGTCCAGCACATGCTGGGTCCAGGCGCTGCGGGGGTCGGAGGTGAGCAGGGGACCGCCGGCGCGGCCGATGCCGATCTGGGTCCACCGCAGTTGGCGGGTGGACCGCCAGCCGGTGGAGCGCCCACCGGACAACGGGGAGTTGGCGAACGCCGCCATCAGCACAGCCCCCAGATGATGGGCCAGCCACCATCGCCGCGCATGTCCCTGGGGGCCGGGCTCGTCGTGTCCGGCGTCCAGGGACACCTGCACGGAGGCGGAGGTGCACATCATGAAGCGCCCGGCGGGACCGTTGCGGTCCAGGCAGGCCTCCAACGCGTCGTAGCGCGGCTCGCGCAGGAACCGGCGGGGCTCGTGCCAGGGGTCGTGGCCGAGGCCGACGAGGACGAGACCGGCTTCGCGCAGGACCGCCCGGACGGCGCCCAGGTCCTCGCTCACGGTACGGACGCACTCCGTCAAGGAAGTGGCCGGGGCTGAGCTCAACTCCAGTTGGCCACCGGGTTCGACGGTCAGGGCCGATGTCAGCGGCAATGTCCGCAAGGTGGCATACACCGTCCGGAGCCGTTCGGGTGCCACGGGCAGGTGCGGCGCCTGTGTGTCATGAACGAGCCACTCCACCTCGACACCGAGGCGGCGTGGCGGGCCGGTCTCGAAACAGATCCCGCGGACCAGAGCCTCGGCCTCCGCCTCACTGATCGCGGCGCCGGAACGGGTCCGGCCACCGTGCGCGTCGGACATCAGCAGTCCCTTCCTGAGTGCCGTTCCCCTGCGATCATGTTCCGTGGACGGGACGGGACCCGGCACCGACCGGGGTCGCCCCCGGCCCGGCCCCGGTGGAGTCGCCGTAGACATCGATGCGTCGGTCAACGACCGTAGGTCTCCAGCAGACGCAGCCAGACCTCGCTGATCGTGGGGTACGCGGGGACCGCGTGCCACAGCCGGTCCAGGGGCACCTCACCGGTGATCGCGATCGTCGCGGCGTGCAGCAGTTCCGCGACATCGGGGCCGGCCAGGGTGAAACCGACGATCACCTTGCGGTCCTCGTCGACGACCATTCGGGCATACCCCCGATAGCCGTCGGCGTGCAGGGCCGAGCCGGCAACCGCGCCCAGGTCGTAGTCCACCGCCCGGGTCCGCAGCCCTGCGGCCTGCGCCGCTGCCGCGGTCAGCCCCACCGACGCCACCTCCGGCTCGGTGAACACCACCTGCGGCACCCAACGCTCGTCAGCAGTGGCCACATGCCTGCCCCAGCGGCCGTCCTCTACGCTCTTGCCCTTGGCCCGGGCCACGATCACATCACCCGCGGCCCGCGCCTGGTACTTGCCCTGATGCGTCAGCAGCACACGCCGGTTGACATCACCGACCGCGTACAGCCACCCCCCGCCCAGAGCCTGACCGTCGCCGCCGACCACCCGCAGCGAGTCATCCACCGCGAGCCAGCCACCCGGCTCCAGGCCCACCCGGTCCAAACCGATGTCCTGCGTGTTCGGCCTGCGCCCGATCGCCACCAGCACCTCATCGGCCTCGATCAGCGCACCGCTGGTCAGCGTGACCCGCACCGTGCCGTCATCGGCACGGTCCACCGCGCCCGCCTCGGCGCCCAGCAGGACCGTCGCCCCGGCCTCCCGTAGCGAAGCGGTCACCCTCTCCCCCACGAACGGCTCCGACGACGGCAGCACACCATCACGCGCCAGCATCGTCACCCGCGACCCCAGTGCGGCGAACGCCGTCGCCATCTCCGACGCCACGACACCGCCGCCGATGACAGCCAGGCGTCCCGGAATCGCTTTCGCGGCAGCCGCCTCCCGGCTGGTCCATACCCCCGCCTCGGCCAGACACGGGACATCAGGCAGGAGGGCCGAGCTGCCCGTCGCCACCACGACCGCATGACGCGCGGTCAGCGACGTTACGGCGCCGTCCTCACCCACCACCTCCACCGCACGCTCGCCGGCGATCCGCCCCTGCCCACGGAACAGCGCGATCCCGGCCGACTCCAGCCAGGACACCTGCCCGTCGTCCTTCCAGTGCGAGGCGAACGCGTCCCGGCGCGCCAGCACCGCCCCCGCGTCCAGCGCACCGGTGACCGCTTCACGCGCCCCCGGCAGCCGCTGCGCAGCCCGCAGGGCCGCCGTGCTGCGCAGCAACGCCTTGGTCGGCATGCACGCCCAGTACGAACACTCACCGCCGACCAGTTCCCGCTCCACGAGGGCGGCACTCAGCCCACCCTGCACCACTCGGTCAGCGACGTTCTCGCCGACCGGGCCGGCACCGATGACGATGACGTCGTACGTGTCCGCAGCCACGCCGTTCACGCGTCCTTCGCGGTGCGGCCCAGCCGCAGAGCCGAGATCAGGAAGAACACGGCACCGGGGATGGCGTAACGGATCGCGCTGGACAGCACGGGGTCGTCCGCACCCGCCGACGCGATGAACGATCCGCCCGCGAGCACCGAGATGCCGCCGCTGAGGATCATGGGCCACTGGCCGCCCATCTTCCGCCTCGGGACGGCGACGATCAGCTGCACGAGACCGGCCACGACCGCCCACGCACCCCACACCCGCAGCACCGCCGGGATACCCGACGCACAGGCGAACACCAGAGCGATCGCCGTGATCGAGCTGACCGCCACGTTCACATACAGCAGCCTCGGCTTGCCCGTGCTGCGCGACACCTTCGCGTCATAGATCGCCGCTCCCACATCGAACAGCGGGTAGAGCACCAGCAGGACAGACCCGATCGGAGTGATCTCGTCGGCCATCGTGAGCATCACGAGGGCCCAGACGATGGCGAATGCGAACCGGACGAAGTACAGCCGTCGCAGAGCAGAAGCGGTCCCGGCCAGGCCGGAGTCGGCAGCAACAGTACTCACGATGATCCTTTCGGAAAGGAGGGACAGAACGATCGTTCTGTCGCGCCAGCATGACAAGGGAGGGAGACTCTGTCAATACAGAACGTTCTATCTTCCGAAGGCGCACGTGGGGCCCTCCCCACGCAGACCATCGCCACTCGTTCACCCGATGGAGAACGATCGGTATTGACACCGTGTGACTCGACCGGGAGACTCTAGGCAGACAGAACGTTCTCCCTCGATTTGCCTCTCGCCTTGCGTGCCGCGCCGCGAGCATCACTCGCCGCAACAGCCCAGGCAGACAGCGGGCATACCGGCTTACCTCATACCAAAGGACATACGATGGCAGACACCATTTACCTGGGGATCGCGACTTCCACCGGCGACGGCAGGGCCGGAGGCCGCGTCCAGACCGACGACGGCCTGCTCGACCTCTCGCTGGCGATCCCCAAGGAGATGGGCGGCCCCGGCGGGGCGACCAACCCCGAGCAGCTGTTCGCCGCAGGGTGGGGCGCCTGCTTCCACTCGGCCCTCAAGGCTGTGGCAGCAGGGCAGAAGACCACTCTCACCTCGTCCACGGTCGTCGCAGAGATCGGCGTGCAGCGAACGCCCGAGGGCGGGTTCGGTCTCAGCGCCACGCTGCGCATCGGACTGCCGGACCTTGAGCAGGCGGCGGCCGACAAGCTCGTGGAGGCGGCCCACGCGATGTGCCCCTACTCCAACGCGACCCGCGGCAACATCCCCGTCGACTTCGAGGTCAAGGCGGCCTGAGGCCGGCAGTCGGGGCCGGGGGTTCCTCTCGCCCCGACAGAAAGATGATCGGCGTCCGCTCGGATCGGTGCGCCGGCCGTCCCTCCCACGCGTGGCCGTAACCCACCGAGCACCGTTCGGATTCGAGCCCTTGCACTGATACGGGCACCGCAGTGACGCCAGTGACTGCGGTGCCCGTCAGCACGTACCCGGGAAAGGACCAGGGCTTGAGCACTCAACAGCACTCCCCGCCTGCCGCGAGAGTCAAAGGCGGCATCCGGCTGGGAGGCAGGGGACACCGGTGGCGCATGGCGTGCTGCACTCGCCGCCGGCGACGATAGGCCAACGCGCACAACGCCGTACCGATCACGGCCGGCAGCACCGCGAGCAGACTGCTCAGGGCACTCGGAGCCAGCGCCTGGATGCACTGCGCGGTGGCCACGGAAGAGGCCAGCTGGGCCAGACCGGTCCTCAACCAAGCCAAGAAGGTGCGTTCGTTGGCCAGAGAGAAACGGTGGTCCGGCTCTTCCCCCCTCTTCGTACCAGCGCCGGGCGGGTCGGCACTTGGTCTCACCCGATTCGGTACGCATGGCGTGGTCGCCTCCTCAAACGTGGGGTGAGCCGGAGGACGAGGGCCTCGCCAGCCGCATGAGGCCGGCAGGGGACAGCGACTCACCGGCACGTTCCGTGGACAGCGGTCCGCGACGGACGGCGACTTCCCACGCCGGTACGCCGCCGGCCAGCGTTTCCTCGGCCACCTCGGCGCTCATGGCGTAGCCGAGTTCGGGCGTCAACGCCGTCACCATGCCGACAGAGTCGCCGACCCGGTGCTCAAGCCCTTCCGTGTTCGGGGCGATGCCCTCCACGCACCGGTCCGCCAGGGCTCGTGCGGCCCGTTGTTCAGGCGCGCCGTCAGTAGAACTCCGAAGAGTTCAGGACGACGGACAGCACGAGCACGCCGACGGCGACGACCAGTCCCGGCGTCGTCAGTCTGCCGTCGTGGAACACCTCCGGCCACCACTGGGAGATGTACTGCAGGATGGGCGTCGCCTCGCCCGGCGTGGCCACCGAGATCTGGACGAACGCCGCCCATCCCAGGAGTCCAGAAGCCATCCCGCGCCCATCATCGTGGCGGAGGTCATGGATCCCAGTGAGGCCCGTGCCAGGCGGTGGCCTCCGGTGGTGATCGCTCGTGCCGCAACAGGCGACGTTCGCCCCGTCGCGACGCCCGGCACGCTCCCCCGGAGGAGGCGCCCCCACTCGCCGCACCGGACGGAAGCCCGCGTACGTCCAGTACGGGGGCTTCCGGCCGGCACTCCCCCAGCCTCTGGCCGGGGGGGGGACCCCCGGAGCACGCACCGGACACCGCTCCTCACCGGGCGAACGTCGCCTGCCGCGGCACCAGGCACCGCCGGTCCCCCACGAGGGTCGGTCACGACGTCCTGTCCGGTGCCGATGACGATCTGCAGTCGGGCGAGAGGCGTGCCCGCCCGCCAGAACGCGTCGCACAGCAACAGGGCCGGGAGAGGCGTCCGTTCGTCCGGGCGCAGCACCGTGCTGTTGCCGACGGCGAGGGCGGGCCGTTCTTGTGCGCGACGAGGTTCAGGGGGTCGTTGTACGGAGTCAGCGCCGCGACCACGCCCAGCGGACAGTACTGGTAGCTGCCGGTGTGCGACGCCAGGCGGCTTGTCACGTCCATCGGAAGGACCTGCCGGCAACGGCGTGCACGGCCATCGCGCTGAGCCATAGGGTCTCGACGCACCGGTTCACCCCGGCCGCGGCCTCGCGGACCGTCTTGATGCCCTCGGACACGTTCGCGTGCGTGAAGATCTCACGCTCGTCGCGGACGATGTCGGCGGCGGCCTCCAGGATCCGCCCCGCATGAGTTGCGGGGCGCCTGCGCCGCGCTGGAACGCGCCGGGGAGACCTTCCGCGGCACCGGCGTGCTGAACGCCTACCCGGGCCCGGTCGTCCAGCGTCTGTCGTCCGGATCAGCGCTCAGGAACGGTCACCATGGAGCACCGGCGGACTCGCACGGCCTCCCGGTCCTCTCTCCGGCCTCCACCCAGACCGATCGTTCTACCGTGCGGTAGGCTTGGCGACCATGAGTAGGAGTTCACAAGGCGGCACCATCTCCGAGGCGCGTACGCGGCTCCTGAACACGGCAACCCGGATCTTCTACACCGAGGGCATCCACTCCGTCGGTATCGACCGGATCACTGCCGAAGCCCAGGTCACCCGGGCCACCCTGTACCGCCACTTCGCCGGCAAGGAAGAACTCGTCCTCGCCTACCTCGACCAAGCCGACCAGGCCATCCGCACTCAGATCACCACCGCCATCGCCAGCACCCCGTCCCCGCCCGACCAGGTCCGCGCCGTCGCCAGGACCATCACCGACAGCATCCAGTCCCCCGGCTTCCGCGGCTGCGCCTTCCTCAACGCCGCCGCCGAATACTTCGACCCCGCCCATCCCATCCACCAAGCCGTCCTCGCCCACCGGCAGTGGTTCCTCACCACCCTCACCGACCTGCTCGCACGCACCAACGAAGCCGAGGCCCCAGCCGCCGGCCAACACCTCGTCATGCTCCGCGACGGCGCCATGGCAGCCGGCTGCCTCTTCGACCCCAAACGGATCTCCGAAACCTTCCTCCACGGCGTCGAAGGACTGCTGCGAACCATCACCGAGGACGCGCCCGACAACAACACGCCCCGCGCCACTCCGTCTCTCCAGCCTTTTCCGCAGTGATGTGAACGAGGCAGACGCGGTGGAGTGCCCCTCAACCCGGTAAGTCCGTAAGCCCTTTGGCTCTGCTTGTGGAACGCCCCGTGCCAGCCTCTTGCCATGTACTACAGAGCCCGTGCCGGCGCGAGGATCATCATCTTCATCGTGATCGGATCACGACCGTGCTCTATCGCGTTCGTCACCGGTTCGGAGACGACCAGTTGCGCGTCGTCGACCAGAGAGCCGCTCATGCCCCAGAGTCGCAGGACGGCGGAAGCGGCATGTCGAGCCTGGGCTACCCGAGCAAGGTCCGGGGCGATGACGGCCTCCGAACGACACCGCGTTTGATCGAGGACCGTTGTGGGCGGCATTACGGATCCTTCCACCACTGAGGTCGCCGGCATGCAATCAGCCGTGCCCTGCCCCACATACTGCTCCTCCAACGAACTGTGTGGAACGTTCACTGCACAGCAGCCGGAGAGCGTCGCAAACGCCGTGGCACCCGGCGGCATCCCAGGATGCGACCACGGGAGAGCTCACCGCACTCCCCGCCGCTCACCACTCTGGTCCGGGCGCGGTCTGGGCCCCGGCCGCCACAGCGGATGCTCCTGTTCCGCCCAAGTCCGGGTGACCCAACCGGTGCGCATACCGCGGCGGGCCTCGGGGTCCCCCATGGCCATGCCGATGTGACCGGCGAGAACGACGCCGAGAGTGAGGGCCAGCCAGTCATGGATGAAGGTGGCAGCGGTGCGCCATTCCAGTGGGACGAGGTGGGTCCACCACATCATCAGCCCTGTGCCGAGCATGATGAGCGTGGCGCCGGCCGCCCAGGCGGCATAGAGCTTCTGTCCCGCGTTGAATTTGTGTGCCGGACGGGACCCGGGCCGCCCGTCCCGCCGCAGCACAGCGACCAGCCAACGGCGGTCGTGGGGGCCGAATCGGTTCAACAGCCCCAGGTCGACACGGAAGGCGCGCGAGCCCAGGGCGGCCAGGACCGGGATCGGGAGTGCGATCCCGGACCATTCGTGCACGGTGACCACGAGGGCGCGGCGGCCGATGAGTTCAGCGAACAGGGGGAGGTACAGCATGGCCGCGGTGAGGACGCACACACTCATCAGCACGGCCGTGGCGCGATGGGCCCAGCGCTCGGCCTTGCTGAATCGCCGTACGCTTCCGACCTGCGGGGGATCATGTCGTCGGCTCATCGTCCCGCCCGTTCGAGCGGCCCACCCAGCCGTCGATGTCGTAGCCGCGCTCTTCCCAATAGCCGGGCTGGACATTCTCTGTGATGGTGATGCCGGAGAGCCACTTGGCGGACTTGTAGAAGTACATGGGCGCCACGTAGAGGCGGACCGGTCCGCCGTGGGCGTGCCCGAGGTCCTCGTCCCGCATGCGCAGGGCGACCAGGACGTCCGCCCGGCGGGCCTGCTCCATGGTCAGGCTTTCCGCGTACGCCCCGTCGAAGCAGGTGAAGCGCACCGCGCCGGCCGACGGGTGCACCCCTGCCGCGTCCAGCAGGTGGGACAGGCGTACCCCTTCGAGCGGGGTGCTGGGAACACGCCATCCGGTGACGCACTGGATGTCCCGCACCATGCGCGTTTGAGGCATCGCCTTGAGGTCGCCCAGGGTGTAGGTCGCCGGGCGGTCGACAAGGCCGTCGACGGAAAGCCGGTAGTTCTCGGCGTTCTTCCTCGGTACGGACGAAGTGACCGAGTAATAGCGAAAGCCTCCGCCGTTCGGGAGCAGACCGGTCAGGCCGGAAGGATCCAGCTCGGAGGCGCTCCCCAGGAAACTCTCCATGCCTCTTTGAAGCTTGGGTGCTGCCGCGACGCCCAGCACTCCGAGTCCAAGGGTGCTGAGGAAGACGCGCCGCCCCACGGGAGCGCCTCGCTCCTCCGGTAGTTCAGAGTTCACCGACTCATCTCCTGTGCGTTCGCCGGCCGGCCGCCGGTCTCGTGGATGTCGGTACGCCTGTGTCTCGAGCTGCTTGCCCGCGTTCCGCGGCACCTCTGCAAGACAGAACGTTCTTTTTTGTCAGGATGGCAAGAACCTCCCCCGACTGTCAAGACAGAACGTTCTATGAACCGTTCCGGGTTCGTCAGAGACTCGATCATTTGATGAGGATCGAGTCATGTTCGAGGAGGGCGCTGGCACCTCCAGCCGCCTCCACC
The DNA here is from genome assembly GCF_044764905.1 of Streptomyces sp. NPDC093586. Classification (NCBI taxonomy): domain Bacteria; kingdom Bacillati; phylum Actinomycetota; class Actinomycetes; order Kitasatosporales; family Streptomycetaceae; genus Streptomyces; species Streptomyces sp. NPDC093586. The sequence continues at coordinate 5,051 of NZ_JBIWJA010000048.1, read as the reverse complement.
CGCTGGATCGGCCGAAGTTCGGTGAGCTGCTGACGTATGCGCGGCCGGGCGCCACCCTGCACATCTCCGAGATGTTCCGCCTCGTACGTGGCACCGGGCACATTCTTGACGTACTCGACGTCCTCCACCGCGACCGCCTCGCCCTGCACATCCACGACGGCGCGTTCTCCGGCTTCGGCATCAGCCGGTTCCTGGCCGGCCGACCGATGGCCGGGGAGAAGCGGACCAACGCGACGTTCTGGCGATCGGTCACCAGGGTCCTGCCGAAGGTCGAAGGCCGCGTCTCCCGTTCCTCCCACCGCACCGGGCGGAAGCGCCTGACCTTCCGCATCGGCGCGCCGGCCGCCGCCGGGGGCCTGGCTCTCGCCGTACTGATCGCCCGGCTCACGCCTCGGTCCGCACTCACCGCTGTGCCTGACGCCCTCACCACACGGGCATCGGCATGACGTGACCGCCACGCCTGACGGCGCCAGCCGCTGACGGACCACAGCACCTGGCGGCCGGTCACCGGACGCCGGCCGCCACCCATCCTTTCTTGACCTGTGCCAGCGCCTCGCGAACGGCAGCCTCGTGGGGGGCCGGGGGCCGACGAGGCCGCGAGTGTGGGCTGCGGCGGCGGCCAGCGTGCGCACGGCCGGAGTGTCCAGCGTCAGCACGGCCACGAGGCGCTGCAGGTCGTCGGTGATCTGCTCGATGGTGCGGTCGAGTCCGTACCCGAGATCGTGGAGCAGTTCGCGCAGGTCGGCGGCCTCGGGCTCACCGGCCCGCGCACGGCGGAAGACGGTGAGGACCTGCCAGAGGTACTCCAACTCCCACGCAGGCAGGAGCAGCAGCGTGCTGGTGTCCTCGTCGTCGGCCGGTTCTTCGTCGGCCAGCTCGGTCAGGCGGCCGACGATGCCGGCCGCCGCCAGGTAGGTGTCGGCGGACAGGACGAACCGATCGGCGTCGAACCGGTCGGCGGCGGTCCTGACGGCTGCGGCGATGACACGCAGCACTCCCTTTTCCAGGTAGCGCAGCTCGTGCAGCCACGAGGGATCACCGGGCAGGACGCATTGCCGGTCCGGTTTGCGCGGCATCGTCACCATACGGGCTCCTCTTCTGGACGGTGCCGCCGGCATTCCGCACCACCCCTACCCGTGCTGTCACCCACACGGGTGACAGCACGGGCTCTTCACCGGGTGGGTTCTTCCGAGACCGCTCCCATGGTGGGGGCTACCGTGCGCGACATTGGCGCCCGCCACCCGATCACATCGCGCGCGTCCGATCGGATGGCAGCCCGGCGCACAGCGAAGACGTCGACACCCTCGCCGTCGCCGGCCCGATCCCGGCGTTCTTCCACGTGCTGCAGGAAGCCGCCCGGAAACTGGTGCGGAGGGTCCGTACGCGATGCGGTCGCCAAGCGCGGGTCGTCCGAAGACCGTCTGCTCGCCGTTCCAGAAGGTGTTGTTGTACTCGCGGTCGTAGTGCACGGTCGGGTCCGGCGGCAGTCCGTCGCCGTCGATGGAGTTGCGCCGGTACGCCTTCAGGAACAGCTCGAAGGTGGCGTCGAGCCCCGCGTAGGCGCGGTTGACCGTCGCATCCCGCCCAAGGTCCTCGCCCTCGCCATATACCGGCCACCTCCATAGAGAGGTCACGGAAAGGTCTCGTCCAGGATGCTAGTGCCACGGCAGGCAACGTTTGCCCTGTTACTGACTTCGGCTCGTCAGGGTGAGCTTTCCTGAAGTTGCTGCTGAGCCTGGGGCAGAGGCTGTATTCCGTGGTGGGTGAGGTATGCGGAGGGGGCGGGCTGACCGCTGTGGGACGCCGGCGCCGGGAGACGGTGCGGATGCAGGCGGCCGAGCTGTTCGAGCAGAAGATCAAGCCGCCGGAGGTGGCACGACGCCTGCGGGTGAGCCCGAAGTCGGCCTACCGGTGGCATCAGTTGTGGCGGGACGGTGATCGTGAGGCTCTGGTCTCCCGTGGCCCGAGCGGGTCGCGGTGCCGACTGTCCCCGCGGTGTCTGGAGAAGCTGGCCGCATACCTCGATGAGGGACCCGCCGCGCACGACTGGGTGGAGGACCAGGTGTGGACCGCGGCGAGGGTGGCCGCGCTGATCGGCAGGAAGTTCCACATCTCCTACAGCGTCTCGGGTGCCACGCGGCTGATGCACCGGCTCGGCTTCAGCCCGCAGGTCCCCGCCCGGCGGGTCGCCGAACGCGACGAGACGGCCGTCACCGTGTGGAAGGAGGCGACCTGGGAGGAGGTAAAAGAACCCGGGCGGCCTGCGGAGGCTACATCTGCTTCGAGGACGAGGCGGGCTTCACCCGCCGGCCGCCCAAAGGACGCACCTGGGGATGGCGCGGCCGCACCCCGGTCGTGACCGTCAGCGGGCGACGCTCAGGGCGCCTGTCGGTGGCCGGACCGATCGCCATGCGGCCCGGCTCCCGGACCCGGCTGTGCCACCGCCTGCGCACCCACCCCGCCGGCAAGGGCAAACGCCGCAGCATGGGCGAGCGGGACTTCATCGCGCTGGCCGACGGCGTCCACCAGCTCGTCAAGGCGCCGATCGTGCTGGTGTGGGACCGGCTCAACACCCACGTCTCCCGCGCCATGCCTGAGTTGATCGCCGAGCGTGGGTGGCTGACGGTGTTCCTGCTGCCCGCCTACTCACCCGACCTCAACCCCGTCGAGGGGGTATGGGCACACGTCAAGCACAGCCTGGCCAACCTCGCCATCGTCGCCCTCGACCAGCTCGAAGCACTCGTACGCAACCGGCTCAAACGCCTTCAGAGGTCGTTGCATTTGGGGTGATCGATAGACTGGCGCCGAGATGAGCACGGAAGACGAAGAGGACAAGACCGAGACTGCCTGCCGAATCTGCGGGTACGACGTCGGCGAGCCGGTGTTCAACGAGTACGGTGTCCCGCAGTACGTCATCTGCCCGTGCTGCTACAACGAGTCCGGTATCGGGGATGACAACGTGTCGCAGGTCCGTGAACTGCGCGGCTATTGGGTTGCCACCGGAGCCCCATGGCATGAGCCGAAGCTGCGTCCAGCCAACTGGGACCTGCTGGAGCAGCTGGCCAACATCCCGCCACAGTGGTGCTGACCCAGACGGCCGGTCACTGCCTCATGTCGTGAGTCGCCGGTAGCAGATGAGGGCAGCAGCGATGCCGGCGAGGGCCAGGAAGTGCTCAGCCTTGCGCTCGTAGCGACGGTGCGGGCGGCGGAAGCCGCCCAGCCAACTCACGGTCCGCTCGACGGTCCACCGGTGCCGTCCAAGGCGGGTTGAGGCTTCGATTCCGCGGCGGGCGACACGGGGTGTGATGTTGCGGGTGCGGAGCCATCGCCGCAGGTGGTCGTAGTCGTAACCCTTGTCCGCGTGCAGTTTGGCGGGTTTGCGCCGTCTTGGCCCTCGGCGAGAACGGATGGGGGGGTATGCCGCGGACCAGCGGTTCCAGTCCCAGGCTGTCGTGGGTGTTCGCGGCGGAGATGCCGATAGAGAGGGGCAGGCCGGCCCGCTCGGTGATCAAGTGGATCTTTGATCCCTTCTTACCGCGATCTACGGGATTCGGACCTGTCAGTGCCCCCCTTTCATCGCGCGCATGTTTACCGAATCGATCGCGCACCTCGACCAGTCGAGATCGCCGTTCGCTCCGAGTTCGTCGAGGACCAGGCGGTGGAGCTTGGCCCATACGCGGGCCTCGCTCCACTCGACGAAGCGTCGGTACACCGTTGACCAGGACGGCCCGAACATCTCCGGCGTCTGCCGCCAGGTACAGCCGGAGGCGGCTACGAACAAGATGGCGGCCAGCACTTCCCGGTCTCCATACCGCCGTCGGCCGCCACCCTGCGGACGTACCGGCGCCACCGGCACCGCGCGTTGGAACAACTCCCACAGCCCCGCTAGGGCGTGTATCGAAAGTATTTCCGGAGCGGTCTTCGGGCCGCTCCGATACGGTGCGGCCATGGCGAACTTTGTGCTAATTGCAGGTGCGCGACTCGGATCGTGGGCGTGGGACGATGTGGTGCCGCATCTGCGTGCGGCCGGCCATGGCGTCCACCCGCTGACGCTGTCCGGCCTCGCTGAGAAGCAAGGTGTACCGGCTGGTCAGCAGACTCACGTACAGGACATCATTGATGAGGTCGAGCGCCAGGACCTGCGTGAAGTCGTCCTGGTAGGTCACAGCTACTCGGGTATCCCAAGCGGTCAGGCCGCCGGGCGGATCGGCGACCGGCTAGCGCACGTGGTCTTCCTTGACTCCAGTGTTCCGGCCGATGGTGAACCGTTCGTCTCCGCTTGGCCGGACGGCGGAGCGATGGTGAGGGCATCGATCGCCGAGAACGGAGGATTCTGGCCGGTCGCGCCGGCGACCCACTTCGAGGGCCACGGTCTCACCGATGAGCAGATCGCACGGATCGTGGGCGGTGCGACGCCGCACCCGGGTGCCACGCTGACCGAACCCGCCGTGCTGGAAAGGCCGCTCGGCGACCTCCCGGCGACTTACATCAAGTGCACGCTCGGTGACCCCGAGCCGACCGACGACGTAGCCAAGCTGCTGACCAGTGGGCACTGGCGGCTGATCGAGATGGACACCGGCCACTGGCCGATGTTCTCCCAGCCACGCGAACTGGCGCAGGTCCTCCTCGACATAGCCGGGGCGTGACCGCAGGTCCATGCTTGCGGACTCCTTGCCAGCGTTGTATCAACTGCCTTGATCACAGCCACTCGTTGATGGCCGCGACGAGGACGGTCGACTCATAACGGACCGCGAGTTTGTCGTACCGCGTGGCCACGGCCCGGTGCCTTTTGAGGCGATTGATGCCGCACTCGACCGCATGCCGAGCTTTGTAGTCCTGCGCGTCGAACTGCGGCGGCCGACCGCCGCGCGAGCCGCGTTTCTTGCGGTTGCGGGCTTGGTCGGCCTTGTCCGGGATGGTGCAGCGGATCCCCCGGCGGCGCAGGTAAGCCCGGTTCTTGCGGGAGGCATACGCCTTATCGGCCCGCACGCGGTCGGGGCGGACACGTGGCCGGCCCGGCCCGGTGCGGGGCACGCGGACCTTCTCCAGTA
>NZ_JBIWJA010000047.1:0-54562 GCF_044764905.1 Streptomyces sp. NPDC093586 | reverse complement strand
GGTCCGCGATCTCCGGCACACCGGTGGTCCGGTGCCCGCTAGCCTGCACGGTCGTCGTCGCCATGATGCGCCCTCCCTGTCGGTCGGCCCTGTCGGCCGGCCCTGTCTGTCCAGCCCGTCGGTCGGCGAGGGGGCGTATACCCCGGAAGAGGGTGCGCATGCCGTGATCTCGTCGGTGAGCCGTCGGACCCGGCAGGTCCGCACCCCAGCACGTCCTGGCCAGCACGTCCTGGTCTGCGGCCCGGCCACGGCCGGGCCGGAGGCTCACCGTTCCGAGACCTCGGCGTACAGCTGCGACAGTTCGGGAGCGCCGTCCGCCGCCCAGGCGCAGCCGGAGGCCACCACGTCGAACTCCCGGCCCGAGCCGAGCCGGACGACCGGCCGGCCGTCCGCCCGGACAACCCAGGCGGCACCGGGCACCGTGCGCACGATCACGGTCCCCAGGTACAGACCCGCGTCGTTGCCGAGCCAGGGGACGGTCTCCGCGTCGGCGCGCCAGCGCGGCAGCATCTGGTCGAGCCGCGCCAGCGAGGTCTCGGAGTCGTCGAGTTCGATCCCCTCCTGCGACGCCTGCGAGCGGAGCAGTTCACAGTCGGCGAGCAGCTCGGCGATGCCGGCCGGGTCGTGGACCCGGTCGGGTTCGCGCCGCTTGCCCAGGAAGGGGAAGTGCATCCTCCCAGACTGGCATTCGTACCGCCGCGCGCACCACAGGCACGCAGGGCCGGATTCCGTCGGGGCGGGGCGCGGGAGGCCGCCTACACGTCCAGGTCGACCACGACGGGCGCGTGGTCCGAGGCGCCCTTGCCCTTGCGCTCCTCGCGGTCGACGTAGGCGTCGGTGACGGCCTTGGCGAACGGCTCGTTGCCGTAGACCAGATCGATGCGCATGCCGCGGTTCTTGGGGAAGCCGAGCTGGCGGTAGTCCCAGTACGTGAAGGGGTGGTCGTACTTCAGCGGGCGCGGCACCACGTCGGACAGGCCGGCCTCCCGCAGGGAGGCGAGGGCGGCGCGCTCGGCGGGGGTGACGTGGGTGGAGCCCTCGAAGGCTGCGCGGTCGTAGACATCGTCGTCGGTCGGTGCCACGTTGTAGTCGCCCAGCACGGCGAACGGCCGGCCGCCGGCCGCGTCGCCCGCGACGGCCGCGCGCAGCGCCTCGAACCACTGGAGCTTGTAGGCGTAGTGGGCGTGCCCGACCTCACGGCCGTTCGGCACGTACACCGACCAGACGCGGACCGGGCCGCAGGTCGCCGAGACGGCGCGGGGCTCCCGCACGCCCTCGTAGCCCGGGTCGCCGGGCAGGCCCTTGACGACGTCCGCCAGGCCGACGCGGGAGAGCACCGCCACGCCGTTCCACCGCCCGGTGGCGTGCACGGCGGCCTCGTAGCCCTTCTCGCGCAGCTCGTCGAACGGGAACCTCTCCTCGGCGACCTTGGCCTCCTGGAGACACAGCACGTCGGTGCCGCTGCTCTCCAGCCAGGCGAGCAGCCTCGGCAGGCGGGCGGTGATCGAGTTCACGTTCCAGGTGGCGATGCGCATGTCCCCAACCTACCCGGCGGGACCGACGGCCCGGCCCCGCCCGGCAGGGGGCGCGGGGCGCCCGGCCGCTCACACCCGGACGGTCTCCCCCGGGGTCAGCCGCAGGTGCTCGGCGCCGCCCAACTGCCCGATCTGGCGGTCGTAGACGGGGCGGGCCAGGTCGGTGAGGAGCGCGTCGTGGATGTCGTAGGCACGCCGCGGCTTCACCTCGCGGACGTAGTCGATGACCTCGGAGATCTTGTTCCAGGGAGCCATGACGGGCAGCATCAGCGTCTCGACCGGGTGGTCGGGGACGGTGAGGGCGTCGCCGGGGTGGAAGACCGCGCCGTCGTCGACGAGGAACCCGATGTTGGTGATGCGCGGGATGTCCGGGTGGATCACCGCGTGCAGTTCGCCGTGGACCTGTACGTCGAAGCCGGCGGCGGTGAAGGTGTCGCCGTGGCCGACGGTGTGCACGCGGCCCGGGAACGCCGCCGAGATCTTCTCCGCGACGGACTTCAGCGTCCAGATCCCGGCGGCCGGATTGTCCTCCATCGCGGCGCGCAGCCGCAGCTCGTCGAAGTGGTCGGGGTGCTCGTGGGTGACGAGGATGGCGTCCGCACCGAGGGCGGCGTCCTCCTCGCTGAATCCGCCGGGGTCGAGGACGAGCGTCCGCCCGTCCTTCTCGAGGCGGACGCAGGAGTGCGACTTCTTGGTGAACCTCATGACTCCATCCTGCCGCCGCACCGCACCGTCGCGCGAACGGCCCCGGGTGCCCTCACTCCGGCGGCGTGGTCTCCTCCCGGACGACCTGCTGCGCCACCCGGAAGGCGCTGTTCGCCGCCGGTACGCCGCAGTAGACGGCGGCCTGGAGCAGCACTTCCTTGATCTCGTCCGGGGTGAGGCCGTTGCGCAGGGCGGCCCGGACGTGGGAGGCGAGCTCGTCCAGGTGGCCGCCCGCGACCAGGGCGGTGAGGGTGACGCAGCTACGGGTGCGGCGGTCCAGTCCGGGCCGGTCCCAGATCTCGCCCCAGGCGTAGCGGGTGAGGAGCTCCTGGAAGTCCCCCGAGAACTCGTCCGCCTGCGCCAGCTCCCGGTCGACGTGCGCGTCGCCGAGCACCTCGCGGCGAACCTTGAGGCCCGGGTCGTACGGGTCGGGCCGCCCCTGCGCGTGCGTCTGCGGCGGTACGGCGGCCGGGGCGATCTCGGCGACGGGCCCGGTCCTCGGCGGCGCGGGCACGGCCTGCGGCGCGACGGGGACGGCCGACGGGGTCACGGGGGCGGCCTGCGGGGGCACGGGGGCGGCGGCCGGTGCCGGTACGGGGGCCACCTGTGCCGGTACGGGGGCGGCGGCCAGGGCGGGCTGGACGGGGGCCGCAGAGCCGCCCGGCACGGCGGGCGCGGCGTGGGCGGCGGGCGGGACGGGGACATGGCCCGTGCCGGTGTCGTGCGCGGTCTGCCAGGCGGTGTCGAAGTGCCGGACCAGCAGGTCGGTGACGGCGGCGGGCTGCTCGACGGGGACCAGGTGGGAGGCGCCGGGGACGACGGCGAGGCGGGCGTCGGGGATGCCGGCGACCAGGGTGCGGGCCTCGGCGGGTCCGGTGACCTGGTCGTCGGAGCCGACGAGGACCAGGGTCGGCACGCCGACCTGGCCGAGTTCGCCCCGCACGTCGAACGCGGCGAGCGCCTCGCAGGCCGCGATGTAGCAGCCGGGGTCGGTGGTCCGCACCATCTGCACGGCCCACTCGGTGATCGCGGGCTGGGCGGCGGCGAACCCTCCGGTGAACCATCTCTCGGGCGCGCTGCGGGCGATGGGGTCCAGCCCGTTGGTCCGGACGATCACGCCGCGCTGCCGGAACTCGTCGGCCGTGCCGAAGCGCGGCGAGGCGGCGATCAGCGCGAGGGAGGCCAGCCGCTCGGGGTGGCGCAGGGCCAGCTCGATGCCGACGGCGCCGCCGAACGCACAGCCCGCGTAACCGAAGCGCTGCACGCCGAGTCCGTCGAGCGTGGCCAGCAGACGCGCGGTGAGGTCGGCGACGGAGCCCGCCGCGTAGGCCGGGGCGCCCCCGTGCCCGGGCAGGTCGAACCGGAGGACCCTCCACTGCTGCGCCAGCTCGGGAACCTGCCGGTCCCACATGTGCCATGTGGTACCGAGGGACGGCCCCAAGATCAGGACGGGGAGGTGTTCTGGCCCGTCAAAGCGGTATTGCAGCGTTTCGATCTTGGCTTCGGTCACGGGTTCACACCTTCATCTGTCACGATCTGTCACACGCCCCCTGCGAGACCTCCCCATGCCTCCGCTGCTGGAAGCAGGTCTGCCACGTCCGGCTTCACATACCACTTCTTGGTCGTCTTCACGTTGGTGTGCCCGGCCCACATGGCGAGCAGGTGATCCGGCACCCCATTGTTGGCGAGGTACGTGAGGCATGACGCCCGAGCATCGTACAGACGGACCCTGCGGAGGCCGTTCTCGTCCATGATCTTGTAGGCCCGCACCCGGAGCTGCCGACCGTTCAGCGCGGCCCCGAGTTCGTCCACGAGCACGTAGCCCGCGCCCTCGTAGCCTTCGCCCGCCACCAGGCGTTCCTTTGCCTGTTGCGCCCTGAACGCCTTCAGCGCCTCGCGTACGAGATTCGGGAGCGGCAGCACGCGTTCGCCCGCCATGCTCTTGGTGTCCTTCTCCACCACCGTGCGGTTGCCCATCATGGTTCGCGTGTTGGCGATGCTGAGCGTGGCCGCGTCCAGGTCGATGTCCGACCACCGCAGCCCGCAGACCTCCGCAGGGCGCAGGCCCATCAGGGAGAGCAGCAGGGGCGCGTACAGACGATCGCCCTTCATCGCAGCGACGAAGTCACCCACCTCTGAGGCGTTCCATGGCTGGACGACCACCTTCGTCTTCCGCTCCGCCTTCCGGGCTTTCAGCGGGATGTGCACTTCGCTGGCTACATTCACGGTCACCAGGCCGCGTGTGACAGCGCGGTTCAGGGCATCCTTCAACCTGGCCAGGCTCATGTCCACCGACGTAACTCCGAGTCCCATTCCGGCTTTCTCGCCACGTACACGGCCTCCTTGGAGTGCCCACCGCATCCACTCCACCACATGGTCCTCCGTAAGCTCTTGCAGCCGGAGGTTCCCGAGCTTTCCTCGCACACGATCCAGGGTCACCCGGTAGTTGTAGATCGTTGTCGACTCCAGGTCTTCGGCCTTCATCGTGAGCCACTGATCCAGCCATTCATTCACGGTGATCTTGCTGGGTGGGACGAATGTTCCCTCGTGCCGCTTGCTGGTGATGCGGGCATACTCCGCTTTCGCCTCCCTCAGTGTGCCGAAGGTACGTCGGAGTTGTTTCCGCTTCCCCGTCTCGGGGTCCACACCCACGTCCACCACGAAGCGGTAGCGAACCTGCCCCTTCGCGTTTGGCGGCAGTTTTTTGATCGGTTCGGGCACCTTAACCTCCTTAGTTAGCAGCCGGGTTTTTCGGAATTTTCGTTCTCAAGCCTTCGCGACATAGCCACAGAAAGCGATCAGGATCAACCGTCCCATGGTCTGAAGTATCGCCGGTTGGCCCAACCGACGATCGTCGTATATGTTGCCCCTCTCCGGCTTCCTGCCCGTCCCGGCTTGAGTCGGGCCGCCAAGCTCACCAGGGGAGAGGGCGAGAGCAAGCTCCGGAAGGACTACATCGCACATCGCCGGAGAACTTTTCCCGATCTCGTCACCGACAGGCCACTTCCCGCCACTTTTTTCCGGGGTGTTGTACGTTGACATAGGCAGGAAATTAGTTCCAGCTCTTGCGGAAGATTCCTCGTCTGCCGTGAGCGAATACCGAGGTCACCCTGCGGTACCTACACAGATACGCAACATCGGCGGCACTCTCGGTGCAGAGCTGGGCCTGAGCACGGGTGGCGGCATCATGTCTATCGGGCAGCCTGCCAACGGTGGTGCGCTGGGTGTGCTCAAGTTGGTGCGTATGGAGGGGCGCTGAGTCTGGGTTTCGCTTACGGCCGTGGCTGTCGCCGACGAAGAGACGGACGCAGCCGGTGGTAGTGAGCTGATGGGCGAATCCGTATCTCATGGCCGTCGGCGTCAGATCGATTGTCCCGCCGCGTGCGCGAATCATGCTGGCATGGCGCAGCGGAATCCGGTGTCGTTGTCCTTCATCGACGCAGCGGCGGTGTTCAGCAAGGAGGGCGCTGCCCGTTCGATGGGGGACGTGAATGCGGATCCCTTGAGGTGGTATCGCCCGCTGCCGGGGTCTTCTTCGGTGGAGCACCACTCCCAGACGTTGCCGCACATGTCGAAGGTGCCGTAAGGGCTGGCTCCGGACTGGTAGCGGAAGACGGGGGTCGTCGCGTCGATGCCGGCCTCTGCCGTGTTCGCCTTCGCAGCTGTCGGTTCGTTGCCCCAGGGGTAGATGCGCCCGCGTGGTCCGCGAGCCGCTTTCTCCCACTGTCGCGCGGTAGGCAGTGCCTTGCCTGCCCAGCGGGCGTACGCGGTCGCGTCGTGCCACGTCACCCACACCACTGGATGGGTTGCCAGGGCGACGGGGCAGTGACCGTCGGGCCAGTGCTGGGGCGGCCGGTGTTTGGTGGCCTGCACGAACCTCGCGTAGTCCTCGTTGGTCGTCGGGTAGACGTCGATGAGGAATGGCTCCAGCCACACCGCGCGGTTGTCGGGGCCGGACAGGTAGATGCCCTCTTCTACGCAGGCCATGACCTTCCCGTCGATCGGGTGCCGGCGGGTGCTTGGATCCTTTCGTAGCAGTTCCTCGGCGCGCTCATCGTGCTCAGCGGCGGCGCGTTCGGTCAGGAGCGTGGCGAACCGCTGCTGGACCTTGGTCTTACTGAGCCTTTTCAGCGTTGCTTCTCTAGGGTGAGGACGGCCTTGGTGATGACGGACATGCGGTTGGGGCTGATGCGGGATCTGCGGAAGATCTGCCAGGACTTCAGGCTGGCGACGCCTCGTTCGACGGGAGCGCGAGCGTGGGCGAGTGCGCGGTTCAGCGTCAGCTGGGGGCGTTCGCAGATCCGGATGATGCGGTGGGTGCGGGCGGCGGTCAGGTCGTGGGTCCGGCCCGGCAGGGCCGGTGAGATCCACAGCAGCCGACCTTCGGGATCGGTGACGACCTGCACGTTCAGGACCGCCCCGCCGACGGAATGAAGTACGACTCCCAGGACGCCCCGCCCGCACTCGTCACTCAGATCCGAAGGATCGCGAAGGTCTGCGAGGCGCACGGAACGACCTGCCCACAGCCGCGATCGCCCCCCCACACACACGCACCCGCATCATCAACACCACTCGGCATGCGAAACCCAGACCAGGTACTGCGCAACGTGGCACTTCACGGCCGGCACCTCCCCACCGGGCTCTGGGACGACCTTCGCACCCAGGGGGTCGACGTGCCCGCCAACGACGATTGCCAAAGTTCGCGACGTCGCTGACCGGAACCTGGCGAGTGATCCTGGCCCCAAGCCCGGACAGCCACATCCCCGAAGGCGGAAACCGGGGCCCTATCACTACCTACATGACCATTGAGCAAACGTTCTGGAGCCTGCACGCCACGCTCCGTACCAAGGAGAGCACTTCTCGATCCAGCAACGCCTCGATCGACGCTCCCGAAAATTCGGGCACCGCCGAGATCGGATTCCTCTACGGCAACACGCCGCGGGTGGAACATCAGCACCGCAGCCCCCCGACACGAGGGCGCCTGCCGCATAGCGATCACCGGCCTGACCCCGCAGGCCGCCACCGGTCGCTACTACACCAGCCGGTTTACCGCCGGTGACATGGACTTCACCTTGCTCGACCGCTCCACCGATTACGACACCTTCGCTGAAGCGCAGGCCATCGACCCGGCGTAACCACCAGCTGACACACGGCCATTGGCGCATGGGGAGGGCCTGGTCAAGTTCTCCCAGCGTGGCGCGCACCGTCGCTTCAGCGGCGATGCCGCCAAGGCTGCCCAGGACTGGCCGAGGCGTCGCGGATCCGAAGATCCGTGTCCGGCTGCGCGGTCTCTGACGAAGCTACACCGGAGCGCTCCGATGCACTTCGTCGTCTCACGGCTCGGCTCAAAGCCCCGTCAGGACGGACGCCGACGGGGCCTCGCCGTATCACTGACGCCCCTATAACGCGGGGCGCGGGAGACCGGTCTGACCAGGTTGAAGACCTCGCGGGCGACATACCGCTTGGGACATCGGATGTCCTCACGCCGGGTCTTGCCCTCCTGGGGGCGGCGTTCGTAGTACGCCTGGGTGCGTGGGTCATGGCGCAGCCGGGTGAGGACGATGCGGTGTAGGGCGGCGTTCGCGCCGGGTGGGTGTGGTTGCCAGGACTGTCGCGGGGTCGGGCCTGCCGCCGTCACCAGGGGAGTGCGCCGGCGCGGTCGGTCACCGTGCCGGTGGGCGTGTCGGGCCCCAGGGTGGCGATACGCACCGCCGCCTCCGCGCCCTCCTCGACGCTCTGCCCGATGTGGCCGGTGAACTCGGTCGCGGTCCGGCCGGGGTCCACCGCTTTGAAGCGGACGTCGGGGATCGTCCTGGCGTACTGCATGGTCAGCATGGTGACCGCGCTCTTCGACGAGCCGTAGGCGGCGAGCGGATACTGCGACTCGACCCGCTCCGGGTCGTGGGTCAGCGTGAACGACCCCAGACCGCTGGTGACGTTGACGACGGACGGGGCAGTTGCCTTACGCAGCAGGGGCAGGAACGCGTGCGTGACGCGCACCAGGCCGAAGACGTTGGTTTCGTAGACGTGGCGGATCTGGTCGGCCGTCATGTCCTCGGGCGTGGTCACTTCGCCGAGGATCCCGGCGTTGTTGACGAGAATGTCCAGGTGGCCCGCCCGAGCGCGCAGCGTCTCGACCGCCGAGCCGGTCGGCGGCCTTGCGTCCGTTCCCGGCGTCCCGGGCGCCGATCCAGACCGTCTGGCCCGCCTGTACGAGTCGGCGCGCGATCTCGTGGCCGAGGCCCCTGTTGCCGCCGGTGATCGATGTGGTGGTCACGTCGTGTCTCTCCTGTGCGTGTCGTCGGAGCGGGTGCTCCCGGAAAGCGGTCACCGGGAGCACCCGCGGGATCGGTTCGCGGTGGTGCGGCCCGCCGGCGTCGATGCCGGCGGGCGTCCGGCGCTAGTGGGCGGGACGGAACGGACGCAGCAGGCGGATGCCGTCCTCGATGGATCCGTCGATCAGTTCGAGCATCTGCGGGACGAGTTCCCGCATCCGGGGCGCGGCGAGGTGCGCGTCGAGGTGGGCGCGTGTCTCCCAGCGTTCGTAGATGACGAACTCGCCGGGTCGGCCCTCGACTTCGTGGGACTCGTAGTCGATGTTGCCGGGGTCGTTGCGCGAGGGGGTGACGGCGGCGGTGATGAACGCCTTGAGGTCGTCCTCCCTGCCCGCCTTCGCCTTCGCGTCCCAGACGACGGTCACGTAGCCGGTGGGTGTTGCGGTCATGGTCATTTCTTTTCTGTTCCGTGCTGGCGGGCTGTGTGTCGGTACCGGGCCGGTGTCAGCTCTCGATGAAGTCGAGGAGGTCGGCGTTGACGGTGTCGGCGTTCACGGTGCACATGCCGTGGGACAGTCCCGGGTAGACCTTCAGGCGCGCGTTCTTGACCAACGTGATCGCCATCTCGGCGGAGTTGGCGATCGGGACAATCTGGTCGTCGTCGCCGTGCATGATGAGCGTGGGCACGTCGATCGCCCGGAGGTCGTCGGTGAAGTCGGTTTCCGAGAACGCCTTGATCCCCTCGTAGTGCGCCTGCGCGCTGCCGGTCATTCCCTGACGCCACCAGTTCTGGATGACGCCCTGGGAGCTGTCCGCGCCCGGGCGGTTGAACCCGTAGAACGGCCCGGAGGCGAGGTCGAGGTAGAACTGGGAGCGGTTGGTGGCCACGGCCTCGCGGAAGCCGTCGAAGACCTCGACCGGCAGCCCTCCCGGGTTCGATTCGGTCTGGACCATGAGCGGCGGGACCGCTCCGATGAGGACGGCCTTGGCGACCCGCCCGGCACCGTGTCTGGCGACGTACCGGGCGACCTCTCCGCCACCGGTGGAGTGGCCGACGTGGACGACGTCGCGCAGGCCGAGGTGCGCCACCACGGCGGCGGCGTCCGCCGCGTAGTGGTCCATGTCGTGCCCGTGGCCGACCTGGGCGGAGCGCCCGTGCCCGCGGCGGTCGTGGGCGACGACACGGTAGCCGTGCTGGACGAGGAACAGCATCTGGGCGTCCCAGTCGTCCGAGCTCAGCGGCCAGCCGTGGTGGAACATGACCGGCCGGCCCGAGCCCCAGTCCTTGTAGAAGATTTCGGTTCCGTCGCTGGCGGTGACGAACGGCATGGTCTGCTCCTCGTGGTCTCGCCCGGGTACCGGGCGGTTTCGATGTCTCCACGAGAATGGCTCGGCGGCCGTGCCGACAGCCTCCGTCAGCTGACTGACATCCGGCCGACGGCTCGCTTACGTCAGTACCGGGGCAGTGCTGGGACCCGACCGGTAGCTCTCACAGCCGGGTGGTCGAAGGCTCGGGAGGCAGCGCCTCCAGTGCATCGCGGAGCCCGGCCCGCGACGTGATCCCCAGCTTCGGGAACACATGGTAGAGATGCGACGACACGGTCCGCGGCGAGAGGAACAGACGTGACGCGATCTGCGGGTTCGACAGCCCCGTCGCCGCCAGCCGGGCGACCTCCAGCTCCTGCGGGGTGAGGGCCGTGCCGGCCTTGCCCCGGCCGGTCCGCGTCATCCCGGTGGCGCGGAGCTCCGCCGCGGCCCGGGCCTCCCACGAACGGGCCCCGAGTTCCTCGAAGCGGTCGCGGGCGGCGGCCAGCTGCACCCGGGCGTCACGGTTGAGTCCTTGCCGGCGAAGCGCTTCGCCGTACGCCAGACGAGCATGGCCGACCTCGAAGGGCCACTGCTCGACGCCCGGCAGCCCGAGTGCCTCCTCGAAGCACCGGACCATGTCCTCGGCAGCCGATGTCATCGCCGTGACCGTGGCCGAGCTCAGCGCGAACCGCGACGAGAGGTGGCCGACACCGGCGTCGCGCAGCGCGTCCGCGTGCCGTCGCGCCTCCGCGTGCCGCCCGGTGCGCACGGCGGCCTCGACGAGGTCCGGCGCGGACCACACGGCCTCGGGGTTGAACGGCGGCAGCACACCCGGGGCGCAGATCGCCGTGGCGTGCCGGAAGGCCGTCTCGAAGTCGGCCGCGCCGAGGGCCGCCCGGGCCGCCGCTTGGTGGGCGCAGTTCTCCAGCCGCCGCAGTCTTCTGGGCCCCGACCACCCCCAGACGGCCTCGCAGTGGCGGCGGCACGCGTCGAGGTCGCCGCGCTGGGCCGCGGCCATCGCGGCGATGTAGTGCCCCACCTGGGCGAACAAGTGGTATCCCGTCTCCTCGGACAGGGCGATGAGCTCGTCCGCGGCGTCGGCCGACGGCTGCCACCGGCCGGTGTACAGGTCGTCCAGGGCGACGAACATCAGGGCCGGCATGCTCGACCCCACCGCGCCGCCGTCGCGTATGACCCGGGACACGG
Source organism: Streptomyces sp. NPDC093586 (assembly GCF_044764905.1). NCBI lineage: Bacteria > Bacillati > Actinomycetota > Actinomycetes > Kitasatosporales > Streptomycetaceae > Streptomyces > Streptomyces sp. NPDC093586. The sequence goes on along the minus strand of NZ_JBIWJA010000047.1, from coordinate 43,533 downwards.
CCTCGCGACAGCCCGGAAGCCGGTCGAGGTACGAGGCGGTCAGGGCGGTGCGGATGACCACGTCGGCGTCACTCTGGTCCCTCAGCCGCGCGATCTCCTCGTCCAGGCGGCGCAGCACGCCGTCGGTGACGGAGCCGAGGTCGTGGTGGACGCGCCCCAGCGACGCCGCAGCGGCGGGCGCCGCCTCGGGGAACCGGGCGAGCACGTCAACCAGAGGCTGCCAATGCTCGGGCCGGCCCGAGTACTGGCTGGCGAGGGTGAGGGTGAACAGCGCGGTCTCCAGCTCCTCACGCGGCGGTTTGGGCATCACCGGGGCCTGCTCGACCGCCTCCATCAGGAGCGCATGGGCTGTATCGGCGTCGCCTTCCGTGACGAGCACCAGGAAGCCGGCCGTCGCGGCCGCCGAGAGCGACCGGGCCGCCGGATCGCCCTCGACCTCACGCATGATCTCGTGGCTGACCTCCAGATGGCCTGCGACCCAGGCGGCGGCATAGGCGGCCTGCGACAGGCGGCGCCTGCGGTCCGCGCGGTCGGGGCTCAGCTCGGCCGCGCGCCGCAATCTCGCTATCGCGCCGTCAGCGTCACCGCGCCGCAGGCTGCTCCGGGCCGCCGACTCCACGACGGCGGCGACCACCTCGTCGGGCGCCGTCGTGGCTCTCGCGAGGTGATCACCGCGCCGCTCGGGCTGGTCGGCCAGCGCGTCGGCCAGCCGGCGGTGGGCGCCGCGCCGCTGTTCACCGGTGGAACCGTCGACCACCGCGGACCTGACCAGCGGATGCCTGAAGCGCACCGCGCGGCCGTTCTCCGTGACCATGACCAGGTGGTCACGCTCCGCGGGAGCGAGTTCCTCGAGGCTGCCCGGCCCGCCGGCCGCCTCGAGGACGCCGATGTCGCCGGAGCCCTCGAGAGCCGCGAGCAGCAGTACCTCGCGCGTTCCCCGCGGCAGTCGTCCGACGCGGGCGCCGTACAGAGCGCGGACATCCCGCCCCGGGCCGCTCGCCCGCCCCGCCCCTTGGCCGTGTCGGTCGCCGGACACCCCGGTGGACCCGGCGAACTCGAGCAGCGCCAGGGGATTTCCCTGCGCCTCGTGGGCCACGGTCGAAAGAACCCGGCGGGGAAGGTGAGCGAAGCGTCGGGACAGCAGCCGCAGGGCGTCCGCGTCACCCAGCGGTGCGACCTCGAGCTCCGGCAGACCGGGGGACCGGAAGGATTCGCCGGACTCCGCCCGCTGCGCTCCGAGCAGCCCGATGCAGCGGCCCCCCAGTCTTCTGGCGACGAAACCCACCGCGGCCCGGCTCGCCTGGTCGACGACATGAAGGTCATCGACCACGAGGAGCAACGGCCGCTCCTTCGCGGCCTCGTCGAACAGGGACAGTGCCGCGTTCAGGACGGCGATCCGGCTCGGCGCGGGACCGGCGCCGAGACCGAGGGCGACCTCGAGGGCCTCCCGCATGGAACGCGGCAGACGACCGAGCTCGTCCGGCAGCGAGCCGACGAGCTGATGGAGCCCCGCGTAGCTGATGTCCGTCTCGTACTCGACACCGCTCCCGCGGACGACCCGCACTCCCTTCGCCACCGCCAGCTCGGCGGTCGCGTCCAGGAGTGCCGTCTTCCCCACGCCCGGATCACCGGTGAGCAGCAGGGCAGCTCCGTCCGTCCCGGCCATGTCCAGGAACGCCGCAAGCTCGACGAGCTCGCCCTCCCGGCCGACCAGCCCGGTCGGGCCGACGCCCGTGCCTGTCCCTGACTTCGCCCACATCCGCCGCGTCCCTCGTCCTGCCTCGCGAAGCAGTCGAAACACTAGCCACGCACTTGACCAGGAAGTATTGCACCCACCGGCAAACGGAGCCTGAAGCCATCTGCTTCGCCGACACCCCCAGCTCCCGGACGAAGATCATGCAGAACACCAGCCGGGCGCCGCAGCCCCACCGCAACGACAGCACGAAGGTCACGCGGGTCATCGTGCCGGTCTCTCTCCCCCCGGCCTGGCAAAGACCCGGCCGGCATGACCGCCTCCGCCGGCTATCGCCCCTTCGTCGCCGTCCTCCGGAGGCCTGCGCAGTCATGATGAACGACTCGTCGAGCAGCTCGCCTCCCACGCCCGCACCAGCGGACAGCGCGAGATCCACGTCCGGCGCGACGAAGACGGACGGATCAACGGCGGCGAGGACGACGGCGAAGACCAAGAACACCACGACGCCGACGCCGCTGCCGAGTCCGCCCTGCGGACGCACCCGCGCCGGCGGCAACAGTGGCCTGGCGATCTCCCACAGGCCATCCGGCACGATCCATCCCCACCGCCCACTCCCCATGACCAGTCCGACGACCAACTGACCATGTAGGACACGGTTTTGGAGCTCGCGCAGATAGGCGGCGTGGAAAGCCTCGGCATCGAGGTGGGTACAAGGCCCCGGTGAATCAGGAGTTGCGACGCTCTGTGATCGCCGGCGAGACCTGTGCGCATCCTTCGTCTCAGGTTGCTTGCCTGGCCAGCCCGCGCAGGGCCCGCACGGCAGGTGATCCGGGGTCGGCCGTCATCAGGACGACCTCCTGGTCGTCCTCGGGCACGAGCAGGACGTCGCAGTTCAACCGCAGCGCGCCGGCCTCCGGATGGTCCAGGGTCTTGGTGCGGTGCCCGGGAGCGTGGACCGGATGTGTTTGCCAAATCTGCCGGAACTCCTCACTGCCGTCGTGCAGTTCGGCCAGCAGGGCGGCCAGCTGCGGGTCGTGCGGGTAGCGGTCGGCGGCCCGGCGCAGCCGCGCCACCGCGATGTGCCCGAATTCCTCGGCGCTGGAGCTCTCGTACGTCCGCCCCTGGCCCAGGAAGTGGCGGCGGGCCAGGTTCGTCGTCCCGTCTCCGAGGTCGGCGCCGAGCAGTGCCTGGGCCAGGGGGTTCCAGGCGACGACGTGGTACGCCGCGTCAGTGACGATGGCACCGGTCTCCGGCAGCCGGTCCAGCATCCGGGCCACGTGCGGGCGCACCCGCCGCACGGCGCTGGTGCCGGGCGGCGCGCTCGAACCCGCCAGGCGGAACAGGTGGCTGCGCTCGGCCGGCGTGAGCCGCAGCGCGCGGGCCAATGCGTCCAGGATCCGGGCCGACGGCCGCGGTCCCCGGGCCTGCTCCAGCCGCGTGTAGTAGTCGACCGACATGTGGGCGAGCTCCGCCACCTCTTCGCGGCGCAGGCCCGGTGTGCGGCGGGCGGTGCCCGTCTCCGTCAGGCCGACCTCGTGCGGACGCAGGGCCGCCCGGCGGTCCCGCAGGTAGCGGGCCAGCTCCTGCCGTGCCATACCGCCTCCTGTCTCCTCCCACTGCCTGGTACAGACTGTCCCTGGCCGGGCGCCTGCGACCAGGGAAGCGTGGTTGCCATGAACAAACGCACAGCTCTGGTCACCGGTGCCAACAAGGGCATCGGCAAGCGTATTGCCCGGCTGCTCGCCGCCGAGGGCCTCACCGTGTACGTGGGCTCCCGCGACCCCGGGCGCGGGCAGCGGGCCGTCGAGGAGATCGGCGCCGGGGCCCGCCTGCTGGTCCTCGACGTGAGTGATCCCGACGGCATCGCACAGGCCGCGGCTCAGGTGGACCGCTTGGACGTGCTGGTCAACAATGCCGGCATCTCGCTGTCACTCGCCCCGCCGGCCGGCACCGGCGTCGAGGAGTTCCGGCGCACGTACGAAACCAATGTGTTCGGGGTAGTGGCGGTGACCAATGCCTTCCTGCCCGCCCTGCGCCGGTCGCCGCGCCCGCGCGTCGTCAACATCTCCAGTGGCACCGCGTCGCTGACCTGGAGCACGAACCCCAACCCCCAGTTCATCCCGGGAAGCGGCGGCGCCGCTGCCTACCGGTCGTCCAAGGCCGCCCTCAACGCCCTCACCGTCTTGTACGCCCAGACGCTGGCCGAGGACGGCTTCAAGGTCAACGCGCTCGCTCCTGGCCTGCGGGCCACTGATCTCACTCCCGGGGCCGCCGCTGCCGGCGGTGACCCGGCCGAGGCCGCCCAAGGTGCCCTCCGCCTGGCCCTGCTGCCGGACGACGGCCCCACCGGTGGCTTCTTCTCCTGGGACGGAACCCCCGTGCCCTGGTGACGAGTCGTGGGAGGCGTCGGGGACGGGTGCCCCAGCGGTGGGTGACCCAGCGGTGGGTGACCCAGCGGTGGGTGACCCATGCCCGGCGAATCAGGCTGCGGAGGACCCGCTGCTTGGGTCCGAGCTGGCCGTAGGCGTACCGGAGAAAGTCGCCCTGGGCCTCGCCGTGCAGGCTGGTGCCCGGTTCGTCGAGCAGGCGTGGGCACCGACTCGGCAGTGCCCACGGCGTGTACGGTCGCGTGGGTCACCGCGTCCGCGCCCCGCCGTGAGGACGTTGCCCAGGGCCAGCGGGTTCGCGGTGCCGAGCGGGTGCATCCCCGTCGTCGGCGTGAACAACGTGTCGCCGTCATCGAGCAGGTGCACCGGGCGCACGGCACGGGCGCCGTCGTACGCCGTGCCGGCCAGGTTCCCGCGGCGGCGAGGGTTCCCTCACAGAACTGGCACCGCGACGCCTTCCTCCCCCATCCCGCGCTCCGGGCTCGCCCCGAGCGCCGTCAGCGTCACCCCGGCTGCCACCGCCAGCGCCGCCACCAGCCCCGCCGCGAGCACCGCCCAGTGACCCAGGAACGTACAGACGACCACCAGCAGCGCCGTGGCCGGCAGCACCGACTGCTGGGCGATCCCCACCTTGTAGAAGCGCGAGTGCAGCGCCCACACCGTGAGCAGGAACAGCGCTGTCGGCAGCGTCACCGCTGCCGACGCCGACAGCGCCGAAAGGTGCGTCTTGCCCACCGCCTGCTCCACCGCCACCTCCAGGCCGGCCCCGATCGCGGCACCCGAGACGAAGATCAGGTAATGGCCGTAGCCCCAGAGGAAGGACTGCCGGTTGGAGCGGAGGTGCCCGTGGATGGGGACCGCGAAGTAGACCCACCAGGCGGCGAAGATGATCAGCAGTCCGCCGGCGGCGATGGGCAGCAACTCACCCAGGGCCTCGTGCTCGTCGATCCCCGACTTCACGGCGACGGTGGCCGCCGCGATGGTCTCGCCGAGCACGATGAGCGTGAGCAGCCCGTACCGTTCGGCGATGTGGTGGGGGTGCCAGGGCGTGGGGTGGGCCCGCTCCGCATACAGCGGTACGGTCATCTCCAGCAACGCCATCACCAGGAAGACCCACGGGCGGCCGGCCTCCGGCAGGGCCAGTAGCCCCAGCCAGCCGATCTGGCACAGCCCGATGGCGTACCGCAGCGCCATCGTCCGCTCGGGGCCCTGGCTCGACCGCGCCACGCGCAGCCACTGCGCCGTCATGGCGAGCCGCATGATCACATAGCCCAGGACGACGACCAGGTACGTGTGTTCCTCGAACACCTGGGAGACGCCTGCCGTCAGGACGAGCACGCCGGCCATCTGGATCAGCGTGACGATCCGGTACAGCACGTCGTCGTTGTCGTAAGCCGAGGCGAACCACGTGAAGTTCATCCACGCCCACCAGATGGCGAAGAAGATCATCAAGTAGTCGAGGATCCCCTCGCCCGTGTGTCCTTCGACCATGGCGTGCACCAACTGGGCGCCTGCCTGGGCTATGGCCACGATGAAGCACAGGTCGTAGAAGAGCTCCAGTGAGGAGACGCCGCGGCGGGTCTCGTCGCGGCCTCGCGCCGTGAGCCTGCGCAGTGGTCTGTGGTGTGCGGGCGCCGCGGAGCACACCGGCGGCGGAGCCGGGCTGCTTGTCATCTGGTGAGCCAAGCTCCGAAATGCCGCTGCAGTCGGGGATTGATCTGCCAGACCATCGCTGCTGCCGCCGCCGGGACGAGTACAGCGAGTCGCACCGGCAGGTACAGATCCTCCAGAACAGGGTTCGTGGCCAGGCCCAGCAGGACGATGGTGGGGTAGATACCGCACACGGTGAGGAGCCACAGCTTCCAACGCCGGACGGCGGCCGGAACGGTGGGGCCGAGCCGGGGTTCGGCGTTCGCGAACGCGTTCCGGCTCTGCTCCCGGAGCGTGTGCCGGATGCCTGTCACTGCCGGTGGGCTTGGCAGTCCAGAATCGTCGGCACCGTAGGCATCAGAAACAGTTCTCTCGTTCATGGACCACTCCACATCGAAAAGCTGCGTATCGTTTTGATTCCATCGGTTCCTGCGCGACCGAGGCGATGCCGGCGCTGCGTGATGGGCTGCCCGAGCGCAACAGCGGCAGCAGTTGCCGGGTGGGCAGCACAGGGCTCAGATGGCTCACCGCCAGCCGCTGCTGGTATCCGTCTGCAGGCATGCCTCGGATGGTGCCGTTCCAGGTGAAGCCACACCCGCGTTGTTGACCAGCACGTCGAGGCGACCGCGCCGTGCCGCCACTTCGGCCGCGGGTCGCTGGGGCTCGGCCGGAGCGGACAGGTCGGCGGTGTATTGCCCGACCCCGAAACGCTGCGCGACCGGCACCGGTCGCTGCGGGGCACGACCGTGCGGAAGCAACTGGTGTACGGCTTCCGCAAGCTCCTCAGCCAGAGCGAGACCAGGACCGTTCGTCGCTCCGGTGATCAGAATCGAGGCCATGGTGCACCCTTCCTGTGCAGGAGGGCTGCCCGGCGCCCAGGTGGGCGCCGGGCCAGGTGATGATCTGATCAGTGAGCGGACTGGGTGTGGTCCTGCTCCACGTACACCTTGAGGGCCTGGAACTCCTCGATCGCTCGCGGGCCGCACAGGTAACCGTAACCGCTTCCCTTGACGCCGCCCTCCTCGAAGTCCTCGCTGATGGCCCCCCAGGTGTTGATCCATACCGTGCCGGTGCGGATGCGCCGGGCGATCCGGCGGGCCTTCATCGAGTCCGAGCTGAACACCGAGGCGGCCAGACCGTAGATGGTGGCGTTCGCCTTGGCCACGGCGTCGTCCTCGTCATCGAAGATCTCGAACGTCTGGACCGGACCGAAGACCTCCTCCTGCACGATCCGGACGTCGGTGCGGTCCACCTCGACCAGGCTCGGCCGGTAGAACGCGCCGGCGGCCAGCGGGCCGTCGGTGACCACACCGCCGCGCAGCAGTACCGTGCCGTACGAGGTGGCTTCCTCGACGATCGCGTCCACCCGCTGAGCGGACGCCCGGTCGATCACCGGGCCGAGCTGGGCCTTCTCGTCGTCGCCCGACCCGAGCCGCACCTGCGCGAGCGCGGCGGTGAGCAGAGTGCGCACCTGGTCGGCGATGTCCCGGTGAACCAGTACGCGGGAGCCGGTGCAGCAGAACTGCCCGTTCATCAGCACCAGCGACTGCACCACGGTGGGGATCACCATGTCCAGATCGGCGTCGGGAAAGATCACCATGGGCGCCTTGCCGCCCAGTTCCAGACCGAGCCGCTTGAGTGTGGTGGAGGCCGCGGCCGCGATACGGCGCCCGACCGGCGTACTGCCGGTGTAGTTGATCACGTCGACCTTGTCCGAGGAGACCAGGAACGGGGCCCCGGTGTTGCCGGACTCGGTGAACACGCTGACCACGCCCGCCGGGATCTCCGGGACCGAGGCCAGGACCTGCGCGAAAAGTTCATTGGTCAGTGCCGTCTGAGCCGGAAGTTTGACCACGACGGTGCAGCCGGCGGCCAGCGCCGGGCCCAGTGCCCGCACGGTCAGCATGATGGGGGAGTTCCAGGGAGAAATGATCCCGGCGACACCGAGCGGCTCGGGCACCGAGTGGGTGTACTGGCCGGGTGCCGTCTCGGCGGCGCGCCCGGCGGTCTGGGTGCGCACAGAGGCCGCCGCGTACCGCAGCCACCCGACTGCACCGCTGACCTCCCACGTGGTTTCGCCCAGCAGCTTGCCGTTCTCCCGGGACAACATGGCCGCAACCTCGGGTACCCGGGCCTCGAGGGCGTCGGCCAGCCGGCTGAGTGCGGTCGCCCGGAGCGAGGAAGTGTGCGCCCATTCGGTGGTCTCGAACGCGGCGGCGGCTGCGTCCACGGCGGCCGAGGCCTCTGCCTCGCCACCGTCGTAGAACGAGCCGACGACGGTGCCGTCGGCCGGGTTGATCGATTCCAGAATCGAGCCGGAGCCGGTCCACTGTCCGTTGATCCAGTGCTGCGCGATGGTGTTCATGGTCCGCTCCTCGTGGTCTCGCCCGGGTACCGGGCGGATTCGATGTCTCCACGAGAATGGCTCGGCCACCGTGCCGACAGCCTCCGTCAGCTGACTGACATCCGGCCGACGACTCGCTCACGTCAGTACCGGGGCAGTGCTGAGACCCGACCGGTGGTTCTCAGCGGACGTTGAGTCCGCTTCTGGTAGCGGCCTCGTCCGGGTTGCGTGAGGAAGCCTTGGCGGGTGAGGTGTCCGAGGCGGCTGCGGGTGATGTCGACGGATGCCTCGTCGGTGGGCATGCCGAGGCGTTCGTGCAGTTCACGGGCTCGGAACTCTTGATCGGGATGCTGGTTGAAGGTGTTCACGATGGCCTGGTAGGCGGTGTTCGTCTCGGGCGGTGCGGGTCGGCCTGAAGCCGGTGCGAGTTCGGCGATGACCTTCCGGGTGGTGTCCAGGTTCGCGAGTCGCGCTTCGGTCTTGGTCAGGGCGGCGGTCAAGTGCTGGACCTGATCACGCAGTTCGTCGGCACGGGCTGCGGTCTTGTCGTGCTGGGCCTGGAGGCCGGCCAGGAGCTCGATGACGTTCACGCGGCCAGTCCGAGGGTGTCGCGCCAGGCTGGACTCGGTGTGGTGAGGCGCCGGGTCATGTTCGCGATCGAGGCCCAGTAGACGCGCGAGGCGGACGTGTCGAACCGGTGATCGTACTCGCGGGCCAGTCTGCGGTGCAGCGTCAACGTGCCGTTGACCTGCTCCACGATCCACCTCTTCGGTTGCGGGACGAAGCCTTCGCCCTGGTCGGCCGGGTTGCGGCGGACGACTGCGACGTAGATGTCCAACAATGCGCCATGGATGAGGACTTCGTCCTTGAAGCCCTGGTCCACCAGAGCCTTCTCCAGACGCATCCCGCACCGCTCGGCGGCCTGGTCGAGCAGGGCGGTGTCGGCCGCGTTGTCGTGGGCGGATGCGGCCAGCACGACGACGCCGATGATCAGCCTGACTGAGGCGGACGACCGGTACGCGGAGATCAACCCGTACGAGCTGCGGGAGCGGTAGAAGGACAGCAGAGGGCCCCGGCCGGGAGCTTGGTGTTCGCGGTGGTCAGGCCGCTGGCGTGAAGAGTTCGAGCAGGCGTTCCTTCTGCCGCGCCCAGGCCCTGGACGCGGCGGCTCTCGGAGATTTCGAGTTCGTCCAGCAGCTGTGCGGCGCGGACCTTGCCGATGCCGGGCATCGACTCCAGCAGGCGGCGGACGTAGACCTTGCCGACCACGGTGTCCTCGCGCTCCAGCACCTCCTTCAGTGAGACCTTGCCGTCCTTGAGCTGGGCGAGGATCTCGCCGCGCTCCTTGCGGACAGCGGCGGCTTTCTTCAGCGCTTCGGCGCAGGCCTCGGCGGTCAGTGCGGGCAGAGCCCTCGGGGACCCCTTCTCGTACGGCGTTGCGGCGGCCGTCATCACCCCGCCGTCGGGCCGGTGACCAGCAGATTTACGGATTTGCCCCTGGTAGGGTGCCGACTTCGCCCTGTGCGGTCCAGGTCCTGAGTACATGTTCGCGGCCGTCGCTGACTTCGATGAGGCGGATGACCACGCTGTCCTGGCTGCCGTACAGCCCGACCCAGCCGCGGTACGTGCGCAGGGCGGGAGCGTCGTCGGTCCATTCGCCGGTGACGGCCGGGCCGCCCTCTTCGAACCGGAGGACCGCGAGGTACCGGGTGGGCTCCGGCTGGTCCGCCGTACGCGGGGCGGGAACGTCCCTGGCCTTCAGGGCGGCGAAGTCGGCGTGCGCGGCCTCGACGGCTTCGGGGTACGCCTCGCGCTTGGCGTGTTCGGCGAGCGCCCGGTAGAGGCTGGCGACGGAGGGGTTCTGTCCCTTGCGCTTGCCGGTGGGGATGATCAGGTCGGGCTGGATCTGCTCGACGGACTCGCCGCCCGCGCGGCGGCGGAGCACGGTGTGGAGCATGTCGGCGGTGATGACCGGGGGTCGGCCGCCGTGCTTGCCCTTGCGGGCCGCGGTGTCGAGCCCCTCCAGCGTCGACTCCGGGATGTTCTCCCGTTCGGTCTCCGCCATCGCCGCGAAGAACGCGAACAGCAGCTTGCCGGGGCCGGGGGGGCCGTAGATGCCGGGCAGGGGCCCGGCGAGCATCTCCAGGACCAGGCCGTGGGCGGTGAGGTGGTCGGCGAGCGCGGTGAGTTCGGCGGCGTCGCGACCGAGCCGCTTCATCTCGTACACGGTAAAGATGACGCGGCAGTGCGGGGCGTGGGCCTTGACCTCCCGCGCCGTACGAGCGCCTCCTCGAACTGGGCCCTCCGCGGACGCGGGTGCTGATCTTCTCGCTGAAGATCTTGTCCCTCGGGATGCCGTGGCCCGCAAGGCGTCGAGCTGGGAGTCGTCGTCCTGCCCGAGGGCGGAGCAAGGGGCGCGGGTGGTGCCGTCTCTTACGCCGGCCTCCGCGCCGGTTCTCGTGATCGTCGCGGACTCATGGCAGGCCGAGCCCTCCACGGTCCGCGCACGCGTGGAACTCGTCCACGGTCAGCGTCGGACGCGCAGGGCTTGGCGGCATGGGGAAGGGCAGTCCGGCCCCGCGTACCTCGATGATCTTTGGGGTGGGGTCTCGTCGCAGCCGTGTGTCTCGTGGAGGCGGGCCCGGAGAACGTCACTCGATGTGGGTCGTCGCCCTACCTGCCGGCCAGGGCTGCTGATACTCGATGAGTCGGCCTGCCGGGTCGTGTCGGCGGCTGGGTGCGAACAACAACTTTGTTCAAGAAGCAGCGCCGGGTATGCGGCCCGAAGAAGGGATTGTCTTGTCGCATACTCGGCGCTGACCGGCAGAGTTACGCCGTCGTGGCTGCTGTCTCGGTGGCTTCGACCGCGGACTTGAAGTCAGGGTGGACCCCGATTTGATCAAGCCACACGCTCATCGAGTTGTAGCAATTGAACCTTTCGATCTTTCCGTCACGGAGGTACCAGAGGTCCGCCGCCGGCACGTCGATCCGGTTCCCGGTCGGTGGGATCTCGCCGACCGGAGTCGGAAACCCTCCGAGATGCGTGCCCTGGATTCGCAACTCGACGGCGACGACATCACCGAACGCATGCACCTCGAGCAGCTCACGGTGTACATCGGGGAACGAGCGGGCGAGGCCCGCGATCACCTGCGGAATCTGCTCTCCGCGGAAACTCTGCGAGGTCGACATGTCGTTGAACGACCCGTCCTCGGTGAACAAGGCCAGGAAACCGTCACCGTCGAGAACGTTCCCTTCCGCGAGCCGGTAAGCCTCGCGAATGATCTTTTCGTTACTTTCCATTCCTGTTCTCCTTTGAGTTCGCAACACGCTCAGGGTCCGCGCTTGTCTTTGATCGACCCTTCCCGACTGTCGTAACGATAATTGTTACGGCAGGTTGTCGCAACCTTTACTGTTGCGACTGCGCTGTCGTAACATGGAGCGTTGCGACCGGAGGAGGGATCATGAGCGCCAACAGCAGGCTGACCATTGCCGCCCATGCGCTGGCCTGGATCGGTCTCTACCAGCGCCAGGGGCACGAGGTCGCCACCTCCGAGCAGATCGCGACCAGCGCGAACACCAACCCCGTGGTGATCAGGCGGCTGCTCGGAGAGCTGCGCAGGGCCGGGCTCGTGGAGTCCCGGCGGGGCGCGGGCGCGGGCTGGTCGCTGGCGCGCGAGCTGGGGTCGATCACCCTGCTCGACGTGTACGAGGCAGTGGAACCCGGCCCGCTGTTCGCGATGCACCGCACCACCCCGGACCAGGGATGCGTGGTGGGTCACGGCATCCAGCCGGCAATGCGGGGCATCTACCAGGACATCGAGGAGACCCTGAGACACGAACTGGCCCGCGTCACGCTCGAGAAGGTGCTCAGGGACGTACTCGCGGCACCTCGCCAGCCTCTCTGATCAGCTGGGCGACCCCGTGCGAACCGTAGGGTTCGGCGTGGGTTCTGCCCACCGGGGCGGAGTGACGTGAGCGTGGAGATGGAATCCCGCGCCGAACGCGTTGGATCCGCCGCCGGAACAGACGGCGGGCGCAGGCCGAGCTCGCCGCGGACCAGGCCGTGCTCGTCCAGCGGCTCTACGACGACGACGAGCGGGAGAAGACCGTCCAGCAGATCCCCGACAGACTCGGCGTGCCCCGTTTCACGGTGCACGGGCACCTCGACAAGCCCAGACCGTCCCCCGCCAGGCCCAGAAGGCTGCGACCGCCCACCCAGCCGGACAGCTGGGCAGCCGGACAGACCATCAGCTGCCGCACTTCCTCAGGCCCCGGGTTCCTCCGGTGACGTCGGCGGCTCGGCCGGCGTCGGCATGGGCGGCCGGAGGAGGACGGCACGGGCCGCGGAGGGGGCGAACAGGCTGGTGACGGGTGCGCAGAGGCCCAGTACGGAGCGGAAGGCGGTCCCCGCCACCGGGTCACCGGGGTAGCGCTCCAGGACGCGCCGCAGGTACCAGCCGGCGACGCGGTCCGTCGGCCCGGAGGCCAGGGCACTGCACACCGCGCCCGGCATCGAGCGGTCCGACCCGGCGGAGATGCCCCATGCCTGCCGGGACGCCGCGAGGAGCGCTTTCTGCACGCGCCGCGTCGTGGGGATCCGGCGCGGATCGGACAGACGCCCCTATGACGCGGGGGCGCGGGAAACCGGTCTGACCAGGTTGAAGACCTCGCGGGCGACATACCGCTTGGGACATCGGATGTTCTCATGCCGGGTCTTGCCCTCCTGGGTGCGGCGTTCACAGTACGCCTGGGTGCGCGGGTCGTGACGCAGCCGGGTGAGGGCGATGCGGTGCAGGGCGGCGTTGGCCTGGCGGTCGCCGCCCGAGAGAGGTCCGCTGGCTTTGCGGTCGCAGGGGCCTGCGTCGCTGCCGAGGCTGAGCGAGAAGCGGTTTGCGCAACTGGAGAAGGAGATGGCCAACGGGCCTGCCGCGCACGGCTGGGAGGACCAGCGGTGGACGCTCGCGCGGATCAAGACGATGATCGGCCGGCGCCTCCACCTGACCTACACCATCCAGGGTGTGCGGAAGCTGCTGGTGCGCAACGATGCGACATCGCATTCGTGTACGGCAGCGCGCAGGATTTCCGCGATGGGCCGAGCATGGTCGCGGACGAAGAAGTGTCCACCTGGGAATCCGTGCAGCCGGAAGCCTCCTCGGGTGTGCCTGGCCCACGCCCGCATCGCCGAGGTGGGGGTGCGCGCGTCGTCGTGCCCGCGCAGGCCGACCACGGGGCACTCGATCACGCTTCCGGGGTCCGGGCGGTAGCGGTGATACGCGAGGAGGTCGGCGCGGATGACGGGCAGGAACATCTGGCTGAGCACCGGATGATCGAGCATCTCGGCCGCTTGCCCGTCGAGTTCCCGGACCACCTGGGCGACGCGCTCGTCGAGCCCTTCCGGCCGGTCATCCAGGAGCGGGGGGCTGGGCCACGAGGGCGCTGGGCAGCCGGAAGCCACCAGGAACAGGTTGCCGGAGGCCGGCAGGCGGCGGATCGTCTCGTAGGCGATGACCGCGCCCAGGCTGTGCCCGAACAGCAGTGTCGGTCTGGAGTCGGCCCATGCGGGGAGGGCATCGGCCACCTGATCGGCGAGCGCATGGACGCTGGTGAAGAACGGCTCCCGGCAGCGCTCCGCCCGCCCGGGGTAGTGCACCGCCGCAGTGTTCACCTCCCCCGAGTGCGAGAGGGCGGCGGAGAGGTCTTGATACGAGGCCGGAGAGCCTCCGGAGTGAGGGAAGAAGAGCACGTTCCGAGCAGTCTCGGAAGGGGAGGTGCGCGGGTACGGCCTGAGCAGCGGCGCTGGTGTCATGTCGGGTTGAATCGCCGCTCAGATGTCCCGGAGCAGGGCGAGGGTCTGGTCCAGTTCGGCCCGCAGCAACCGCCCGGCCGTGTCCGCTTCGCCGCGCCGAATGGCGTCGACGAGCGCGGCGTGTGCCTCCTCGCCGTGGTTGGCCTGGTCCGAGCGGGCGCCGGTCAGTCGCAGCAGGTCGATGAGCCCACGCCGCAGGGCCGGCACGAATTCCGCGAAGAGGCCCGTCAGCAGCCTGTTGTGGGCGGCTGCGACGATGGTGGCGTGCAGGTGGATGTCGGCGTCGACGAAGTCGGCGTCGCTGCCCGCCGCCGCTTCGCTGCGCTGCTTCATGGCCTGGTCGAGGGCGGCGATGTCCTCCTTGTCGCGGCGCTCCGCCGCGAGCTGGGCGGCCTGGATCTCCAGCATGGCGCGGACCTCATAGATCTCGGTGATCTCGGCCGTCCGCAGCTGTGCGGGCCAGCCCTCCTGCGGGGTGGAGGCGATGACGAAGACGCCGGCCCCCTGCCGGGATTGGACCAGCCCGGCCGAGGCCAGGGAGCGAATGGCCTCTCGCACGGTCGAGCGGCCCACACCGAGGCTCTTGGCCAGCGCCACCTCCCCGGGCAGTTTGGCCCCCACCGGCCATTCCCCCGAGGTGATTTCGGCGCCCAGACGTTGGGCCGCCTGATCCACCAGGGAGTTGGGTCGCAACGTGTCGAGCGCCATAGCGGCACATCACCTCTCAGGTTGTCTGCGTAGCTGATAGGTGCGTAGTCTACCCGGCGTGACGCTGCGTGGCCTTCTCCTTCTCGGCTGCCGCTGCGGGGCCTGATCCGACCGGCACCCCGCAGCGGAGTCTGCTGGTGCCCGCCGGTCGAAACCCGCCGACCGAGACGTTGAGGAAATCCCGTGTCCGAGTCCGTCGTATCCGATTTCGCGTTCCCGACGATTCATGCACCCGCTGGACCGCTGCCGACCGACGCTCCGGCGTGGAACCCGCAGCGGCCGGGCCGGATGCCGTCCTTCCGCTACCTCCCCGCGCACGAACGGGTCGAGGTTCCCCTGACCGAGACTGAGCGGAAGTGGCCGACCCGGCAGACGACGACGGCGCCGCTGTGGGTGCCAGTTGATCTGCGAGATGGCAATCAGGCCCTGCCCGAGCCGATGGACACCGCCCGCAAGCGCAAGATGTTCGACCTCCTGTGCGCCATGGGTTACAAGGAGATCGAGGTCGCCTACCCCTCCTCCAGCCAGACCGACTTCGACTTCGTGCGCCACCTCGCCACCAGCGGCGCCGTGCCCGACGACGTGACCGTCTCCGTCTTCACGCCGGCCCGCGCCGAGCTGATCGATCGCACCCTGGACTCCGTGGTCGGGCTGCCCCGAGTCTTGGTGCACATGTACACGCCCTGCGCTCCGACGTGGCGCAACGTGGTGCTGGGCCGCAACCAGGCGCAGCTGAAGGACATGATGCTGGGCGCTGCCGAGTACCTGCTGCGCCAGGCCGAGACGAAGCTGGCCGGCGCCGATGTGCGGTTCGAGTTCTCTCCCGAGGTGTTCAACCTCACCGAGCCGGCCTATGTACTGGACGTCTGCAACTCCATCACTGCCCTGTGGGACGCCTCTCCCGACCGCCCCGTTGTCGTCAACCTGCCCGCGACGGTGGAGATTTCCACCCCCAACGTGTACGCGGATCAGATCGAGTACATGTCCAGGCATCTGGAGCGTCGGGACGCAGTGATCCTCTCGGTGCACCCGCACAACGATCGCGGAACCGGTGTGGCCTGTGCGGAACTGGCCGTGCTGGCCGGTGCCCAGCGCGTGGAGGGCTGCCTGTTCGGCAACGGCGAGCGCACCGGCAACGTCGACCTGGTCACCCTCGCCCTCAACCTGCACACCCAGGGCGTCGACCCGATGGTCGACTTCTCCGACATCGATGCCGTGAAGGACGCGGTCGAGGACTGCATCCGCATGCCCGTGCATGTCCGCCACCCGTACGTGGGCGAGCTGGTGCACACCGCGTTCTCCGGCACTCACCAGGACGCCATCGCCAAGGGCCTCATCCGGCACCGCGAGGATGCCGCAGCGCAGGGCATCGCCGAGGCACAGGCGCCATGGAACGTGCCTTACCTGCCGATCGACCCCGCGGATATCGGCCGCACGTACGAAGAGGTCATCCGCGTCAACTCGCAGTCCGGCAAGGGCGGCATGGCCCACCTCCTGCGGACCGGCTACGGCCTGGACCTGCCGGCCGGAATGCGGCCGGACTTCTACACCGCGGTGCAGCGGGTGACCGACGACACCGGGCAGGAGCAGTCGGAGGAGGATCTGTGGAAGCTGTTCCATGAGGTGTATCTGGCTCCGGCCCACGAAGGCCCGTACCGCTTGGAGGACTGGAGCACCGGACAGGTCCAGTCCGCATACGAGTTCACCGCGACTGTTGTGACCTCGTCCGGGCGCACCCCGGTACGCGGCAGCGGCAATGGCCCTCTCGCTTCCCTGACCGATGCCCTGGCGCAGGCCGGCATCGCGGTCGACATCCTCACCTACAGCGAGCACGCCACCACCACGGGACCGGACGCGCCGGCCGCTGCATACGCGCACTGCCGCACCGCGGGGCAAGACGTCTGGGGTGCCGGCTGGGACACCTCGATCCTGACCGCTTCGGTCCACGCGGTGATGGCTGCCGTCAACCGGGCCCACAGCGCTGCCGACAGTCAGGTGTGTTGATCACGAGCGTCGTTGACGCCTGTCGGGTTTGATCATGGCGAAGACCTCCGGCGCGGTGGAGCTGTCCAGGACCGCCCCGCACGGAGGTCTTCGTCATCCTCGACGGCGGAGGCTGACACGTCCACGGCCGTGCCGCCCGCCCCGACCGCCGCCGCACCACCGTCTTGGACTGCACATCCGTTCCGCAATCGACGACCACGGCCGCCTGGCCTACAGCGAGGTCCACCCGGACGAGAAGGCTGCCACCTGCGCTGCCTTCCCGACCCGGGCCGCAGCCTTCTTCGCCACCTGCGGCATCCTCCGCATCGAACGCGTCCTGGCGGATGAGGCCTGGCCCGGCCGCAAGAGCTTCGCCTGGCGGCAGGCGCTCGTCGGACTCGGCGCGTCCGGCACGCCCACCCGCGCCCACCGGCCGCAGACCAATGGCAAGGCCGAGCGCTTCAACCGGACCCTGCTCGACGAATGGGCCTGTCTGCGGCCCCGCACCAGCAACGTCGAACGCACCGCAGCCCTGGCGGACTTCCTGCACAACCACCATCACTGCTGCCACACCGCACTCCGAGGAAAGCCACCGATCAGCCGTGTGAGCAACGCTGCGGGTCAATACACCCAGGTGCTCGAACACGGCGTGCGGGCAAGGGTGCAGTCCACCCATCGGACAGATGTTGATCTTCCAGCAACATGTCTGACAACCTGAACACCGGAGGGGATGGGCCTGCCCATCACTGTCATCGAACGAGGGGATGCGAGCGCGTGAAGCGCGGCCAACTGGGCTTTCTGACCAGCACGCACCTGGTGGACGACATGTATCAGGGCGCGGTGCCCGCGCTACTGCCGTTCCTCATGTCGCAGCGGGGCTACTCCTACACCGAGGTATCCGGCCTCGCCTTTGCGGCGAGTGGGCTGTCCAGCGTGGCGCAGCCGGTGTTCGGGATCATGGCCGACCGCAGCGCCCGCACCTGGCTCGTGCCCACCGGGTTCTGCGTCGCCGCGGTCGGGGTGTCGGCGGTGGGGCTCGTGCATTCGTACGTGCTGACGTGGATCCTGTTCGCGTTGGCCGGGATCGGGATCGCCGCCTACCACCCGCCCGCCACCAGCCAAGCCCGCGCCGCGGGCGGCTCCTCACAGACGGCTATGAGCATCTTCGCCGTCGGCGGCACCGCCGGAAGCGCCATCGCGCCGTCCCTGGTCACGCTGGTGGTCGGCGGTGCGGGCCTGTCCGGAACTTCGCTGCTCGTCATTCCCGCGATCGTCTGGGCGATCCTGTGGGCCGCCCATGGCCCCTGGATGCGTTGGCGTGGGCACGAGCCTGTCCAGCCGCTGACCGTGGCCAAGAAGGGGCGGCTCGCCGCGGTCGACGACTGGCGGTCGTTCGCACGGCTCGGCTTGGTGATCGTGGGGTGGTCCATCCCGTTCCAGGCCATCAATTCCATGGTCGCGCTGCATGCACAGCGCGACCTGGACCAGGCGAAGGCCGTCGGCGCCACCGTGCTGACCGTGTACGTCGCCGCGCAGGCCGTCGGCATGCTCGGCGGTGGCTGGCTCGGGGACCGCTACGGCCGCATGACCGTCATCCGCTGGGGATACCTGCTCTCGCTGCCCGCACTGGCCGGGATCGCCTGGGCGCCGTCGCTGCCAGTTCTGCTGGTCTGCGCCGGCTGCTTCGGCGCGGCGATGTTCCTGCCCTTCGCGGCGCAGGTGACCCTCGCTCAGGACTACCTGCCGAATCGGCCGGGCACAGCCAGCGGACTCGCGCTCGGCGTGGCCATCGCCGCCGGCGGGCTGTGCTCGCCGCTGCTGGGCTGGCTTGCCGACGCCAGCGGCCTGCGTACCGCACTGTGGACGCTCCCCGCCGTGTTCGCCGTGCCGCTGATCCTGTCGTTCACGCTGCGTGAGCCCAGTCTGCGGGAACAGCCCCCCAAGGAGCAGCCCGCCGTCGCCGAGGGCGCCGCCGGATAGCTGCCCAACGGCAGTGAATGCAGGCTCGGTTGCCCGCGATCCGGACAGCCTTGACTCGCCGGACAAGTGTCGGTGTAACTTTCATTCAGCTCCTCTATCAACATTCTGTTGAAGGGGTTACGTGTGCCATCGAGGGAGAAATTCAATGAAGATCAACTGGGATGACCATGAGGTTCTGCCGGCGCAGGGCATCGCCCTATCCCGCCGTTTTGCCTACGGCCAGGAAATGTCCTGCCTGCGAGTGGAGGCCAGCGAGGAAGGGGATTTGAACCTGCCGCCGCACTGGCACACCAATGAGCAATGGGTGGTCGTCACCGAGGGCTCCATCCGCTTCGTGTGCGAGGGCAAGGAATACGAGCTGAACGCGGGCGACGTCGCCTACATACCTTCCGGCCAGAAGCACACCGCCACCTATGTAGGCCCCAAGGGCGCGGTACTCCTCGAACTCTCCGCCCCGCCGCGAATGGATCTCGCACCCGGATCTCTCGTGCCCTCGTCGATGAAATTCGACGACTGAGCACGCCTCATCAGGTGTAGCCACAAAACTGACTCAGCAGTAAATTCGGGGAGGAGGTGTCCAGCCATGGGCGCCAGCAGCATCGGCCTGGAATGCCGACCGCGGACCATCCACAGCACCTTTTACGACGTGGCCGACCGTCATCCGGAAAGGGTCGCGGTACGCGACGGCGACCGCAGTGTCAGCTACGCGGCCGTCGCGGCGGACTCGCGCCGCATCGCGAGGCAGCTGATCGCCCGCGGAATCGGGCCCGGTCACATCGTGCCCGTGGCGTCCCGGCGCAGCGCTCGGCTCCCCGCCGTGCTGCTGGGGATTCTGGCGACCGGCGCGGCCTACGGGATGCTCGACGTCCGCTGGCCGCGCCGTCGCCTGGAGCACTTCCTGAGTCGCATGGAGGCGCCGCTCGCCATCGCAGATCCGGGAGCGCACGATGGGCTGGCCAACGCCGGCCTACCCATACTGACGGTGGACGAACTGCACCACGCCCCGGCGGGGAGCGGCCCGCTGCCTCAGGTACCGGCGGACAGTTGCGCCACGGTGTTCTGGACCTCCGGCAGCACGGGTGCTCCCAAGGCTGTGCTGTCGCCGCATCAGGCCACCACCCGCCTGTTCCACGCCTCGCCGTTCCTGGACTACGGCCCGGCGCCGGCGATGATCCACGCGGCGGCCGTCGCCTGGGACGCCTTCTCACTGGAAATGTGGGGCATGCTGCTGCTCGGGGGCACGTTGCTCGTACATCCGGCCGACGTGCTGCTGCCGGGAGACCTGCGCCTGTACATCAGGGACTTCGGGGCCACCCACCTCTTCCTCACCCCTGCCCTCGCGGATGTGCTGATCGCCGGCGACATCGACTGCCTGGCCGGCCTCGACTGCCTGATGATCGGCGGTGACAAGCCCACCCCGACCAGCTGCCAGAAGGTGCTTGGCGCTTATCCGGAGATGACGTTGCTCAACGGCTATGGGCCGGTGGAGTCCTGTGTCTTCGCCACCACGCACCGGATCACCATGGCCGACGCCCTCTCCGCGCGTCCCATCCCGGCCGGCGAGCCGGTGCCGGGCACCGGGGTGCACATCGTGGCGGACGGCCGAACGCTGCCTCGCGGCGAGATCGGCGAAGTCGCTCTCAGCGGCAGTGGCCTGGCTCTCGGCTACCTGAACGAGCCGGAGCTGACAGACGCCGTCTTCGCCACTATCGCCATCGACGGTGAGCCGCGGCGCGTCTACCTCACCGGCGACCACGGGCACATCGACGAGGACGGCAGGCTGCACTTCGCCGGGCGCAGGGACGCCCAGGTCAAGGTGTCCGGCCACCGGATCGAGCCCGCGGAAATCGAATCCGCCGCGCGCGTTCTCGGCGCACCCCGCGCCGTGGTCCTGCCGCTGCCCGACGCGGCAGGCAACCCACGCCTGATCCTCTTTGCGGAGCAGGCCGAGGCCGGCTTCACGGAGGAACGGCTGCGCGCGGAACTCAAGGAGACCCTCCCCGCCTACATGGTGCCGGCCAGGACGCATGTGGTGCCGCGGATTCCGCTGCTCGACAACACCAAGATCGACAAAAAGGCGCTGGCCGCGCAGTACGGCTACACCGCCTGACCGACGGGAAGGACTCCTCACCGTGAGCGCCACCACGCATGCCGAGACAAAGGTTTCCCTGGCACTGGACGCCATCCAGTCCAAGCGCCGTATCGAGCGCGTCAACGAGGCGGCCACCGCACTCCTTGAGCGCTATTCCACGCACACCGGAACCGAAGACCGCGTCAACGCCTTCTTCGAGCTGGTACGTCGCAACTTCACCCCCGAAATTGCAGTGGAATTCCGCGGCCTCGTGCTCTGTACGGACGCGGTCAGCGCGGAGCGCGGCGACCACGTATTCCGCGCCACTCTCAAGGGGGCCGATGGCGCCGCCGGCACCGTAACTGCCTATTACGCTCCGCCGGGCACCCTCGGCCTCACTGCGGATGAATGGCAGGCCGCCATGCGGCTGCTTACCGGAATCCTCGGGCTCGCTCTCGGGGGGAGCGCCACCATATGACCGCAACCACGACCGCAAACCCACTGGATCTGCTGGACAACCCTTTCTGGTACCGGGATCTGCCTCCCGAGCGCGACGTTCACTCGCTGCACGACGGTGTATATGCCATTACCGGAAATGCGGCCGTGCGCGCCGCCCTCTCCCACCCGGACATTCTCGCGGAACATCCGCTCAAGGCATCCGCCCGCGCCTTCGGTCCCAATGTGCTGGACGCTGACGGCTCCGAGCACCGCTCCTTCCGCGCGCTGCTCGCGCCCGCACTGTCCAGGGGCCGGATCGCGGAATACCAGCAACAGCTGATGCCCGATCTGGTCGACGCCCTGGTCGACGAGTTGTTGGGGGTGGAGAGCAGCGCCTTCTACGACACGTACGCGCACCGTGTCCCGTACGGCATCGTCTGCACGATACTTGGCATCGACCGCGAGCTGGAGTCCCGCTTCCACAGTCTGACCAGGCCCCTGGCACGACTGCTCGACTTCCCCACGGTGGAGTCGGAGCAGACCCACCTCAACACCGCCGAACTGCTGGCACTCATCGAGGAGCAGCGCGCAGAACGGTCCGGCGACGGCGACTCGCTCCTGGAGAAGATCGAGCGGACACGAGAGCGCAAGGGCATCACCTTGTCCGACAGCGAGGTGCGCTCGACCGCTTTGCTGTTCTTCATCGCCGGGACCGAGACGTCCAGCGCCTTCATCACCTCGCTGGTCTACTGCATGGGTCGGCAGATGTTCGGCATGGAGGAACTCGCGGACGAAACCGTCCGCGACGCCTTCATCGACGAGACCCTGCGGATGTTTCCCCCCGTGCAGACCGCCGTGCGGTTCGCCGTGGAAGACGTGGACATCGCCGGGGTGACCATCCCCCGGCACTCCGCCGTCCTGACGTCCATCGCCGGGGCCAACCGAGACCCGCGGATCTTCGCCCATCCGGACCGGTTCGACGTCACCCGCTCGCACAAGGATTCCATGCCGTTCGCGGCCGGCGCGCACTCCTGCCCCGGCATGCGGCTGGCCAAGGCGGAGTTCGGCGTACTGATCGACTCGATTGCCGGTCGCTGCTCGCAGGTCGCGGTCACCCAGGACTCGCGGGCCCTGGAAAGCCAGGCCTTCGCTCACCCTGTCGACTTCACCGTCCGGTTCACCACCAAGTAGCACCTCAAGCCGCCCGGTACACACGGGCCGACGACAAGGAACTCCCATGACCACCAAGATTGATCAGCTGCATGCCTGGATCACGGCCCAGCACGCCGAACTGCCGGCCTTCGACCACGACACCGACCTGATCGAGTCGGGTCTCGTCACGAGCCTGCAGTTCGTGCAGATGGTGATGGAAATCGAGCGCATCCACGGCGACAAGCTGGAACCGGGCGTCATCACCATCGACAAGATGCGCAGCCTGCGCGCCATCGACAAGGCCGTCTTCCAGACGCAGAGCGAGACCGTCTGATGGAGCAGGATCCGGCCCGCATCGCGGTCGTCTCCGGCACCTCCTCGGGCATCGGCGAGGCCGTGGCCGAGGTCATGCTGGAGCGCGGATACACGGTCGTCGGCCTCTCTCGGCGCGGCAACGCACGGCTCGCACAGGACGAGGCATACATCGACCGCACCGCTGACCTGCGCGACGCCACCGCGGTCCACGAGGCCATTGCCTCCGTACCCCAGGCGAGGGAGCACGGCGTCAAAGCAGTCGTACTCAACGCCGGCTACTCCCCGGCCCCGGTGGACCTGCCGAAGCTGCCCTGGGAGACGGTGGCGGACACGTACGCCGTCAACGTGGCCACCGCGCTCCACCTGACGCAGGCCACCTGCGGGCTGCTCAAGCAGGCCGGCGGTGGATCGCTGACGTTCGTCGGCGCGAGCCTCGCCAACGGCTACCAGGCGGACCGCTTCGCCTACGCCGCGAGCAAGGCCGCCATGACCACGCTGATGCGGGCTTGCTCCACCGAGTTCAAGGACGACGGGATCGTCAGCAACGAAGTGCGCCCCGGCCCCGTGGCAACCGCCATGACAATGGCGGGCCTCGACAGCGCGGTGAACGAACAGGTCCTCCGGGCGATCAACGAGGGCTTCGGGACCGACTGGCTCAAGTCCTCGCGCACGGTCGCGGAATGGATCGCCACCATCGCCGAGTTCCCGTCGAACGGCCCGACAGGCCAGGTTTTCAACTACAGCCGCAAGGTTCTCTGAACGCCCACCAGGAGAGACATCGAAATGACCGCAACCATTGCATACCCGTCCGTCGAACAGTTCCTTGACTTGTTCAACTGGGCATCCCCCGGCCTGATCGTCACCACCGCCGACGGAGAGGTCGTCATCGCCAACAAGGCAGCCACCGAGCTGCTGGGCGAGAAGGCCACCAAGGGCACGGACCTCCCGGCCGCACTCGGCATCAACGACTACGCCGCCTACCGGCAGGCCGGCAAGCCGGTGGAGAACATTGCCGCGGCCTTCGCCAACCCGAACTTCCCCTCCGGCTACGCCAACGTCGGCTTCGCGGCGGTCAGCGGCACCGATTACGCTTTCTGGGCACTCCGCCCGGTCACCTCGCACCCGACGCCGGCCCCACAGGACGGCCAGGGTGCCACCACCGCGCAGTCGTGGATCAACCAGGTTGATGCCCCCAGCAGCGCTTACGTACCCGTCGGCGAGAAGTCTGTGGACCTGCTCAAGGCCTACTACGACACCTGCCCTGTCGCGATTCACCTCATCGCCGAGGACGGCACGGTCGAGCACGCGAACTGGAAGGACATCGCACTCGTCGGCGCGACGGACAACCCGACCTCCTACGTCGGCCACCACATCCGGCACATCTACGCCGACCAGCCGGTTGTCGAGGACTTCCTCGGGCGTTGGGGCGAGGACGCCCCCATCATCGACTTCCGTGCGGACTTCATGGACCGCTCCAGGGATGACGAGCGCGTCCCGGTGGTGATCTTCTCCACGGCGAAGGTGGAGGACAACACTCTGAAGAACACTCGCTGCTTCGTCTTCAGCGACTCTCACCCGACGCGCGAGCGGGACAAGGTCAAGGCTCTGGACCTCGACTTCTGATACGTCAGCCGGACTTCTGTATCTCTGCTGTCATCGGCGTGGCGGTGAGAAGTGCAGCGGGGCTGGGCAAGCGCGGGGCGGTCTTGAGCCGACCGTCCCGTTAACGGGTGCCCGCGCCGCATGCAGTGACAGCGTCAGGGCCGCCGTCCTGCCCGCCTGCGCTCCGGTGAGGACTCGTCTCACGGCTCTGGGCAGAGGCCCCGCCAAGGATGCCCCCGGCGGGGCCTCGGTCTGTCACCGGACCTGTCACACGTCTGTCACCAACTACGCCGACGCCACCGGGCCGCAAAGCCCTGACCTGCTACAACGCACACACCATGGACTGGCGTGGACACCCGTAGACGGTCTCTGCAACCTGTGCCATGTGGTACCCAGTGAGGGACCGAGGATCAGGACCGGGGCCTCTTCTGGCCCGTCAAAGCGGTATTGCAGGGTGTTCGGCACTGTCTCACTCACGCCCCGCACCCTCTCACGTCTCACGAAATCTCACACAGTCGGGGGGAAGCCGGCTGGCCCGATGCATCCGCGGCTCGGCCCGTCGAGCACTGCCGACGGGGCGCCTGAGGCTGCGTCCCAGGTCCTGCGGAGCGGTCCACGCCTGATCTGCATCGCCGGCGACTTCACCCGCTACGACGCGCATGCCGTGCGCGAGCACCGGAGGTCGATCGACCTGGTCCGCTGCCGACTCTTCGGCAGCGACCTGCTCGGGCTTGCGACCGTGGCGTCCGTCAGCGGCGGCACGCGGGTGGCCCGTCAGGCTCGCCGACAGGCGGTCGTCCAAGCGGCGGACGACGTCCAAGGCGCGTCGATGGCGGCGTTGGCGAACGTGGTCGACGAGGCACTGCTTGGGCTCGGGGACGGCGTGAACCGGGTCGAGCGCAAGACCTGCCGGGTGTATCAGCGGCTGCGGAACTTCGCCTGCCGGTGCCCGCCGCAGCGCAGCAAGCTGCTGGTCTGTCTGAAGGTCGACCCGAAGGACGTTGACCTCGTGCCGGGGTTCACCCGGGACGTGTCCGGTCTCGGCCACCACGGGACGGGCGACCTGGAGGTGCAGCTCCGCACGGTGCGGGACGTGGAGCGGGCGCAGGGCTTCGGCGTAGTCACATGGTGCCCGTTTCGTGATCAGGTGAGTCCGGGGAGGGCGGGCGTCGTGCCGCAGTGCGGAGGCGCTGTCCGTCTTGCCAGTCAGGCGGAGGGCGCCGACGGCGAGAGTGCGCCAGGGGGCCATGGCACGAGGCGCGGTGTCGTCCGCAGCTGGGAGGCACCCTCAGCGAACGTCAAGGAGGTTGCTCGGTCAGAACCGCGCACGCGGTCAGCGCGAGGGGCCAGAGCGTGTCGCAAGCCGCGGGGGCATGCTGGTTGAACTCTCCCCGCCGATCATGTGATTTGCCGCCCGGGAGGGTGAGTCAACGGTCAAACCCCGTACAGACGGAGACAGTGCCCGATACGAAGATCGCCGACTTGTCCGTGATCTTCGAGAGGAACCCCGCTCGTGTGTCTGCCCCGCGCCGTTGGCGCCACAGCCGCCATTCTGATTACTCCGGCCGCCGTGCATCCAGCCCCCAGCGACGCAGGGGGACTCTCGTGACCATCCGTTCCGAGAGTGACGACCGTGATGCCGGCGGGCTGCCGGACGGTTGTGCGCCGAGTCGCAGCGGAGCGATGCCGGGGGGACCGGAGGTGGGCGTGGGTGCAGACGGGGGCGGATGGCTGTGCCGGCTGGCCTGTCGCAGTGTCAGGGCTCCGATGCGCACTGTGTGGGCGGCGGTGCTGTGCGCGGTGGCTGTGGTGTGCGTGGCGGCGCTTGGCACCACGGCTGCCTTGTCGACGGGGGGGTTCAACTCCGTGGGAACGGAGTCCGCGCATGCTGATGCGCTGTTGCGGAAGTTCGGGGGGGCTGATCCGGGGCTGGTACTGCGGGTCCGGTCGAAGGGGTCGGTCGACTCGGCTCAGGCGCGTTCGGACGGGGTGGCGCTGGCACGGCGGGTTGCTGCTCAACCTGGAGTGGCCGCGGTGGAGGCGTACTGGACGTCCCGTTCGCCCGCGATGCGAGCGCACGATGGACGGTCGGCGCTGATCGGTGTCGCGCTGAAGGGTGATGAGGCGGCGCAGGCGCGCGCCGCGTCGCGGCTCGTGCCCCGGGTAACGGGCCGGCAAGGGGTGCTGCGGGTGTCGCCGGGCGGACGGGTCTGGGGCGGGATCCAGGCGGCCGAGCTGGGTGAACGCGACCTGGTGCGGGCGGAACTGATGATCGCGCCGGTCGTCTTCGGTTGCCTGGTCTTCGCTTTCGGGTCGTGGCTTGCGGCGCTTTTTCCGCTGCTGGTGGGGGCATTGGCGGTGGCGGGGGCATGGGCGTTCCTGCGTCTGCTGGGTGGTGTGATGGAGGTGTCGGCGATCTCGCTGAACATCGCGACTGCTCTGGGCTTCGGGCTGGCCGTGGACTACGCGTTGCTGGTGGTGACTCGCTTCCGTGAGGAAGGCGCGCGGGGGCTGGCGGTGCCGGATGCCGCGGTTGAGGCGGCCCGGACTGCGGGTCGCAGTGTGCTCGTGTCTGCCTGCGTCGTGGCCCTGGCGTTCTTGGCGCTGTGGGTGTTCCCGTTCCCGTGGCTGCGGTCGATGGCCGTGGCGGGGATCGCGGTGGTGTTGCTGGCGGCGATGGCGAGTGTCGTCCTGCTGCCGGCGCTGCTGGCGATGCTGGGTACCAGGATCGGGCACCGCCAAGCGGCGTCGAGTCCGGCCTGGCGGCGACTCGCCAGGTGGGTGACCCGAGCGCCCTGGCCGTGGGCGGTCTGCTGCGCGGTGCTGATGGCCGCGTTGGTGTGGCCGTTCGGTCAGGTCCAGTGGGGGTTCGCCGACGAACGTGCGCTCCCCGCCGGTTCACAAGCCCGGGAGTTCACCGAACGCCTCCGTACCGATTTCCCTGTCCAGCCCGACCGCGGGCTCGTCTTCCTGCTGGCCCCGGTGCCCGATGACCGCGAGGTGGACGACTATGCGCGGCGCATCAGTGGGGTGCCCGGCGTCGTCCAGGTCACCGCCCCGACGGGCCGCTACCAGGACCGCCACCGCACCGCAGTGTTCAAGGCGGTACCGGATGGGGCGAAGGCAGTGTGGCTGAAGGCATCGACGGGGCTGGATCCGCAGTCGACGGCGGCCGCACGCCTGGTGGAGCGAGTGCGGGAGCTGCGCGCGCCCGGACCGCGCTGGGTGGGGGGTTCGCCCGCCCGGCACGTCGACGCGAAGACGGCTCTGGCCGATGGGGTGCCCTGGGCCGTACTGCTCATGGCAGTCACGACGCTCGCCGCACTGCTGCTGTACACCAGGTCCGTGCTGATTCCGCTGAAGGCCGTCGCGATGGCCGCGCTGAGTCTGACGGCCAGCCTGGGCAGCATGGTCTACATCTTCCAGGAGGGCCATTTTCGGTGGCTGGTAGGCGACTTCACGACCACGGGCTTCCTGGACATGACGATTCCGCCGCTGCTGTGTGCGATCGCGTTCGCGCTGTCGCTGGACTACGAGGTCTTTCTGCTGGCCCGGGTCAAGGAGCACTACGACGCCGACGGGGATCACCGGGCGGCGATCATCGAGGGCATCGCCCGCACGGGCCGGCTCATCACCGTGGCCGCCGGGGTCTTCGCCATCAGCATGGCCGGACTGGCGAGTTCCGCCATCACGACACTGAAGATGATGGGCGTGGGGCTGGGAGTGGCGGTCCTGATCGATGCCACGCTCGTGCGCGGCATCCTGGTGCCGGCCTTCATGCAGCTGACCGGGCGGGCCAACTGGTGGGCCCCGGCATGGGTCAAACGGCCTGTCACCCAGGGAGCGAACGCCCCACAGCACGGGCAGGACATGGTGGCTGAGAGTCCCACGGAGGCGTCTGCGGCTCCCTGACGCTCTACGGCGCAGCGGTCAGTTGCTGTCGCGGCGGGTGAGCTGCCTGGTGAGGAAGAAGGCCAGTCCGGCGGTGGCCAGTCCGGCGGCAGCGTCGAGGACGTAGTGGTAGCGGCAGTACACCACGGCCACGGTGAGCAGCGCGGTGGCTGCGATCATCAGCCCTTTTGCGGGGGGCGGTACAGGGGCGGCCAGCACGCAGAGCGCCGCTGCCCAGGCGCCGGCGACGTGGGAGGAGGGGAAGCAGGTGCCGGGCGGGTCGGCGCTTGCCATCAGTTGCGCCTGGAGGGGCTGGGCAAGGTAACCGTGCAACTGGTCGGGGGTGAACGCCGGGGCCAGCGCGGTGATGGGGCCGGCGAGGGGCAGCAGCATGAAGCCGAGGAAGCACAGGTAGAGGGCGAGGCACAGAGCAAGGACGTAGCGGTGCAGGGCCTGGTGCATGCCTTTGGCGAGGAAGTAGGCCGGGGGCAGCACGAAGTACAGGTAGTAGGAGCTGTAGCTGAGGCTGAGGGCCTCGGTGAGGGGGCGGGAGGCGAGGTCGCCGAGCAGGAGGTTGGGGTAGGCGTCGAAGAGGTGCTGTTCCCAGGCCAGCATGACGTCGTCACGCAGGCGGCCATGCATAGCAAGCGACTGGGGGCCGGACGCGGAGAACAACAGCGGCGCGCAGGCCAGCGGGTACAGCGCGCGCACGTTTGCCAGGGCTGGCGATGCCCAGTAGCGGTGTGCCGCGGCGCAGCCGAGGACGAAGCCGGCCAGGGCCGCGTAGGCCCCCGTCAGCCACGCGGCGTGCGGTACGGCCTCGCGGCCCAGGACCACCGCCGTGGCAGCGAGGAAGAGGTACCCGAGGGTTACTTTCTCGACGGCCCTCAGGAGGGGCCGGGCTGCCGGGCGGGGGTGGGTCCGGCGGGCGATCGACGGTGTGGTCCGAACGGGTGATAGCCGTGCGGGGAGAGAGGGCCCTCTGTGCAGTGTCCGGGGAGGCGCCGACGCGGGGTGAGGACCTCGATGCGTGGCGGGTTTCCGCTGATCAGATGGGGTCAAGGGACCTCGTATGTCCTTACGTTGAGTGTCAGATCTCCGGATAGGAGACACTCGAAATTACAGCTTGTCATCGCATGACTCCAATAGGCTACGGTTGCCGCGGTCTTGAAATGCATGCTGTGACAAGGCGGGTAAACGATGTCAGATGCGAGTGGAGCGACCGCTACCTGGGCCGCCATCAACAGGGCTAGAAAAGCCGGCCGTTACCCCTTCTACTGCCGGATCACAGGGCAGCCGGCTGCGGGGGAGGTCTTCGTCGAGGGCCTACGGGCGATCAACGCGGCCTCCGGTGACTATCTGGGCCTGGCGGCGGATCCGCGGGTGCGTGAGGCGGCCGCGGCCGCGGCGCGTGATCTGGGCGCCTCCTGTTCCGGCTCACCCGTGGTGATCGGCACCTGGTCGGTGCACGCGCAACTGGCGGAGGAACTCGCCGACTTCCTGCACCGGCCGGCGGTGCTGCTGGCCACCACGGGATTCCAGGCCAATCTCACCCTGGCCTGCCTCTTCGGCGAGGACCGCGCGGTCATCGCCGACCGGCACATCCATGCCTCTCTCGTCGACGCGTTGCGGCTCGGAGCCGCCAAGCACCGCCGGTTCCGGCACAACACGCCCCGCCACCTGGCGCGGCTGCTGGAGGAAGCGTCGGGACAGGGTCTGTCGCCGGTGGTCCTGACCGAGGGAGCGTTCTCGCTGGGCGGGGAACTGGCCGTACTGCCGGAGATCGCCGATCTCGCCGGACGTCATGAGGGCATGCTCATCGTCGACGGGGCTCACGACATCGGCGTCCTGGGGCCGTCGGGGCGCGGAGCCGGTGAGCACCTCGGCTGCGAGCAGAAGATCGACGTACTGTCCGGGACCTTCTCCAAGGCGTTCGGGGCCGGTGGCGGATACATCGCCGGAAGCACCGAACTCATCGAGCACTGCCGCGCGTTCGGGCAGGCCACCATCTACTCGGCGTCCATGCCGCCACCGACCGCCGCAGCGGCGCTCACCGCGCTGCGCATCATCCGGGACGAGCCCGAGCAGCGCGCCGTACTGGCACGCCTGGCGGACCGTCTGCACGACGGACTGGCCGAGCTGGGATACGCCCGTCCCCACTGGGCCAGCCCCATCGTCACGCTCCCGGCCGGCGATGCCGACCGATGCCTGCGCACTTGGCAGGCGATGCTGAAGGCCGGGGTGTTCGCTGCGCCGTTCCTGCCGCCGGCCGCCCCGCCGGGACAGTCCCTGCTGCGACTGTCCATCACCGCGGCCCACACCGAAGCACACATCGACCACATCCTGGAGGTCGTGGGCCACCTCCTGCCGACCACCGACATCACTGGCGCGGCAGCGGAGCCGATCCCGTGTCCCGCCTGATGCGCGCTCCCCAGCCCCCGCAAGGCGCTGCCGACATCGTGATGGTCGGCAGCCGCGCCGACATGGATGACTTCATCAAGCTGCCCTACCAGCTGTACCGGGCGTACCCGCACTGGGTCGCCCCGCTGGAAGTCGAGCGGCGGCAGTTCCTCAACCCGCGCCGCAACCCCTACCTGCGCCAGAGCGACGTCGGCTACTTCCTGGCTCGCCGCGGCCGAACACCTGTGGGCCGAGTCGCGGCCATCATCGGCCCGGACGGACCAGCCCGCCAACGCCAAGGCCACGTGGGCTTCTTCGAGTGCACCGAAGACCCCGCCGTGGCTCGCGCCCTGTGGGAGCAGGCAGTGGCCTGGCTGCGGGAGCGGGACGTGCAGAGCGTGACGGGCCCGATGAACCCGAACATGCACCACGAGTGCGGACTGCTCGTCGACGGCTTCGACGACGCCCCCCGCATCGGCATGCCCTACACCCCTCCCTACTACCCGGACCTGTTCGCCGCGGGCGGCTTCACCCCGGTCAAGGAACTGCTGTCGTGGCGGCTGTCCCCGACCAGCCCCAAGCTCAAACGGTGGGCCCGTTACGGCGACATGCCTCGGCGCAAGGGCGGCCTGACGGTGCGAGCAGCGAACTGGCGCCGCTTCGGCAGCGAGTCCGATCTCGTGCGGGAGCTGTATCACGCGTGCTGGCAGGACAACTGGGGCTTCGCGCCGGCGACCGACGCGGAGTTCACCTATCTGGCTCGGCAGATCCGGCTGCTCGCCCCCACCGGCGTCCGCATCGTCGAGCACGAGGGAACCCCCCTCGGCTTCAGCGTCCTGCTGCCCGACTTCAACCAGGCCCTGGCGCCCGCCCGGGGACACCTGACCCGCTACGGCTGGCCGGTCGGAGCCTGGCGCGTGTGGCGGGGCCGCCGCGCCATCACCCGCGGTCGGCTGATGGCCCTCGGAGTCCGCGAAGGCAGCCGTGCCCAAGGAGCCACGCTCGCCCTGGTCGCCGATGTAGCGGCCGGCGCCCTCATGCGCGGCTGGAACGAGATCGACGTGTCCTGGGTCCTGGAGGACAACCAGGCCGCCAACAAACCGCTTGCCGCCGCCGGCGCCACGATCCACAAACGCCACCGCCTGTACGCACGCTGTGTGCGCCACAGCCAGCCGTGCTCATGCCTCGCCGCCCATGCCCGCCCCGCCCTGGAGGCCACCCATGCCGCTCAGGTATGACAACGTCGTCTCGATCCTCGTCGACATCACTGGAATGGGTGAGGAGGAAATCACCCCGCAGACCACCCTGCTGGACATAGGAATGGACTCCCTGGACCTGGCCGAATTCGCCGCCATTCTCGCCGAGCGCCACGGAGTCGACCTGGTGGGCAGCCTGGATGTCACGCCCGCGACCACGATCGCCGACTTCACGCACGTACTGGCCGAGCAGTCCTCCAGCGCTGAGGCCGCTCCGTCCGCCACGGGCACGCCGTGACCCTCGACATCGCCATCACGGGAATCGGGCTGGTCACACCGGTCGGCGCCGGCGCCGGCTCGACCTGGCGGGGCCTGTGTTCAGGGCGGTCCTTCACCACGGCCCACGGTCCGCTCCTGGCCGGGCTACCGGTGGACTTCTCCTGACCCGTACAGAACTTCGACGCATGCGATCACCTCACGCGACGCACCGTGCGGCGCACCGACGCCTTCATCCACTTCGCGCTCGCCGCCGCACAGGAGGCCGCCCAGGAGGCGGGCCTCGCACCCGGGTCCGCCGAACCCACCCGCATCGGCGTCGTCCTCGGCGTCGGCTCCAACAGCCTCACGGGATACGGAAGGGTCTTCGAGCTCCTTCAGACCGGTGAACACCACCTGGTGTCCCCACTGGCTCCGCCACGGAGCGTGTCCAGCATGGCAGCCGGAGAAGTGGCAGCTCACCTCGACTACCGAGGCCCCAACTCCACCGTCTCCAGCGTCTGTGCCTCAGGGGCTCACGCCATCGGCATCGCCCGCGCTCTCATCCGCTCCGGCACCTGCGACATCGTCGTGGCCGGCGGTACGGAATCCGGCCGCTCCCCCATCAGCGCCATCAGTTTCGCCCGCCTGGGTGCCCTGTCCACCCGCCGGCACGATCCGTCCGGGGCCTCCCGCCCCTTCGACCGGAACCGCGACGGCTTCGTCCTGAGTGAAGGTGCGGCAGTCCTGGTCCTCGAACGCGGTGACCATGCTCGCGCCCGCGGTGCCGCCCTCCACGGTGTCGTCGCCGGGTACGGCGCCTCTGCCGACGCCCACCACCCTGTCAAACCCCCACCCCGACGGGCACGGCCTGCAGCAGGCCACCAGGACAGCCCTGGCCGATGCGGGCCTGACGCCCGCCGACATCGATCACGTCAGTGCGCACGCGAACTCCACCCGGGCCGGAGACCTTGCCGAGGCCCGCGCCCTGAGCCACGCCTTCTCTTCCACGTCGCCGCCGGTCACGGCCCTGAAAAGCCTGCTCGGGCACTCACTGGGGGCGGCGGCGACCATCCAGGCCGCCTGTGCCCTGCTGGCCCTGCGGCACCAGGCCATCCCACCCGCGGCCAACCTCGACAACCAGGACGACGCCGTCGACCTCGCCATCGTCAGCAAAGCCCCGAGACCCGCGCGCTTGCGCGCCGTTCTGAGTACCGCGTGCGGCTTCGGGGGAGCCAACGCCGCACTCATCCTGCGTGGAGTCTGACCCGCATCCGGCGTGCGGAGCCAGGAGTGTGGGGCCGCCACGGCCAACGGGGCTGTCCCACAGAGCGTTTCAGGCGGTAGTGCCGCCGAGGTAGGTACGGACGATGAACGGCTTCTCCCGCACGAGGAAGAAGACGTAGATCAGTGCCTGGAACACCGCCACGCACACCAGCCCGGCCACCGACCGGTAGCACAGCGCCACGCCGTAGCCGTGCAGGTTTCCGACCCCGTACATCGGGTTGCGCAGCCAGCGGTAGGGACCGCGGACCACGAACCCGTCCGTCGCGTCGGCCCGTCCCAGGAACATGTCCCGGCAATAGTAGGTGTTCAGGCCGGTCAGCCAGGTCGCCCACAGCTTCGTGCCGAAGCCCACGATGCCCAGCACCACGCCCAGCACGACCCACAGACCTTCGACGCCCACTTCGGGCAACTGGCCAGGGAAGGCCGCCATCAGCAGCCCCTGGCACAAGCCCTGCTGCAGAAACAGCAGCCCCAGCACGAAGTCGAACCCTTCGACCGCTCGCGCCTCACCGAGGGCACGAGTGAGGCGGCGGGCAACCGCCGTGTCCAGTACGGCGATCAGGCCGCCGTAGTACAGGACCGCGATCACCACCGTGTACCCGACCGCTGCCCATCGCACCGCACCGCTGTCTGCGGCGGCACGGATCTGCTGCTCGGCGGCGAAACCGGCGGCCACCACACAGGCCCAGACCAAGGCGCGCAGTACACGGCGTCCGGGCTGGTCCAGGCGCAGCCCGGACATACCGATGACCGCGACCGTCAGCTGCCCCAGCCCTCTCCGTGCCGCGTGACGCGACGGCGTGCTCGCCGCTGCCGGGGCCAGCTCGGTGGTCTCAGCCATGAAGCATCTCCTTGAAAGCCTCTCGCAGTCCGTCTTCGAGCCCCACCCGGGCCCGGAACCCGAAATCCCTGTATGCGCGGTCCGCAGTGGCGGTCCATGATCCGGCCACCGCCTCGCGCGCCTTGTCCCGGTTGAACACCGGCACACCGCCCCGCAGCCGTCCGACCTCCTCACTCACCACACCGGCCGCCCGCACCACAGCCGATGGCACGGGCAGCACCAGCGGCCTGCCACAGCCCAGCAGCGCACCGGCCGTCCGCACCAGGTCGGCAAGGGTGTACTCACCCCCGTCGCACAGGTGATAGACACCGCTGTGGGACTCGCCCGGACCAGCGGTACGCCCTTGCAAGCCCGCGGCGATCAGCCCGTCGCACAGATCGTCCACGTGCAGCACCGAGTAGACGCGAGCCGCCGGGCCGGGCCGCACCGCCACCCGTGTACGGGCCATCGCGGCGAGGCTCGGTACGAACGCCACATCGGACGGCCCGTAGACGATCGGAGGGCGCACGATCACGGTCGGCACCTGCCCGGCGAACCGCCGTGCCGCCTGCTCCCCGGCCAGTTTGCTGACTCCGTACCACGACACCGGGCGGGCCCGGTCCTCCTCACGCCGCGCCCGCCGCGGCGCTGGCGCGGGACCAGCCGCGGCCAGCGACGAACACAGCACCAGCCGCGGCGGCGCACCCGAGGAAGCCAGCACGCCCGCCAGCACACCCGTCGCCACGGTGTTGGCCAGTCGGAACTCGGCACGCGACGCAGCCCGCACCGCAGCCGCCAGGTGAACCACCACATCCGCGCTCGAGACAGCCTCCAAGACCCCCGAACCGGTGAGCAGATCCACTACGGCGACGTCGACCGGACAACCGTCCAGCACCCGGCGATCGGACTGCGGCCGCACCAGCGCCGTCACCCGGCCACCGCCCTCAACAATCCGGCGGCACAAACGACGGCCCACGAACCCCGTGGCCCCCGTGACCACCACGCGTATCCCGCTCACGTCCGGGCACATGAACGGCTGCTCTGCCTCACGCGGTGGGTTGTTCAAAGTCGTCACGCCTGCACGCTAGAGGGTGCGTCCCCCATTCAGCGCAACGAAAGCCGCTCAGGGTCCCATCACCACCCGGACGAATGACCCTTGCCTCCGGAGGCCCTCACCAGCGGGAGTGTTCACTGATCGGCGGATCCGATGATCAAGGAGACGCCAGATGAGCGACACCACCATCGAGCAGATACCGGGCAGCGAGCCGGCGGCGGAGGCCGTGGCGGCGAGTGACGAGCAGTTGGTGGCGATGCTTGTGGACCGGGCCCGGTCGGAGGGCCTGCAGCTGACTGGGGAGGGCGGGCTGCTCCGGCAGCTGACCAAGCGGGGGCTGGAGTCCGCCCTGGAGGGCGAGATCACCGATCACCTCGGATACGAGAAGCACGAGGCCGAAGGCCGGGGCAGCGGCAACAGCCGCAACGGGACCCGGGCGAAGACGGTGCTGACTGATGTCGGTGGCCCCAGCCTTCGCCAGTTCCTCCTGCCGTCGTCGAGACAGGAGAGCACGTGACCGTCCGCCCCCGCGTTCCGGTCTCACCGCCGTCCCGAGGGAGCCGCGCCATGTCGATTCGCGATCTGCTCCCGGCCCGCCCGGTCCCGCTGGGCCTGGGTTGTCGTCACCCCTTGCGCAGATCGGGAGCGGGAGCCCCGAGGAGGCGGAGGCGGACCGCGTTCCACGCCGCTCCCAGGGCGGCGGCGACGGTGGTGGACGCCGGGCCGAGGAGGCGGACGGTGATTCCGCAGGCACCGGGCAACTCGCTCGCCCCGGCGAGGACCCCGGGGTGGGCGCCGAGAGCGGAATCGACCGCGGCGCAGAGGGCGGAGGGGTGCTCCCGCCGGGTGAGTACGTGGAGCGTGGCGTGTACGCGGTGAGGGCCGAGGCGACCGGGCGACGTGGGGGACGCGGTGGCCGGGACGAGGTTCAGCACGTCGCGGAACAGGGGTTTCCCGCCGGGTTCGCGTACCCGGACCTCGGACCAGTAGAGGTCGTAGTCGTGCGACTCGCCGAAGGCGACCCGCCCCGGCAGGAGGATCTCGCCGAGGACCACCGTGGCGCTGGGGTCGACGGTCAGACAGGTCCGGCCGAAGAAGCGGGAACCCCTGAAGGGGATGACGGGGTCGGGCAGGTACTCCAGGACCGCGTCGGGGCCGACGGTCAGGTGGACGAGCTGGGTGGCCAGGTTGGCGCGCATGCCGTAGATCTTGGTGGCGGTCTGGGTGGTGAGGTGGACGGCGGCCCCGGGCGCCGCCCGGACGTCGATGCGGTAGCGGTCGCCCTGCACCAGCCCGTCACCGGCCTGTTGCAGGTAGACGAAGGCCATGTCCGGCCTGTGGGGGTCCAGATGGATCGGCTGGAAGATGTACAGCGGAGCCTGGTGGTACTGCCCCACGATTCTGGTGGCCCCGGCGACCGGTGCCAGGTCGAGTTCGAGCAGCCCCGTCTTGCCCGCGCGGCCCACCGCCACACCGGCCAGGGGGGTGTCGAACGCCTTCACCGCCTCGGGCAGGTGTGCCGGGGTGTACCACGCCTCGTCCCGGCGCTCCGGTCTCGCCGTCACCGCGGGAGGGCTCACCGGGACGGGCCCGTGGTCCGCCCCTCCGTCCGGCCGGATCCGCGCTCCGGGGCGGACGGGGCCGACGGTGCGGGCGGGCCGGATCCGCGCAGGACGGCCGCGCGGATGTGCTCGACGACCTCGCTCAGACCGGTACCGCCGTAGCAGTCGGTGAACACGATCGGGCGGCCCTCACGGACGGCGCGGGCGTCCCGGTCCATCACCGCGAGGTCCGCCCGCACATGGGTGGCGATGTCGATCTTGTTGATGACCAGCAGATCGGAGTGGGTGACTCCGGGACCGCGCTTGCGGGGGATCTTGTCCCCCTCGCCGACGTCGATGACGAAGACGAAGTAGTCGGCCAGTGCCGGACTGTAGGTCAGGGTCAGGTTGTCGCCACCGGACTCGAGCAGGACCAGGTCCGCGTCGGGGAAGCGCGCGGTGAGCTCCTCGGTGGCGTCGAGGTTCATGGTGGGATCGTCGCGTACCGCGGTGTGCGGGCAGGAGCCCGTCTCCACTCCCACCACCCGGGCGGGATCCAGGACGCCGGCCAGCGTCGAGCGGACGTGCTCGGCGTCCTCCTGGGTGAAGATGTCGTTGGTGACCACGACGGGGGAATGGCCCTGTGCGAGGAGCAGGGGGACGAGTGCTTCGATGAGCGCGGTCTTCCCCGATCCGACCGGGCCGCCGATGCCGACCCTCGGCACGCTGCCGCCCAGCCGGGGCATGTCCTGCCCGGCGGCGGGAGCGTCGTCGTGGGAGTGAGGACGGGTGTGCCCCATGGAGTTCCTCCTGGCGGGTCCGTGGTGGTCGTCCGGTCAGCTCATGAAGAGGCGCAGGGACGCGCGTTCGTGTCGCATGCTCATGATGTCGATCAGCGGGGTGCAGGCGGTGATGTCGTCGACACCGGCCGCGCACGAGGCACGGGCCGTCTCCGCCAGGACGGGTGTGACCCTGTGGAGCAGGGCCTGGGCGGCGCGGTGGTCCATGACGGCGAGGCGGACCGCGGCGGTGAGCCAGCCGGAGGCGAAGGAGTACAGCTCCCCGGCGACGGCGTGTTCGCGGTCGATGCCGAGGGAGGCGGTGACCAGGCCGAGCACGACCGCGGCGTTGCCGGGCCACCGGCCGGACCGCACCTGCCGGGCGTACGCGGCGACCGTCTCGTCACCGAAGGCCGCGGTGGCGGTGGCCAGCAGCGCCCGGCCGGTGCGCACCGAGCTCTCCCGTACCTCCCGCGGCAGTTTGACCTCGCTCAGCCGGGTGTCGGCCCGTCCGGCCGACACCGTCCCGTCCGCCTCGCCGGCGGCGCGGTGCGCGCAGGCCAGTGCCGTCCCGTCGGAGGGGCCGATCCCGTGGCGGATCTGGTCGGCCAGGAGGTCCGCCAGCACCTGCGGCGGGGTCGAGCGGTCGACCAGACCGGCCTGGACGAACGCCTCCAGCCCGTGGGACAGGGTGTAACGGCCGCTGGGGAAGGCGGAGTCGGCCAGCTGGAGACTGCCGAGGAAC
This sequence comes from Streptomyces sp. NPDC093586, assembly GCF_044764905.1. NCBI lineage: Bacteria > Bacillati > Actinomycetota > Actinomycetes > Kitasatosporales > Streptomycetaceae > Streptomyces > Streptomyces sp. NPDC093586. The sequence continues at coordinate 5,436 of NZ_JBIWJA010000047.1, read as the reverse complement.
GCCCGCAGCCCGCCGTCCCGCGCCCGGCCACCGCCCGCGGTGCGCCGCCGCGACGGGCCGGGCGCGGCGCGTACCGGAGCCGTTCCGGACGGAGAGGTCTGCGCGCCGGTCATCAGACGATGTAGTAGAGCTGGGACATCGCGACCCGGTCGGCCGGGTCCACCGTGGCCAACTGCCCGTCGACGTAGACCTGATAGGTCTCGGGATCGATGCGGATCTCCGGGGTCGCGTTGTTGCGGACCATGTGCTGCTTGCTCATGGTGCGGCAGCCGTGCACCGGTTCCACCCACCGGTCCAGGCCGAGCCGGTCGGGGACGCCCGCGTCGACCGCCGCCTGGGACATGAACGTCATCGAGGTGCGTCCGACGGCCTTGCCCTCGGTGCCGAACATGGGGCGCAGCATGACCGGTTCCGGGGTGGGGATGGAGGCGTTCGGGTCGCCCATGGTGGCCCAGGCGACCAGGCCGCCCTTGATGACGTACTTCGGCTTGACCCCGAAGGTGTTGGTCGGCCACAGGACGATGTCGGCGACCTTGCCGGGCTCCAGGGAGCCGATCAGGTGCCCGACGCCGTGGGTGAGGGCGGGGTTGATCGTGTACTTGGCCAGGTAGCGCAGGATCCGGTTGTTGTCGTGTTCCGCGGGGTCGCCCTCGAGCTTGCCGGTCTGGCGCTTCATCTTGTCCGCGGTGCGCCATGCCGTGGTCACGGTGTCCCCGATGCGCCCCATGGCCTGCGAGTCCGAGGAGAACATGGAGAGCACTCCCCTGTCCTGCAGGACGTCCTCGGCCGCCTGGGTCTCCCCGCGGATGCGGGACTGGGCGAAGGCCACGTCCTCGGGGTTCTGCGGGTTGAGGTGGTGGGTCACCATCGTCATGTAGAAGAGGTTGTCGCTGGTGTCGACGGTGTACGGCCGGGTCGGATTCGTGGAGGACGGCAGCACGTGGGGCAGCGCGGCGATCGCCATGATGTCCGGGGCGTGCCCGCCACCGGCCCCTTCGGTGTGGTACGTGTGGATCGTCCGGCCGTCGATCGCGTCGATGGTGTCGGCGAGGTAGCCGCACTCGTTGAGGGAGTCGGTGTGGATGGCGACCTGCACGTCGTACTCGTCGGCGACGCTCAGCGCGCAGTCGATGACCGACGCGGTGGCGCCCCAGTCCTCGTGCACCTTCAACCCGCAGGTGCCGGCTTCCAGTTGTTCGCGCAGCGCCGGTGGTCCGCTGCTGTTGCCCTTGGCGAGCAGACCGATGTTCACCGGCAGTGTCGCGGTGGACTCCAGCATCCGGGCGATGTTCCACGGCCCCGGGGTGCAGGTCGTGCCCCGGGACCCGTCCGCCGGACCGGTGCCTCCGCCGATGAGCGTGGTGATCCCGTTGGACAGCGCGTGCGGGACCTGCGCCGGGGTCAGGAAGTGCACGTGCGCGTCGATCGCGCCGGCGGTGGCCACCAGCCCCTCACCGGAGATCACCTCGGTGCCCGGGCCGACCACCAGAGCGGGGTCCACACCGTCCTGCACACCGGGGTTGCCGGCCTTGCCGATCCCCGCGATCCGGCCGTTCCTGATGCCGATGTCGGCCTTGACGATGCCCAGCACGGGGTCCATGACGACCGCCGCGGTGATCACCATGTCCAGGACGCCGTCGGCGTTGCGCAGGCCCGGGGCCTGTCCCATGCCGTCCCGGACCGTCTTGCCCCCGCCGTAGACGACCTCCTCCCCCGGCACCAGCAGGCTGCGCTCCACCTGGGCGATGAGGTCGGTGTCGGCCAGGCGGAACCGGTCGCCGGTGGTCGGCCCGTACAGGGAGGCGTAGGTCCGCCTCGGGATCGAGGTCATCGCCCGTCCTCCGCCACCTCGTCGGAAACGGTTCCGGAGCGCTTTGTCCCCGGACCACCCTCACCGGTGAACCCGTGCTCCGCCGCGCGTACTCGTGCCCGCTCGACGGTCCGCCGGGCCGTGACCGCTCCGTCGACCAGCCCGTTGAAGCCGGTCACCCGCCGCGTCCCGCCGAACTCGACGAGTTCGACGTCCCGTTCGTCTCCCGGCTCGAAACGGATGGCCTGACCGGCAGGCACGTTCAGCCGCATCCCCAGCGCCTGTGTCCGGTCGAACTCCAGCGCCCGGTTGACCTCGAAGAAGTGGAAGTGGGAACCGACCTGCACGGGGCGGTCCCCGGTGTTGCGCACCTTCATCCGCACGGTGCGCCGACCGGTGTTGATCTCCACGGGCTCGTCGGAGAGCAGCCATTCGCCAGGGACATTCACAAGGGCCTCCACGGAGGACTCGCCGGCCCGGCTGGGGATCCGGCCTCGGTACGGGCGGGCGTGCCCGGTGGGCGGGGTGTCACGGGACCGCAGGTCACGGGACGACGGGGCACAGGATGGGGCGTCACGGGATGGGGTGGGGTACCGAGACCAGCTGGGTGCCCGTCTTGAAGGTGGCCTCGACCTGCACCAGGGTGACCATGTCGGGCACCTCGGGCATGACGTCGTCCCGGGTCAGGACCTGTTTGCCCGACTCGATCGCCTCGGCGACGGTCTTGCCGTCCCGGGCTGCCTCCATCAGCGCCTCGCAGATCAGCGCGATCGCCTCGGGGAAGTTCAGCTTGGTGCCCCGGCCCAGTCGCCGCCGGGCCAGCTCGGCGACCTGGTAGACGACCAGTTTCTCGGTCTCACGCGGGGAGAGCATGAGGGAGGAGAGCCAGGTCTCGGTGCCCGGGGCCGACGCGCTGCGGACCGCCCCTCCTCCTTCCGAGGGCTTCGCCGCCTTCCGCTTCCCCTCATCCCGCTTCGACGAGGATCCTTTCGCGTCCTTCTTCACCGTCATCCGCACCTCTCCTCGTCTTCCGTCCGCGGTGGGGTCCGGCCGTCATCCCGGCAGCTCGTCACGTGCCACCGGAGAGCACTTCCGGAAGCGATCGTGACGTCGGTGCCCGACTCCCAGGACGCCCGGAATATGATGAAAACGTCATATGAGCCATATATACCTTCCGGATGACGCCCGGTCGTCTCGGCTTGGGCCATCGGGTGGCCGGCGACCGAGCGTCACCTCGGTCGCGGCCGGCGAAGACGGCACGGCCGTCGGCGGCGCCTCCGACGAATGCGTCGAGGCGGCCACCCACTGGCCACACCCGCTCGTGGGCGACGTTCCGCCGCACCGGCGACTTGCGCGAAACCGGAGGAACCCATCTTCCAGCGATGCAATCGAGGTGGGCGCCGCCCCCTGCCTCCCGGAGGGACGCATACGGTCCACACGATCCGTACGCCCCTCTTGGGGAATATGACGATTACTCCTCATAGCGCCACGAGTCGGTTTATCTTCACTAAATAGGTGCATACTTCTTTTCCGTGACTCGCCTTCGCCCCAGGGGGAGATCCGGAGGGCTGCAATCCGACCAGTCGCGCTGCGTCTCGCCCCACAAGGAAGCCAGCACGCCGGACCACTGACGTAGGAGTCGCAATGGCGACGTGCTTCCTGACAGGCGTCTCAAAGTCGCCTGTGGGTGGTTTCGTCGATGCCGTTCTGCGCGGTGTCGGGCAGGTGTTCTTGCAGAACAACCCTCTCTCCGGATTGCTGTTCCTGGTGGGCGTCTTCCTGAGCAACTGCGTGGTCGGCCTCTATGCCCTGCTGGGAGTGGCGGTCTCCACGGCCACAGCCCTGGCGGCCGGTGTCGACCGCTCGACGGTGCAGCGGGGCTTCTACGGCTTCAACGGAACCCTGACGGCCGTTGGCCTGGCCACCTACGTGAAGCACGGCTACGCGCTGGTCGGTTATGTGGTTCTCGCCTCCATGGCGGTACCAGTCCTCACCGCCGCCACCCGCGACTTCCTCAGCTCCGAGCACCTCCCCACCCTGACGGCGGTTTTTGTGCTGACCGCGTGGACCTTCCTCGCCGGCCTGCGCCAGTTCAGCCACTTCACGGGTTCACCCGCCTTTGCCCGACCACACCTCCCGGTCGGGACCCCGCACACCAGTGGGGCCCTGACGCCGTCTGACCTTCTCTTCGGATTCTTCAACGGCTTCTCCCAGGTCCTGCTGCAAACCGGATTGTGGACGGGGGCGGCCTTCCTGGTCGGCATCCTGGTGAACTCACGGCTATCGGCCGTGGTGGCGGCCATCGGCAGTTTGATCGGCCTGGGAATCGGGTGGGCCTTCGGCATGCCGGCCGGCACTCTGCACGAGGGGATTCCGGGCTACAACGCGGTGTTGACCGCGATTGCCCTGGGTGGTCTCTATTACCTGCTCAGCCTGTGGTCGGCAGTCCTCGCGGCGCTCGCCGCCGTGGCCAGTGTCGTGGTCTACGCCATGTTCGCCACAGTCCTCGCGCCGATCGGTCTGCCCGTGTTGACCGCGCCTTTCGTCGCGACCACCTGGGCATGCATTTTCGCGGCTGCCTCGTTCACCCGTCTGCGGGCAGTACATCCCGCGGACGCAGGCACGCCCGAGGCCAACCTGCGCTCCACCAGGTCGTCACCGGGGAAGGCCTGACCCAGGGCTGACGCGTTCTCACTCGGCGAGACGTGCCGATTGGAGCTGTCTACGGCGAGATGGGGGGGGAGCTGTCCAGGTTGGAGATGGCGAACGCGACCTCTGATGATCAAGGTTCTCGAAGTCTTTGCCCACGGACAGGGGGCGCGTTCGGGTGTCATCCTCCCTGATCGGTGTCCTGCAGCGCCACTGCGGGGTCATCGACCCGTGCCGCCCGCCCGAGGAACTCACCTCGCTCCGCGAGATGCTGGACCGGCTCCCGGATCCGAGACGGGTATGGTGCCGCCGTCACCGGCTGGGTTCTCTGCTCGCCCTGTGCCTGCTCGCGGTCCTGGGCGGGGCGACCAGCCTGGCCGGCATTGCCCGGTTCGCCACGGACGCACCCGCCGACGTGCGCAAGCGGACCGGACTGATGGCGTCCCGCTGCGTGGTGCAGGGGATCTCCGCGGTTGAGTGCGCGGGTCCTGCTCCCTCGGATGCACCGTCTGCCTTTCCGGGCTAAAAGAGCGTTTTGTCCCGGCAGGGTTGTTTGGTTCGAGCTTCAGGTGTCGCGCCAGTTCGGGGTGCTTTCTCGGGCGAGTCTGCGGCTTATGAGGTCGATCATGGCGACGTGGATCATGGCTTCGGAGCGATGGGGGTGGGTTTCGTAGTCGCGGGCGAGTCGACGGTGGTGCATGAGCCAGCCGAAGGTCCGCTCGACCACCCAGCGGCGCGGAATCACCTTGAAGCCTTTGCTTCCGGGTTCGCGGTGGACGACTTCCACGTCGATGCCGAGGCGGGCGCCGTGGTCGATGGCTTTGGTGCGGTAGCCGATATCGGCCCATGCCTTGGTCACGCGAGGGTGAGTGGCGGCGATGTGGGACATCAGGCGCATGCCGCCGACGTTGTCGGAAACGCTCGCCGCGCTCACCCGGACAGCCAGGAGCAGGCCGAGGGTGTCCACCCCGATATGG
>NZ_JBIWJA010000046.1:0-56480 GCF_044764905.1 Streptomyces sp. NPDC093586 | reverse complement strand
AACGTCCTCTACCCGATGAAGGACGCGCTGCGCGCCCGGGCGACGGTGGGCGAGGTGTGCAACGCGCTGCGCGAGGTGTGGGGGACGTACGTGCCCTCGGACGCCTTCTGAGCGAGTCCCCGACCGCCCGTCGGACGCGCCGCGCGGGCTCTTGACCACCCGTCGGACGCGCCGCGCGGGCGTCCGTGCCGACGGCTGGAACGCCGGGGCGGAGTGTCGCACTCCCGTGCGACACTCCCTCCATGTTCGGCGTCATCGACCTCCCCACCTACCTGGCGGGCCTGGCCCTCATCGTCCTGCTGCCCGGCCCCAACTCCCTCTACGTCCTCTCCGTGGCCGCCCGCCGGGGCGTACGCGCCGGGTACACGGCCGCCGCCGGGGTCTGGTGCGGGGACACGGTGCTGATGACCCTGTCGGCCGCCGGGGTGGCCTCGCTGCTCCAGGCCAACGCCGTGCTGTTCGGGATCGTGAAGTACGCCGGCGCCGGATACCTCACCTGGCTCGCGGTCGGGATGATGCGGGCCGCGTGGACGATGTGGCGGACGCGGCGGGAACAGGCGGCGCCGGACGCCGCCGCCCCCGTGGCCGGGGACGAACGGCCCTTCCGCCGGGCGCTGGTCGTCAGCCTCTTCAACCCGAAGGCGATCCTCTTCTTCGTCGCCTTCTTCGTGCAGTTCGTCGACCCGGGCTACGCCTACCCCGCCCTGTCCTTCGTCGTCCTCGGCGCCTTCGCCCAGTTCTTCAGCTTCCTCTACCTCAGCGCGCTGATCTTCAGCGGCACCAGGCTGGCCGCCGCCTTCCGCCGCCGCAAGCGGCTGTCGGCGGGGGCCACCTCGGCGGCGGGCGCGCTGTTCCTGGGCTTCGCGGTGAAGCTGTCGGTGGCGAGCGCGTAGCCGGCGCCCGTCAGCGCAGGCCGATGCGGGACAGGTACTCCGCGAAGCCGTCCGCGGTCCCGGCCGCCCATCCGACGTAGCCGTCCGGCCGGACCAGGAAAGCCCCCGTCCCGTACGCCCCGTGGGCCGGTCCGCGCACGACCCGTACCGCTCCGAGGTCCTCGGCCGGGGCGTCCGTGCCCAGCGCCAGCAGCGTCCAGTGCGGCCCCCGGAACGCGTCGAAGAGCCGTACGCCGGCCACCCTCCCGTCGGGCGCGCGGTCACCGGCCCGCAGCGCACCCTCGTCGACGGCGCCCCGCGTCTCCACCGTCAGCGACGAGTCCCGGTACCCGATCCCCAGCTGCCGGGTCGCCGCGCCGCGCCGCACCTCGCCGCGGTGGACGGCGGTCGACAGGGCGAGCATCTCCGCGGCGACGGGGCGCCGTTCCTCCTCGTAGCTGTCCAGGAGCGTGGCCGGGGCGCTGCCCGTCAGCACCGCGTCCAGCTTCCAGCCCAGGTTGTAGGCGTCCTGGACGCTGGTGTTCAGCCCCTGACCGCCCGCGGGCGAGTGCACGTGCGCCGCGTCGCCGGCGAGGAAGACCCGGCCCGAGCGGAAACGGTCGGCCAGGGCCGCCCGCGGCCGGAAGTCGGAGGTCCAGCGGACCTCGGTCACGTCCTCGGCGGCGATGTGCGAGCGCTCCGCGACGACCTCGCGGACGCCGTCCGGGGAGGTGTCCACGTCCGCGCCCTCCGGGAACCGCGCCATCACCTGGAAGTCCTCGGTGCCGGCCAGGGGGCAGACGGCGAGGAGGTCGTCGCCTTCGCGCGGCGGGAAGACGTGCCAGTTGTCCCGGTCCAGGCCGTTGATCCGGACGTCCGCCACCAGCGTCGGGCCCGGGTCGACGGTCTCGCCGGTCATGCCGACGCCCAGCGCGCGGCGCACCGCCGACCGGCCGCCGTCCGCCGCGACCAGGTAGCGGGCGCGCACCGTCCGGCCCGAGGCGAGGTGCGCGGTGACGCTCTCGTCGTCCTGCGAGACACCGACGACCTCGTGGTCGAAGGCGACCTCGCCGCCCAGTTCCGCGAGCCGTGCCGCCAGGATCTCCTGCGTGCGCCACTGCGGCACCATCCACGCCCTGTTGTACGGCGAGTCCTCGCTCGGCTCGGCCGGGTCGAACATGTGGTGCTCGCCGACCCGCTCGCCGTTCTTCCAGATCATGCCGATCGGGTAGGTGCCGCCCGCCGCGTGGATCGCGTCGACGACGCCGAGGTCGTCGAAGACCTCCATCGTGCGGGGCTGGAAGCCCTTGCCGCGCGAGCCGGGGAAGAGCGCCTGCGCGCGCTCCACGACCAGCGCGTCCACTCCGCGCCGGGCCAGGTCGATGCCGAGGGTCAGGCCGGCGGGGCCCGCGCCGACGATCAGAACGTCCGTGTCCATCACGCTCTCCTTAACGCCGTTAAGTGGCTGTCGCGCCCGAGCATCCCCTTAACGTTGTTAAGCTGTCAAGCTGTCTCCCGTGAGAACGGAACGACGCGCCCCCCTCGACCGTCGGCGGGTCGCGGACACGGCGCTGAAACTGCTGAACGAGGTGGGCCTGGACGGCCTCACCCTGCGCGCCATCGCCAAGGAGCTGGACGTGAAGGCGCCCGCCCTGTACTGGCACTTCAAGGACAAGCGGGCCCTGCTCGACGAGATGGCGACCGAGATGTACCGCCGTATGGTCGCCGGCGCCGCGCTCGATCCGGACGACACCTGGCGGGAGCGGCTGCTCAAGGCCAACCGGGGCCTGCGCACGGCGCTGCTCGGCTACCGCGACGGCGCGAAGGTGTTCAGCGGATCACGCTTCACCGGCGCGGACCACGCCGAGCAGCTGGAGGACAACCTGCGCCTGTTCACCGCCGCGGGCCTCAGCCTCGCCCAGGCGGTCCGGGCGTTCACGACGGCGTACCTCTTCACCCTCGGCTTCGTCACCGAGGAACAGGGCGCCCGGCCCCTGCCCGACGAGCACCGCGAGGGCTTCGACCTGGTGGCGGAACGCGCCCGCCGACTGGCCGGCTACCCGCTGACGGCGGCGGCGGGCACGGAGCTCTTCACGGACTACGACCGGCACTTCGAGGAGGGGCTGGCACTGGTGATCGCGGGCATCGGGGCGCGCTACGGCCTCGACTGAGCCGCCCCGCCCGCCTTCGCCCGGCGCACCGCCCGGTGCCGGCGCACCGTCCGGGTGACCACCGGCGGCAGCGGGTCCAGGGCGAGCGGGCGGCCCCGGCCGGAAACGGCGCCGCCGAACGGGCCACCGGGGAAATTCCCCGGAAATGCCGGACGGCGGAACGACGGCGGCCGTCCCTCCCGCGCGGCCCGCTTTCCCGTCGTCCGGCATCACCTCAGCGTCCGACCGAGCGCCGAATGGCCCGCGCCCGCCGCACCACCTTCCGCGCGGCGGAATTGTGCGGCAGAAAGGCCAGCCGTTCCGGAATTCCGCCGGGCAGTCCCAGCGAGGTGAGCCGACGTTTCTTGAAATACCGCCGGGTGTGAGTGTTCAGGTTCCCGCGCAGGAATTCCTCCGCGTCCGGCCGCAGGCCGGTCAGGATCTTCGGCTGCATCGCGAAACCCACGGCCCGCACCAGGGCGCCGAGGGTCTCCGTGTCCAGGCCCCGGCGCCGCCCGGTGACGGCCGCCGCGTCGTCCGGCTCGGGCAGCAGCGCGTCGACGATCGTCACGGGCACCCGGTTGCTGTTCTCGTACGGCGTCAGCCGGTCCAGCAGCGTCCCGGTGCCGACCCGGGCGACCGGCAGCCCGTACAGCGCGGACGCGGTGAGCAGCGCCGTGGAGAAGCAGCCGATCACCAGCGCCGGGCGCGTCCGCTGGTACAGCACCTCGGCGAGCACCGGCGTGTCCACCACCGTGAGGGCGACGCCGAGCCGCTCCGCCTCCTCCTCCAGGGTGCGGGTGAAGCGGGCCGGGGCCGTGGGGTGCGGCTTGAACACCACCCGGGTGTGCCCGAGGCCGACGGCGCCGGTGAGCATCCGCACGTGCAGCGCCTCCTCCTCCTCGGCGGAGAGGATGCCCAGCGCCGACAGGTACTGGCCGAGCAGCAGCGCGGGCCCTTCGACGTCCGGCACACCGGCGCCGGTGTCCGCCAGCTCGGCCAGCACCTTCGTGAACGCCGGGGTCGGCACCAGCTCCGGTTCCACCCCGAACTCGGTCAGCAGCAACGGGGTGAGTCCCGGCACCAGGTCCAGGTGGAGCAGCCGTTCCACGCGGGTGCCGACCAGCGGATCCAGCTTGTTGCGGGTCGGTCCGTAGCTCATCAGGCCGTCCGCGTACACGGTCAGGGGCGCGTCCGGGAACATCTGCGCCACCCCCAGCGCCGGCTGCACCTGGATCGACTCCACGGCCAGCGCCACGTCGTCGTCCCCCAGCCCCCAGGCCAGCCGCAGGTACCGCTCCCACATCGGGGCGTCGTCCACGCGCGGCGCCCAGCCGCCCGGGTGGAACGGGAAGACCGCCTCGTTCCACGACACCACGTCGTCGAACCGGTCCCGCAGCCGCTCGAACCCCGGCATCGCGTCCAGGGACGGCGTCGTCTCGGGCGTCGCCGCGTTGTTGGACACCAGCAGGATCCGCCGGTCGGCCGCGTCGAAGCAGCCCGCGTCCAGGGCGGCGGCCAGCGTGGCCGTGCCGTACAGCGTCGACGCCAGGAAGATCTGCGTGCTCACGCCGCCACCTCCGCGGCCGGCACCGGACGGCGGCGCAGCCGGCGCAGCCGCGTCGCCCGCTCGGCGTCCATCGAGGCGAGCACCTCGTCGAGCGCGTCCTTCGGCATCCGCCGCAGCGCGGCGGCGCTCATCGCCTTCAGCCTACGGGCCACGGCCGGCTCGAACCTCTCGATGGAACCCAGGTGGTGGGAGATGATCGCGCAGTACGTGCGCACCGCCTTCGGCAGCAGCCGCGCCGCGTCCGTGTCGGCGGCCGTCTCGGCGACGACCTGGTCGAAGGCGCGGATGAAGTCCAGCTGGCGCACGTCCCCGATCTGGGTGAGCGAGGACGCCACCCCGCGCCGGTAGAACACGCCGAGCAGCCCGGTCACCGCGAAGGACTCCGCCTCCCGGTGCAGCCTCCAGATCCACGGCCGGTCCTCGGCCGTGCGCAGCCCGTCGGTGAAGTGCAGCAGACCCCGGTCGGCCAGCCGGCGGTGGTAGATCCCGGCCCAGGCGTACGCGTAGTCGACCGAGGTGGAACGGTGCGCGGGCAGGATCGCGTCGCGCGGACGCAGCGAGACGTTCCTGAGGCCGTGCGGCACCCGGAACACCGTCCGGGACCTGGCCGTGCACTGCACGTGGTCGGTGCGTACGAAGTCGCAGCCCAGGCCCTCGATCGCGGCGACCAGGCGGCCGTAGTGGCCGGGGGCCAGCCAGTCGTCGCCGTCCAGGAAGGTCAGGTACTCGCCGCGCGCCCGGTCGATGCCGGTGTTGCGGGCGGTCGCCAGACCGCCGTTGCGCTCATGACGGACCAGCACCGCCCCCGGCAGCTCGTCCTCCGCGCGCGCGAGGAGGTCCGCGGTGCCGTCGGACGAACAGTCGTCGACGAGAATGAATTCGAAGTCGTCCCGCGCGTTCGCGCGCAGACTCCGCAGGGTGTCGGGTGCGTATTGCCGCACGTTGTAGAACGGCACGATGACGGAGAGCTTGGGCACGTCCGCGACATTAGGCGCCGTGCCCGGCATACGGATTTTCCGGTGCCTTGATGCGGGGTGAACGAGGCGTGGCGAATCCGTGACGCGGACGGTGTTCCCGGCGCCCGGCGGCCTGTTCCACCATCCGGCGATGTGCTGTTCACCGTTCGTTGCCTTCCGATTGGGCGGTTCCTAGAAATGGCTCCCTAGCGTCCTCGGCGTGCCAGCAAGTGCAACGAAAGCCCGGCGAGTCGCCGTCCTCGCGGATTCCGACACCCGGTGGAAATGGGGTGCGCTCACCGCGGCCCGCATCTCCCCGGGCGGTGCGGACGCCCACCTGGACGGCTACCTCCTGCGGGGCCGAGCCACTCCCACCGCCCGCCAGTTGGCGGAGGTCGGCGCCGACGCGGACTCGCTCCGCGAGGTGACCGCCGCCGAGTTCCTGCGCACCATGGCCGGGGAGCCGTACGACGTGCTCGTCCTCGCCCTGGTCGGCGGCGGCGTCCAGGCCATGCTGCACGGCCTGGGACGCGTGTGGGAAGGCCGCACCGACCGGCCCGTCGTCGTCACCGGCTACGTCGGCGTCGTCTACGAGAAGCTCACCGACGGCCTGCTGCTGCGCCACGGCGCCGACCTCGTCCTCGCCAACTCCCGCCAGGACGCCGACCGTTTCCGCGCCGTGTACGAGGGGGTCGGCGCCGACGCCGCCGCGGTGACCGAGGTCGCGCTGCCCTTCCTGGGCGGGGCGGAACGCACCGGCGGGCACGGCCACCCGTACACGGTGGTCTTCGCCGCCCAGCCCTCCGTCCCCGACGGCCGCCGGGACCGTACGTACCTCCTCGACCGGCTCATCGGGCACGCCCGCCGGCACCCCGACCGCGACGTGCTGCTCAAGCTGCGCTCCAAGCCCGGCGAACACACCACGCACATCGAGGAACTGCCCTACCAGAAGCTGGTGCAGAAGGCCGACCCACCGCCCAACTTCCGCCTGGTCTACGGGCACATGGGAGACGTCCTCGACCGCACCGACCTGCTGGTCACCGTCAGCTCCACGGCCGCCCTGGAGGCCCTGCACCGCCGCATCCCGACGGCCGTGCTGACCGACCTCGGGGTGCGCGAGGCCCTCGGCAACCACCACTTCGTCGGCTCCGGCTGCCTCGCTTCCTGGGACCAGCTCGACGACGGCCACCGGCCCGTGCCGGACGAGGAGTGGGTGGCCCGGCAGGGCGTCGCGGCGGACGGGGGGTACGCGAGGGCGTTCGACACCGCCCGCGAGCGCATCACCCAGCTGCTCGGCCGGCCCGGCGGCCTGCCCCCGCTCGCCCCGTACTACACACCCGTCACCGCCCCCGGCTACCTGCCCGGCGTCCTCGCCCGCCACCACCTCGCCCCGGACGGCACCCCGCTGCCCGGCGCCCCCGCCGCCGACCGCCCGCCCGGCCCCGTCCGGCAGCTCGTGCGCCGCGCCGCACGCGGCGCCTACCGGCACGGCGTCCAGCGCGTCGCCCCGGTGATCCGGCGGGTGGGGGAGCTGTGACCGGCCCGCGCCCCGCCGAGCCCAGTCCCGAGTTCCCGTCCAAGGAGCCCCACCCATGACCCAGCCGGACGACCCGCGAGCGGGCCGCGACGCCTCGGTGCGCCGCGTGCTCGCCGTCATCCCCGCGCGCGGCGGCTCCAAGGGCGTGCCCGCGAAGAACCTCGCCCCGGTCGGCGGTGTCCCCCTCGTCACCCGTGCCGTCCGCGAGTGCCGGGCCACCCGCCTGGTGACGGACGTCGTGGTCTCCACCGACGACCGGGCCATCGCCGCGGCGGCCCGGGAGGCCGGCGCCGAGGTCGTGCTGCGCCCCGCCGCCATCGCCGGGGACACGGCCACCTCCGAGGCCGCGGTGCTGCACGCCATGGACACCCACGAGGCCCTGCACGGCGCCGCCGTCGACGTGGTGCTGCTCGTGCAGTGCACCAGCCCCTTCCTCGTCCGCGAGGACGTCGACGCGGTGGCCGCCGCGGTCGCCGAGGACGGTGCCGACACCGCGGTGACCGTCGCCCCCTTCCACGGCTTCGTCTGGCGGGACGGTGAGGGCGAGGGCGACGGCGGCCACGGCGTCAACCACGACAAGGCGTACCGCCCCCGCCGCCAGGACCGCCCCCAGGACCTGCTGGAGACCGGCGCCGCCTACGCCATGGACGCGGCGGGCTTCCGCGAGCACGGCCACCGCTTCTTCGGCCGCACCGAACTGGTCCGCACCGACCCGGCCCGCGTCCTGGAGATCGACGACCCGCACGACCTGGCCCGCGCCCGCGCCCTCGCGCCCCTCCTCGACGGCGCCCGGCCCAGCGCCCTCCCGACCGCCGAGGACATCGACGCGGTCGTCCTCGACTTCGACGGCACCCAGACCGACGACCGGGTGCTGATCGACTCCGACGGACGGGAGTTCGTCTCCGTGCACCGCGGCGACGGACTCGGCATCGCCGCCCTGCGCCGCAGCGGCCTGCGGATGCTGATCCTGTCCACCGAGGCGAACCCGGTCGTCGCCGCCCGCGCCCGCAAGCTCCGGCTTCCCGTGCTGCACGGCATCGACCGCAAGGACCTCGCGCTCAAGCAGTGGTGCGAGGAACAGGGCATCGCCCCCGAGCGCGTGCTCTACGCCGGCAACGACGTCAACGACCTCCCGTGCTTCGCCCTCGTCGGCTGGCCCGTGGCCGTCGCCGACGCCCACGACGCCGTCCGCGGCGCCGCCCGCGCCGTCACCACCGTCCCCGGCGGCGAGGGCGCGATCCGCGAGATCGCGAGCTGGCTCCTCGGCCCCTCCCTCGACGTACCCGACCCCCTCTGATCCCCCACGCCCACCCGGCCCACGTAAGGAACCCCCTGCCATGAGCACCGACTCCCGCATCCGCACCTTCGGCACCCGCGAGGCCGGCCCCGGCCGCCCCGTCTACATCACCGGCGAGATCGGCATCAACCACAACGGCGACATCGAGAACGCCTTCCGGCTGATCGACGCCGCCGCCGAGGCCGGCTGCGACGCCGTCAAGTTCCAGAAGCGCACCCCCGAGATCTGCACCCCGCGCGACCAGTGGGACATCGAGCGCGACACCCCCTGGGGCCGGATGACGTACATCGACTACCGCCACCGCGTCGAGTTCGGCGAGGAGGAGTACCGCCAGATCGACGACTACTGCAGGAGCCGGAACATCGACTGGTTCGCCTCCCCGTGGGACACCGAGGCCGTCGCCTTCCTGGAGAAGTTCGACGTCCCCGCCCACAAGGTCGCCTCCGCCTCCCTGACCGACGACGAGCTGCTGCGCGCCCTGCGCGCCACGGGCCGCACGATCATCCTGTCCACGGGCATGTCCACCCCCCGGCAGATCCGCCACGCGGTCGAGGTCCTCGGCAGCGACAACATCCTGCTCTGCCACGCGACGTCCACCTATCCGGCGAAGGCCGAGGAGCTGAACCTCCGCGTGATCAACACCCTCCAGCAGGAGTACCCGAACGTCCCGATCGGCTACTCCGGCCACGAGACCGGTCTGCAGACCACCCTCGCCGCCGTCGCCCTCGGCGCCACCTTCGTCGAGCGCCACATCACCCTCGACCGTGCCATGTGGGGCTCCGACCAGGCCGCCTCCGTCGAGCCGCAGGGCCTGACCCGCCTCGTCCGCGACATCCGCACCATCGAGGCCTCCCTCGGCGACGGCGTCAAGAAGGTCTACGACTCCGAGCTCGGCCCCATGAAGAAGCTGCGCCGCGTCACCGGCGTCGTCGCCGAGGCGGAGATCGCCGCGGCGGCCGGCGAGCCGGTCACGGTCTGACCTCACCCCCACCCCCACCACGACGGGACGGTCGCACGCCGATGAGCCCCCGTGCCGGGAACACCGGCCCCCGCACCCTCGCCTTCGTCGAGAGCCCGGTGCAACTGCTGAACGTGCTGGAGTGGGCACACACCCGTGCACCCGGCGCGGAGCTCACCCTCGTCGTCCTGTCCCCGCTGGACCCGATGACCCGCGGCCAGCTGCGCCGCATGGCGGAACTGGCCCGTCGCGAGGGCCATGAGGTCCGCTGGGAGGAGGCCCGGGACGGCGCCACGGCCCCCTTGCGCACCGTGGGGAGCCTGACGACGCCCCTGTGCCGCGCGGACCGCGTCGTCATGGGCGACCCCTTCTCCCGCTACGTCCAACTGCTCCTGACCATCACCCGCGCCCGCGACCTGGTCGTCGTCGACGACGGCACGGCCACCATGGAGTTCGTCACCCAGATCGCCCGCGGTGAACGCCTGGTCCGCTGGCACCGCAAGGGCAGCCGTCCCGGCCCCCGCGACCTCCTCCTCGCCCCCGTGTCCGGGATCGCCCGGCGCCGACTGACCCCGGCCGGGGGCCGCGCCGTGGAGGTCTTCTCCGCCATGCCCGTGGCGGAGACTCCGGACGGCGTCACCGTCACCCCCAACGCCTTCGCCTGGACCCGCGCCCGCTTCGGCCCGCCCCGCATCACCAAGGGCGCCGACCTGGTCGGCACCTCCCTGGTGGAGACGGGCGTCGTGGACGCCGGCCACTACCTGGACGCCGTACGCTCCCTGGCGAAGACCCACGGGGCGACCCGCTACTTCGCCCACCGCCGCGAGAGCGTGGACAAGCTCCACCGCCTGGCCGTCGAGACCGGCCTGGAGATCGTCCGCCCCGACCTCCCCCTGGAACTGATCGCCCGCCGCGGCCCCATCGGCCGCACGGTCCTCAGCTTCCCGTCCACGGTCGTCCACACCCTGCCGCTGGCCCTCGCCGGCACGGACGTCCGCGTCGCCGTCTGCGACATCGACCCCGCCTGGCTCACCCGCTCCGCCTCACCCCGGGCGAGCGGCTTCCTCTCCGGCGTCACGGGGACGGCCAGGGGGGTGCACCGGCTGTCGGCGGTGGCGGGATAGGAAGGAGCGGCCACCCGGGCGGATCGCGCGACGGCGCTCCCACGGGACGTGCCGTCCGGCCGGGCCCGAGGCTTGTTCCCGCCTGAGTACAGATACTCAGACGCTGTGGTGCACGAGACAGGTGGGCTCCCGGCGACGAGACGATAGCGTTCGTCTCGATCATGTGCAGCACCGCCGGCGTACACACGTGTCCGCATGCCGGCGTACGCCAGGGAACCGGGGAGGAACCACGCATGGCGTGGGACGAGTGGGAGCAGCTCAAGGCCGCGGCAGCCGAGCGGCAGTCCGCACACATGCAGCTCAACCAGCTGCCGGCCGACCAGGGGGGAACGGGCGGCGGCGGTACCTATGGTCCCCCGTCGGGCAGGCTGAGGTCGGACAAGTCCGCATGGTCCAAGGCGGGGGAGGGCCTCGGCGAGCTGAAGACCGCCATCGGCAAGGCGTTGACGAAGCTGGAGGAGTCCCAGACCGGTCTCGGCGAGGGTTCCGCGTTTCTGACCGCCGCTGCGCAGAAGGGGGTCTTCGACTCGTGGGCGCGCCGCGTGAAGGACATCGACGAGTGGTGCGACGGGCTCGCCGGTGTCCTGGAGAAGACGGGGAACGACCAGCTGAGGACGGACCAGGCGATCGAGGCCGAGATCGCCGCGCTGAGCGTCGGTTCCCAGGACGCGTCCGCCGGCCACGGCAAGGGCCGGTGACCGGTCGTGGACATCAAGACCCTCAAGGCGCTCAAGCCGGCCGAGTACGCGGAAGCCGCGGACGGATACCGCGCGGTGAGCGATGCGGCCGACGCGTCCAAGGAACGCATCGACAAGCAGATCACCAAGGCCATGGACGAGGCCAACGAGGGAAAGGCCGCGGACGCCGCGCAGAAACAGCTGAAGAAGCTCTCGGAGAACCTCCACTACACCCAGGTGGAGTGCGGCCTGGTCAGCGGGGCGCTCAACGGCTTCTCGTCCGAGATCGCCGCCCCCAGACGCCGCCTGATCGAGGCGTTGGACGACGCGGCGGCTCTGGGATACCCGGTCAGCGCGAACGGTGACGTCACCTTCCCCGCCGGCGGAGAGAGCAAGCTGACCGGGGAACCGGTCCCCGGCGGCACGGCCGTGGGTAACAACGGCATGCTGGCCCCCAGCAACAGGGCCCTGTACGGCCCCGGAAGCAACGGGCTGTACTCGCCGGACGCGGGAATCAGCGGTATCAACCCCTACCTGGAAAATCCGCACCACGCGAAGGCCCAGGACATCGCCGACCGCATCGCCCACGCCCTGCGGGAAGCCACGGAGATCGACGAGCGCTACAGCGAGGCCCTGGGCAAGCTCAAGGCGGCGCCAGGACTGAGCGTCACCACGAAGACGTGGGCGGACGTGGCCCACGACGTGGACGCTGTCAGCTCGGCCGCGCGCGATTACCTACAGGACACCATCCCTTTCGACAAGTCCCCCGCCGACCGAAAAGAGTGGTGGGACACCCTCACCGACGAACAGCGCGAAGAATACAAGATCGCATTCCCTGAGATCATCGGAAGCCTGGACGGAATTCCGGCCGCGGTACGTGATGAAGTGAACCGCGAGAATCTGCATGTACTCATCGCCAAACTCGAAGGGCAGCACGACGAAATTTCCAAGGCGCAACTGGAGGGCATGAAAGGAATTCAGGAGAAACTGGCCGGTCCCAGTCAACCACCCATGTTGCTGCTCGGCATCGGGGACGAAGGAAATGGTCGTGCAATCGTAAGCTACGGGAACCCGGACACTTCAAGGAACGTATCCGCTTACGCTCCAGGACTGGGGACAGCGCTTGACGGTGACTTCGCAGACGACACGGTCCGGCGAGCATTTCAGACCGCAAAAGGGGCATACAAGTACGACCACTCCACCGCTTCCATCGTCTGGTTGGGTTATGACGCTCCCGGTTTCACCGAAGTGACGTCCACAACTCTCGCCGACAGGGGCGCTCCCGCTTACCGAAGCTTCATGGAAGGTATACAGGCCACCAACGAGAACGCCGATCCGCACGTCACAGCCATTGGCCATTCCTATGGCTCACTCTTGGTGGGAACGGCGGCAAGAGAGCAGGGCGGTATACCCGGAGTCGACGACATCGTACTCCTGGGCAGCCCCGGCACCGGCGCGCAGACCGCCGACGAACTCAACGTCGGGAAAGGTCACGTATTCGCCGCATCAGCCGGAAATGATCCAGTTTCCTGGCTCCCGGCCCCCAGCAGCCTTATCGGCCCCGTACCTGCCATCGTCAACGCACTCGACGACGAACGCTGGTTCGGCAGGGACCCCGTCAGCGAGAGTTTTGGCGCCACGCGCATACAATCGGGCGACGGCCCACTGCCTCTTTGGCTCTCCGGTGAGGGCCCGACCCCGGCCCACTCGGGGTACTTCGATTCCGAGAGGAATCCGTCCGCTGCAAACAATATCGCCAAGATTGTCTCCGGAAGAGCAGATCTAGTCACGACAGAAGAGTCACGATGAAAAGGTTTCCCATCGGAGTGATCGGAATCTCATTCGCACTCCTCGCCGTCGTCGGTTGCGGCGGTGACCATGGACGTTCGGAAGGCGCGCGGAAGGGTTTGAATGTGAACATGCAGGAGGCGGCGGACAAGGCCGACGCGCTTGTTTACGAAACTTTCTCGACGGTGAAGCCTCCCATCGAGTGGACACACGACGTGTCGGATCACGGCAGCTGTGGTGGAGAGTCGACCGGGCTGGGGGACGTTACGCGCCGCGCGGTTGTCATGACGAAGGTTTCGAAAGAGAGGAGGGGTGCCCTGCTCGGCATCATCGAGCGTCATTGGAAGAAGAACGGAAGCAAAATCACCGACGTCAAGCCGAGTGTCGATTTCCCGGAAATGTACGCCGAAAGCGGTGACGGACTGCTACGCATGAGCTTGGTGGTCGGCGGGGAGGGCCAGTTCTTTCTGGACGTCCAAACCTCCTGTGTCAAGGAGTCGAGTGTGGCCCCGCCGGCGACAAAAGTGAACGGCCGCAGTTACTACGGTGAGGCGATTCCGAGGCCCAACGTGGAAGACGCCTTCTGGTCGTCCAGCGAACCCCTCTCATAGACGTCTTCGGGTTGAGAAACCAGACCGCCTTCTGAAGGCCGACCTGCGCGCTCGGACCGACGACGAGCCGAAGTTCCCGTACTGCGCTGCGCGCCGAGTACGACCATGGCTTTCTCGTGGGATGTCATGCCGAGCTACTGCGGTTATATCCGTCGCACTGCTCCTCACAGTGGGGTGCGGCGCTCCTTGGCTACGGGGAGGGAGACGCCGAGATGGGCATGCAAAAGGCATGCTGAGCATGCCGACGAGATCCTCGACGATACGCTCGCCGCTGTCGAGCCCTCTGTTCGCCGGACTCACGGGAAAACCACTGTGGAGCACCCGGTCGCGCGCCCGACGCCCCGCTGTACGGAGAAGCGCGGCATGGTCAGCGGTCGGCGGTGCCGGGGGGAACGACCCATTCGGTGGGCTGGCCCGTGAGGGAGGCGATCATGTCGAAGTCGCCGTCATAGTGGAGGACCGTCAGCCGGTTCAGCTCCGCGGTGGCGGCGATGAGGAGATCGGGTAGGGAGAGCGCGTGGTGGAAGCCCGCGTTGAGCGCGTGACGCTGGACTTCCAGAGCGCGGACGAAGGCGTCGTCGTCGGTGCGCAGATAGTCGAAGGCGTGGAGCCACGTGCTGATGCGCACCGCCTCCGCGCCGTCCCGCGCGGAGTGGACCATCTCGTACTCGGTCGGTTGGCACACCGCGAGCAGGCAGCGCTCGTGGAGGGGCTTGAGGACTTCCCTCACACCGGGCTTCGTCCAGCGCGCCAGGGCGGACTTGTCGATCAGATAGCGGTCCTGCATCAGGCGGCGCGGCCGTCGTCGTGGCCGTTGCCGCGCTTGAGGGAGCCGTCGGCGTTCCGCGGGCCGGTGGTCTCGACGATCTCGCTGAAGTCGAGTTCTCCGGAGTCCATGGCGTCGAAGAACTCCTGCCGCAGGTGACGCTTGACAGCGTCCTCCATGGCGAGACGTACAGCCTTGGCCTTGGTCCTGGTGCCGAAGATGCGCATGGCCTCGGCGACCATGTCCTCGTCGAGGTCGATGACGGTCCTGGCCATGTGAATGCTCCTTCGGCGATGCTCCCGCTCCGTAAACGATATCGGATTTGTCATACGGGCGATATCGTTTTGGTGGTGGGAGTGGTGCCGTACCCGCGAGGCCGTTGTCGTGGCTGAGCGGGTGGAGACGCGTGGGCTCCACGGAGCGTGGTATCCGTGGAGGGAGCAAGGAAAGCAAGGAAAGCAAGGAAGCGGAGACGGGTACGGCGGTCAAAGTGGGAGAGCTTACCCACCTCCGTCGGCCCCTATGCGCCGTACGGCCAACTTTTCTTCCCCTAACGGGTTGAACTTTTGTTGATCGCAGGACAGTTGGCCGTCTCGGCGTCCTACCCTTCAAAGGGTGAAGCAATTGACGTCCCGAGAGTCCGAGGTCGATCCGTCCGGGGAAGCGCTGCTTCCCGGCACCCTGCCCGAGGCGCTGCGCGCTGAGTTCGTGGCCTTCCGCCGCGACCTGCACATGCATCCCGAGCTGGGCAATCAGGAGTTCCGCACCACCGCAGCGATCAAGGAGCGGCTCGAACGGGCCGGTCTGAAGCCCCGGGTGCTTCCCGTCGGCACCGGACTCGTCTGCGACATCGGCACCGACTCGGGACAGTGGGCCGGCGGACCGCGCATGCTCGCGCTGCGGGCCGACATCGACGCGCTGCCCATCCCGGACACCAAGAGCGAGTGCCCGTACCGCTCGATCGTCCCGGACCGCGCCCACGCCTGCGGACACGACGTGCACACCACCGTCGTCCTCGGCGCCGGCCTCGTGCTCGCCGCCCTGCACGAGCAGGGCCTGCTGCCCCGGCCCGTGCGGCTGATCTTCCAGCCCGCCGAGGAGGTGCTGCCCGGCGGCGCCGCCGACGCCATCGAGGGTGGCGCGCTCGACGGGGTGCGCCGGATCCTGGCCGTGCACTGCGACCCCCGGGTGGACGCCGGGAGGGTCGGGCTGCGGGTGGGCCCCATCACCTCCGCCTGCGACCGGCTGGAGATCTCCCTGAACGGGCCCGGCGGGCACACCGCCCGGCCGCACCTGACGACCGACCTGGTCACCGCCGCCGCCCGCGTCGTCGTCGACGTGCCCGCGATCGTCGCCCGGCGGGTGGACAGCCGCAGCGGCCTCGCCATGACCTGGGGCCGGATCGACTGCGGCCACGCCCCGAACGTCATCCCGCAGCACGCCGAGCTCGCGGGCACCGTGCGCTGCCTCGACCTCGACGCCTGGCGGCAGGCGCCCGACCTCGTGGTCGGTGCCATCGACGAGGTCGCCAACCTGCACCGGGCCAAGTCCGAGATCACCTACGTCCGGGGCGTGCCCCCCGTCGTCAACGAGGTGACGAGCACCGAACTGCTCCAGGCCGCCATGGCCGCCCGGCGCGGCACGGACGCCATCGAGAGCACCGAGCAGAGCCTCGGCGGAGAGGACTTCTCCTGGTACCTGGAGCACGTGCCCGGCGCGATGGCCCGGCTCGGCGTCCGGCCGCCCGGCGAGCGCACGGTGCGGGACCTGCACCAGGGCGACTTCGACGTGGACGAGCACGCCATCACCGTCGGCGTGGAGATGTTCACCGCGGCGGCGCTCATCGACGCCGTCCAGTAGCCCGCTTCGGCATGGTCGGGTCGCGTTCGGCCCGGTGGTTCACCGGGCTGTGACCGGCCAGCGGCACGAATGGGTAACGGCCCCGCGGAACCCCGTTCCCAGGAGTTTCTACGCGCGTTAATGTGCGCCGAACCGAGCGCCCGCTGCGGGGCTTTGGAGAATGGGGAACTTCAGATGCGTCGGATATCGAGACTGACCCGCGTCGCGGTGGGGGTCGCGTCGCTCGCGCTCGCCGCCACGGCCTGCGGAAGCACCAGCAGCGAAAGCGACAGCGGAAGTGGCAGCGGCGGCGCCAAGGCCACCAAGGGCCTCGCCATCGCGTACGACATCGGCGGCAAGGGCGACCAGTCCTTCAACGACGCCGCGTACGCGGGCCTGGAGCAGGCGAAGAAGGAGTTCGGCTACGAGACGGCCGACATCGAGCCCACCGAGGGCGAGACCGACGCCGACAAGGAGCAGCGCCTGGCGTCGCTGGCGAAGCAGGGCTACAACCCGGTCATCGGCGTCGGCTTCGCCTACGGCCCGGCGATGAAGGCCGTCGCCGAGAAGTACCCGAACACCACCTTCGGCATCGTGGACTCCGTGGTCGAGGGCAAGAACGTGGCGTCCCTCGTCTTCGCCGAGAACGAGGCCTCCTACCTCGCCGGCGTCGCCGCCGCCAAGGCCACCAAGACCAACACGGTCGGCTTCGTGGGCGGCGTGGACGTCCCGCTGATCCACAAGTTCGAGGCGGGCTACAAGCAGGGCGTCACGGACACCAACCCCAAGGTCAAGGTCATCTCGCAGTACCTGACGCAGACCGCGGAGGAGGGCGGCTTCTCCAGCCCCGACAAGGGCCGGGCCGCCGCCGAGGGCCAGATCGAGAAGAAGGCCGACGTCGTCTACCAGGCGGCCGGTCTGTCCGGTCAGGGCGTGATCGAGGCCGCCGCGAAGGCGAAGGTCTGGGCCATCGGCGTCGACTCCGACCAGTACCGGCAGGAAGCCCTCGCCGCGTACAAGGACCACATCCTGACCTCCGCCCTCAAGGACATCGACGGCGCGGTCTTCGCCCTGGCCAAGTCGGTGAAGGACGGCAAGCCGCTGACCGGCGTCCAGACCTTCGACCTGAAGTCCGACGGCGTGGGCCTGTCCGACAGCAACCCGAAGTTCGCCGAGGTCCCGGGCGCCAAGGACGCCGTGGCCGAGGCCAAGAAAGGCATCGTCAGCGGTTCGATCAAGGTCAAGACCGAGTAGGCACCGCCGGTACGGAGCCCCGGAGCGGGCGGGCGCCCCCAGCGCCCGCCCGCTCCGGCGTTCTCCTCCTCGCCCACGTTCGTACGTCACCCTCCGCCACCCCGCGTTCGCGCCCGGCAAGCCCCGTGCCGCCGTTCGCGTCACCTTGCTCACGGGCGGATAACAAGGTGGACAGAAGGGGTTTTCAGGCAGGTCTACGCGCGTTAATCTGCGGCGAAGCCAGCGCCGAAGCCGAACCGTACGGCGCTTGTACGACAGGAGCTCCACAATGCGCCGGATTTCCCGGATCACGGTCGCAGGCGCGGCGACCGCCTCCCTGGCCCTCGCCCTCGCCGCCTGCGGTGGTACCTCGACCTCTTCCGGGTCGTCGGAATCGAAGGGCGACAAGGGTCTCGCCATCGCGTACGACGTCGGCGGCAAGGGCGACCAGTCCTTCAACGACGCCGCGTTCGCGGGCCTGGAGCAGGCGAAGAAGGAGTTCGGCTACGAGACGGCCGACATCGAGCCCACCGAGGGCGAGACCGACGCCGACAAGGAGCAGCGCCTGGCGTCGCTGGCGAAGCAGGGCTACAACCCGGTCATCGGCGTCGGCTACGCGTACGCCTCCGCCATGAAGAACGCCGCCGAGAAGTACCCGAACACCACCTTCGGCATCGTGGACGACGCCACGATCAACGCGAAGAACGTGGCGGACCTGGTCTTCAACGAGGAGGAGGCCTCCTACCTCGCCGGTGTCGCCGCCGCCAAGAGCACCAAGACCAACACGGTCGGCTTCGTGGGCGGCGTGGACGTCCCGCTGATCCACAAGTTCCAGGCCGGCTTCGCGCAGGGCGTCACGGACACCAACCCGAAGGTCAAGGTGCTGTCGCAGTACCTGACGCAGACGGCGGAGGAGGGCGGCTTCTCCAGCCCGGACAAGGGCAAGACCGCCGCCGAGGGCCAGATCGAGAAGAAGGCCGACGTCGTCTACGCCGCCGCCGGTCTGTCCGGCCAGGGCGTGATCGAGGCCGCCGCGGCCCACAAGGTCTGGGCGATCGGCGTCGACTCCGACCAGTACAAGCAGGAAGCCCTCGCCAAGTACAAGGACTACATCCTGACTTCGGCCACCAAGGACGTCGCCAAGGCGGTGTACAACCTCGCGAAGTCGGTCAAGGACGGCAAGCCGGCGACCGGTATCGTCAAGGGCGATCTGAAGTCCGGCGAGGTCGGCCTGTCGGTCTCCAACCCGAAGTTCGCGGGCGACGCCGAGCTCCAGGCAGCCATCAGGACGGCCAAGGAGAAGATCGTCAACGGCGAGATCAAGGTCAAGAGCAGCTGAGTACCGGCACCACCTCGAACAGCGTGTAACCGCGCGCCGGTCGCGCCGCTCGGCGGGGTACGGGGAGGGACTCCTTCAGGGCACCTCCCCGTACCCCGTCGTGTCGGTGTGCCGCCGCCGCTTTCAGATGCCGTAGGGGCGCTACGCGCGTAGACGACCCCCGTCCCCAGGAGAGTGCGCCATCAACGCGTCCAGCAGCCCTCCGGCCGGAGCGGCGGTCAACGAATCGGTGACCGCCGTCGAACTCGCCGGGATCACCAAGCGTTTCCCCGGTGTCGTGGCCAACCACGACATCCACCTCACCGTCCGCAAGGGCACCGTCCACGCCCTCGTCGGCGAGAACGGCGCCGGCAAGTCGACGCTGATGAAGATCCTCTACGGCATGCAGAAGCCGGACGAGGGCACCATCGCGATCGACGGCGAGCAGGTCTCCTTCTCGTCGCCCGCCGACGCCATCGTCCGCGGCATCGGCATGGTCCACCAGCACTTCATGCTCGCCGACAACCTCACGGTCCTCGAGAACGTGGTCCTCGGCAGCGAGAAGCTCCACGGCATCGGCGGCAAGGCCCGCCGCAGGATCAAGGAGATCTCCGAGCGGTACGGCCTCGACGTGGAGCCCGACCGCCTGGTCGAGGAGCTCGGCGTCGCCGCCCGCCAGCGCGTGGAGATCCTCAAGGTCCTCTACCGCGGCGCCCGCACGCTGATCCTGGACGAGCCGACGGCCGTCCTGGTGCCGCAGGAGGTGGACGCCCTCTTCGACAACCTGCGCGAGCTGAAGGCCGAGGGGCTGTCCGTCATCTTCATCTCCCACAAGCTGGGCGAGGTCCTCTCCGTCGCGGACGACATCACCGTCATCCGCCGCGGCACGACGGTCGGCACCGCCGTCCCGTCCGAGACCACCCCGCGCCAGCTCGCCGAGCTGATGGTCGGCAGCGAGCTGCCCACCCCGGAGACGGCCGAGTCCACGGTCACCGACCGCGCGGTCCTCACCGTCGACAAGCTGCGTCTCGCGGCCCCCGGCGGCAAGGCCCTGCTGGACGACATCACCTTCACCATCCACGCCGGCGAGGTCCTCGGCATCGCCGGTGTCGAGGGCAACGGCCAGAC
Source organism: Streptomyces sp. NPDC093586 (assembly GCF_044764905.1). Classification (NCBI taxonomy): domain Bacteria; kingdom Bacillati; phylum Actinomycetota; class Actinomycetes; order Kitasatosporales; family Streptomycetaceae; genus Streptomyces; species Streptomyces sp. NPDC093586. Next base: position 36,656 of record NZ_JBIWJA010000046.1, on the reverse strand, counting down.
CGAACTGGTCGACGCGCTCATCGGCCTGCGCCACGCCGACTCCGGCAGCATCCGCTTCCTCGGTGAGGACATCACCTCCCTGCCCACCCGCAAGCGCCGCGAGCAGGGCGTCGGCTACATCCCCGAGGACCGCCACCGGCACGGCCTCCTCCTGGAGTCCCCCCTCTGGGAGAACCGCATCCTCGGCCACGTCACCGAGAAGCCCAACAGCAAGGGCTTCTGGCTGGACCCGAAGGGCTCCCAGGAGGACACCCGCCGCATCGTCGAGGCGTACGACGTCCGCACCCCCGGCATCGACGTCACCGCCGCCTCGCTGTCCGGCGGCAACCAGCAGAAGCTGATCGTCGGCCGCGAGATGAGCCACAACCCGCGCTTCCTGATCGCCGCCCACCCCACGCGCGGCGTGGACGTCGGCGCGCAGGCCGCGATCTGGGACCACATCCGCGAGGCCCGCCGCGAGGGCCTGGCCGTGCTGCTGATCTCCGCCGACCTGGACGAGCTGATCGGCCTGTCCGACACCCTCCGGGTGATCTACGACGGCAGGCTGGTCGCGGACGCCGACCCGGCCACCATCACCCCCGAGGAGCTCGGCTCGGCGATGACCGGCGCCGCCTCGGGCCACCTGGAACACGACGAGACCCCCGAGATCCGCAAGTCTCCCGAGTCTCCGGAAGACGAGGCCCGCTGATGAAGAAGTTCGACAAGGAGCGCGTGCTCCTCGCGGTGGCCGGGCCGGTCATCGCGCTCGCCGTGGCCTTCGTGCTCAGCGCGATCGTGCTGATCGCCTCGGGCAAGAACCCGGTCGAGCCGTTCGCCCTGATGTTCGAGCAGGCCGGTTTCTCCGACATCCAGGTCCTGATCATCAACCAGGCGTCGATGTACTACATCGCGGCCCTCGCGGTCGCCATCGGCTTCCGGATGAACCTGTTCAACATCGGCGTCGACGGCCAGTACCAGCTCGCCGCCTTCATGGCCGCCGTCGTCGGCGCCCACGCGAACCTGCCGGCGTTCCTCCAGGTCCCGCTGCTGCTGCTGACCGCCGTCCTCACCGGCGCCTTCTGGTCCGGCATCGCCGGTGTCCTCAAGGTCACCCGCGGGGTCAGCGAGGTCGTCGCCACGATCATGCTCAACGCCATCGCCACCTCGCTGATCGTCTACATGTGGCGGCCGGACGTCTTCGGCGTCAAGATCGGCAACAACAACACCACCGGCGAGATGCACGAGTCCGGCTGGATCCCCGGCATCGACATGGGCGCGGCCGGCGAGGTCTACGGCCTGGTGATCCTCGCCGTCCTGCTCGGCATCGGCTACTGGATCGTCCTCAACCGCACCCGCTTCGGCTTCGACCTGCGCGCCTCCGGCGCCTCCGAGTCCGCCGCCGCGGCCAGCGGTGTCGACCCCAAGCGCATGGTGCTCACCGCGATGCTCATCTCCGGCGGCCTCGCCGGTCTCGCGGGCCTGCCGATCCTGCTCGGCGACACCCACACCTACAGCCTCAACTTCCCCACCGGCATCGGCTTCCTCGGCATCGGCATCGCCCTGCTCGGCCGCAACAGCCCGGTCGGCATCGCCTTCGCCGCCCTGCTGTGGGCCTGGCTCGACAAGGCCTCGCCCGAGCTGGACTTCCACGGCTACGACAAGGAGATCGCGGTCATCATGCAGGGCCTGATCGTCCTGTCCGTCGTCGTCTCCTACGAGGCCGTCCGCGAGTGGGGCCTGCGCCGCCAGCAGCGCCGCGTCGGCGCGGAGCTGGCCGCCGGTCACGTCCTCGGCGCCACCGACAACACCAAGAAGGAGGTGGCTGGCCGATGACCACCGCGACCGACCTCAACCAGCCCACGCTGCAGCCCGCGGCGCCGACCGGCCGCCGCATGCCGTGGCCCGTACTGCTCCTGGTCGTCGTCGGCGCCCTGGCGCTGACCTCGATCGTCCGGCTCATCACCGGCGCCGACGGCATCACCAACGTCAGCCAGATGTCCACCGCCCTCCAGCTCGCCGTGCCGATCGGCCTCGCCGGCCTCGGCGGCCTGTGGGCCGAACGCGCGGGCGTCGTCAACATCGGCCTCGAGGGCATGATGATCCTCGGCACCTGGTTCGGTGCCTGGGCCGGCTTCCAGTGGGGCCCGTGGACCGGTGTCCTCGTCGGCATCGTCGGCGGCGCGATCGGCGGGCTGCTGCACGCGATCGTCACCGTCACCTTCAACGTCAACCACATCGTCTCCGGCGTGGCCATCAACATCCTCGCCCTGGGCGCCACCCGCTACCTGGCCCCGCTCGCCTTCGAGGGCCACCAGGGCGGCTCGGCCAAGCAGTCCCCGCCGGTCGACTCCCTCGGCCACTTCACGGTGCCCGGACTGTCCGACGGCCTCCAGACCCTCAACGACAAGGGCTGGTTCCTGGTCTCGGACGTCGCCGGCCTGCTCGGCGGCCTGGTCACGAACGTCTCCTGGCTGACCCTGATCGCCGTCGCCCTGATCCCCGCCACCTGGTGGATCCTGTGGCGCACGCCGTTCGGCCTGCGCCTGCGCTCCTGCGGCGAGAACCCGGTCGCCGCCGAGTCCCTCGGCGTCAACGTCTACAAGTACAAGTACCTCGCCGTGATCATCTCCGGCGCCCTGGCCGGCCTCGGCGGTGTCTTCCTCTCCATCGTGGCCAACCCCTTCTACCTGGAGGGCCAGACCAGCGGCCGCGGCTACATCGGCCTCGCGGCGATGATCTTCGGCAACTGGATGCCGGGCGGCCTCGCCATCGGCGCCGGCCTCTTCGGCTACACCGACAGCCTCAACCTGCGCGGCGGCTCCGCCAACGTGCACGCCCTGCTGCTGCTCGGCGCACTCCTGCTGGTCGCCGGCGCCATCTGGCTGGCGGTCCGCAAGAAGTACGTCAACGCCGTGGTCACGCTGGTCGTCGGCGCGCTGGTCTTCGCCTGGTACGCGGGCACCGACGAGGTCCCGAACCAGGTCGTCTCCGCCACCCCGTACGTCGTCACCCTCGTCGTCCTCGCCCTGTCCGCACAGCGGCTGCGGATGCCCAAGGCGGACGGCATGCAGTACCGGAAGGGGCAGGGCAAGTGACCGACATCGACTGGGAGGCACTGCGCACGGCGGCCCGGGTCGCGATGACCCGGGCGTACGTCCCCTACTCCGGCTACCCGGTCGGCGTCGCCGCGCTGGTCGACGACGGCCGCATGGTTACCGGCTGCAACGTGGAGAACGCCAGCTACGGCATCGGCCTGTGCGCCGAGTGCGGCCTGGTCTCCCAGCTGCAGCTGACCGGCGGCGGGCGGCTGACGCACTTCGTCTGCGTCGACGGCCACGGCGAGACCCTGGTGCCGTGCGGGCGCTGCCGTCAGCTGCTGTACGAGTTCGGCGGCCCGGAGCTGCTGCTGGAGACCCCGGCGGGGATCCTTCCCCTGTCGGAGATGCTCCCGCAGGCCTTCGGCCCCGACCACCTCACGAAGTAAGGAGAGCCAGCATGGCCATGGACGTCATCTCCGTCATCCGCACCAAGCGGGACCGCGGCGAACTCAGCGGTGAGCAGATCGACTGGGTCATCGACGCGTACACCCGCGGCGAGGTGGCCGACGAGCAGATGTCGGCCCTCGCCATGGCGATCCTGCTCAACGGCATGAACCGCGGCGAGATCGCCCGCTGGACGGCCGCGATGATCGCCTCGGGCGAGCGCATGGACTTCTCGTCCCTGTCCCGCCCGACCGCCGACAAGCACTCCACGGGCGGCGTCGGCGACAAGATCACCCTCCCGCTGGCGCCCCTGGTGGCGGCCTGCGGCGCGGCCGTCCCGCAGCTGTCCGGCCGGGGTCTCGGCCACACCGGCGGCACCCTGGACAAGCTGGAGTCGATCCCCGGCTGGCGCGCGCTGCTGTCCAACGAGGAGATGCTGAACGTCCTGGACGGCGTCGGCGCGGTGATCTGCGCGGCGGGCGACGGCCTCGCGCCCGCCGACAAGAAGCTCTACGCCCTGCGCGACGTGACCGGCACGGTCGAGGCGATCCCGCTGATCGCGTCCTCCATCATGTCGAAGAAGATCGCCGAGGGCACCGGCTCCCTGGTCCTGGACGTGAAGGTGGGCTCGGGCGCCTTCATGAAGACCATCGAGGACGCCCGCGAGCTGGCCGCCACGATGGTCGGCCTCGGCACCGACCACGGCGTGAAGACGGTCGCGCTGCTCACCGACATGGCCACGCCCCTCGGCCTGACCGCGGGCAACGCCCTGGAGGTCCGCGAGTCCGTCGAGGTCCTGGCCGGCGGCGGTCCCTCCGACGTGGTCGAGCTGACCCTGGCCCTGGCCCGCGAGATGCTCGACGCGGCCGGTCTGCCGGACGCCGACCCGGCGAAGGCCCTGGCCGACGGCTCGGCGATGGACGTCTGGCGCCGCATGATCGCGGCCCAGGGCGGCGACCCGGACGCGGCCCTGCCCACGTCGAAGGAGCAGCACGTGGTGAAGGCCGCCTCCTCGGGCGTCCTGACCCGCCTCGACGCCTACGACATCGGCGTCGCCGCCTGGCGCCTGGGCGCGGGCCGCGCCCGCAAGGAGGACCCGGTGCAGGCCGCCGCGGGTGTCGAACTCCACGCCAAGCCCGGCGACACGGTCACCGAGGGCCAGCCCCTGCTGACCCTCCACACGGACACCCCGGACCGTTTCGCGTACGCGCTCGCGGCGGTGGAGGGCTCGTACGACATCGCCCCGGCGGGCACGGCCTTCACGGCCTCGCCGGTGGTGCTGGAGCGCATCGCCTGACCTGCGCTTTCCTCTTTCGGGTGAACGGGATCGGTAGACCACTGCCGGTCCCGTTCGGCATGCTGGGATCGGTGACGCACCGAATAGGAGAACCGCCATGAGCGCACTCACCGTGAGCCAGGAGCCCGACCAGAACTGGGACGACCTCGTCCGGTTCTGGGAGGAGATGGAATGGCCCGAGGGCAGCAAGGTGGAGATCATCGAGGGAATCATCACCGTGTCACCTGCTCCGGGACTGCCTCACAACGACATCACCGAACGAATCCAGCGCCGTTTGTATTCGGTGATCCCCAGCCATTGGGGGATCTATCAGACGCTTGCGCTCTCGGTGCCGTCCCGCCTCGGAATGCTGATCCCGGATCTCGTGGTGACACAGCTGCCGGAACACACCGAGTCGGACACCCACATCCCCGCCGCCCTCGCGGAACTCGTCGTCGAGGTCACTTCCAAGTCCAACGCCCGGCACGACCGCATCAGCAAGCCCGCCGCCTACGCCACCGCCGGCATCCCGCTCTACCTCCTCATCGACCGTTGGGCTCCCGGCGGCCCCACGGCGACGCTCTACGGTGAACCGAAGGGCGACGTCTACCGCGTGCTGAGCGCCGCCAAGTTCGGCGATCCCCTCACCCTCCCCGCCCCCTTCGACCTGACCATCGACACCGGCGAGTTCCCCGAAGCCTGACTCACCCCAGCACCGCGGCCACCCCCACCAGCACCGGCACGGACACCACCGTCGACACCAGGACCGCGTCCCGCGCCAGCCGCTCGCCCACCCCGTACGTCGACGCGTACGTGTACAGGTTCTGCGCGGCGGGCAGTGCCGACGTCACCACCACGTCCAGCAACTGGGCGCCCCGCAGCCCGAACACACCCGACGCCAGCGCCCACGCCACGGCCGGCTGCCCCACCGCCTTCAACGCCACCGCCAGCAGCACCGGCTGCCGGTCCGTGCCCCGCATGGGCATCGTGGAGCCGCACAGCGAGATGCCGAAGGCCAGCAGCACCGCCGGGACGGACATGTTGCCGATCAGGGTGACGGGGTCCATGACCGCGTCCGGCACCCGCAGCCCGCTCGCGGCGACCGCCACCCCGGCGAGCGAGCCCAGCGCTATCGGATTGCGCAGCGGCGTCAGCAGCACCCGCCACAGAGGCCCCTTGCCACCCCCACCCGACAGGTCCAGGACCGTCACCGCCACCGGCGTCACCAGCACCAGCTGGAACAGCAGCACCGGCGCCACCAGCGAGGCGTCGCCCAGGACGTACACGGCGATGGGGATGCCGAGGTTGCCGGAGTTGACGTAGCCGGAGCACAGCGCGCCGATCGTCGTACGGCCCACGCCCCACCCCCGTACGGCACCCACCGCGACGAAGACCCCGGCCACCGCGGCCGTGGACAGCGCCGTCACCAGCAGCCGCCTGGAGAAGACCACCGACAGGTCGGCCCCCGCGAGCGTGGTGAACAGCAGCGCCGGGGACGCCACGTGGAAGGCGAGCTTCGTCAGCACCTCGCGTCCCTGGTCGCCGAGGTGCCCGCGCAGCCCCAGCACATAACCGACGCCGATCACCACCGCGATCACCGCGAAGCCGCTCAGCACCCCCTGCACGGCGACGCCTCCCCGGGGACGAGGAGGCGGAGGGCGTCGGGCGGCGCGGCAGGCGGAGGTATGGGGGGCACGGGGTCAACCCTCCGGCGCGGGCCGCGCCGAGGTCAACGTGATCTTCGACGGACCCGGCGCCGATGAGTTCCACCGGCGTCCCCGGTCTACCGCACGTGGACGCCGTGACACCCGCCGTACTCGTGCTGCCGGGGCCCGTCTCCCGAGGGGAGACGCCCCGGCTCTGTGCCGAGGTGCGCGCGCTGCTGGAAGCCACCCGGACCGGCGTGGTCGTCTGCGACGTCGGCGGGCTGGGACCGCCCGGACTCGCCGTCGTCGACCTGCTGGCCCGGCTGCAGCTCGCCGCCCGCCGGGCCGGGGGCCGGATACGCCTGCGCGACCCCGACCCCGCCCTGCACGCCCTACTCGGTCTGGTCGGCCTCCGCTTCGAGACGGAGGGGCAGGTCGAACAGCGGGAACCACCGCTTGGTGTCCAGGAAGAAGTGGAACCCGGTGATGCGGCCGTCTGAGATCTCCAGCACCTGGACCGCCCACGGCGCGAAGCCACCGGCCTCCGGGTCGGGCTTGTAGTGCGCGAAGGCCGGCAGCCCGTTGGCCTGGACCGGCACCAGACGCGAGCCCGCGCACCCGGCGCCGAACGTCGTCATGAAACCGGTGATGTCCGCCGGGCCGGTCAGCCACAGGTCGAACGGCGGCATCGTCATGACCGCGTCCTCGTGCAACAGCGCCGTCAGCGCCGTCATGTCATAGCCCTCGAAGGCCGCGACATAGCGCTCCAGGAGCTTCTGCTGCTCCTCGTCCAGCGGGTCGGACACCGCCGCACCCGCCCCCCGGTCCGCCCGCTCGGCGAGCGTCGCCCGGGCCCGCTGGAGGGCGCTGTTGACGGACGCGACCGTCGTGCCGAGCAGCTCGGCGACCTCGCTCGCCCGCCACGCCAGCACCTCGCGCAGGATCAGCACCGCCCGCTGCTTGGGCGGCAGTTGCTGCAGCGCCGCCATGAAGGCGAGCCGCACCGACTCCTTGGCGACCGCGGCCTCCGCCGGATCGGCCGTCGTCGGCAGCACGCGGGCGTCCGGCATCGGCTCCAGCCAGGTGTTGTCCGGGCGGGGCGACAGGGCGGCCCGGGCCAGCGGCGTCGAGTCCGTCAGGTCCATCGGGCGGGCCCGCTTGTTGCCCGCGGACAGCATGTCCAGGCAGACGTTGGTCGCGATGCGGTACAGCCAGGAACGGAGGCTGGAGCGGCCCTCGAACTTGTCGTAGCTGCGCCAGGCGCGGACCAGGGTGTCCTGCACCGCGTCCTCGGCCTCGAAGGAGGAACCGAGCATCCGGTAGCAGTACCCCGTCAGCTCGGACCGGTGTTTCTCCAGCACGGAGTCCAGCTCCGGCATCACGGTGCCGTTGGTCATCGTCCACCCACCCCTGGGCCGTCCCGTCATGCGCGTCGTCGCGCCTCGCACTTCGGAAGCTACCGCAGCGGACTGACAATGGCCCACGGAGCCGGAAAGACGCACGTCAACGCGTGGCGTGCAGACCCCGCGCCGGGACGCCCGCGCCCTGGCGGCGGGCCGCCAGCGTCCCGAGGGCCGTGATCGCCACGACGCCCAGCACCGCCAGCAGCCCGACCCCGACGGTCCCGGCCCAGCCACCGGAGTGGAAGGCCACCGCGCCCACCGTGCTGCCCGCGCTGGAGCCGATGTAGTAGGCGGACTGGTACAGCGCCGACGCCTGGGCGCGGCCGTGCGTGGCCGTCCTGCCGACCGCCGACGAGGCCACCGCGTGCCCGGCGAAGAAGCCCGCCGTGATCAGCACCAGCCCCAGCAGGACCAGCGGCAGCCGGGGCGCGAGGGACAGCAGCAGGCCCGCCGCCGTCGTGCCGCCGCTCAGGTACAGGGCCCCACGGCGCCCGAGCCGGCCCACCAGCCGGCCCGCCGTGGACGCCGAGACCGTACCGACCAGGTACACCAGGAAGATCGAGCCGATGACGCCCTGCGGCAGGGAGAACGGAGCCTCGGTCAGGCGGTAGCCGATCACCGTGTAGACGCCGCCGAACACCGTCATGAACAGCGCGCCGATCGCGTACAGGCGGCGCAGCAGCGGGTCGGAGAGGTGGTCGCGGACCGTGCGGACCAGGACCCGCGGGCGCAGCGAGCCCGCCGTGAAGTGCCGCGGCGCCGGCAGCAGCAGCCGGAAGGCCACCGCGCACGCCACCGCGACCAGGCCGATCACCCCGACGGCGACCCGCCAGCCCCACTCCTGCGCGACCCAGCCGGTGATGACCCGGCCGCTCATGCCGCCGACGCTGTTGCCCGCCACGAACAGGCCGATCGCGGTGACCAGCGCCCGCGGCCGCACCTCCTCCGCGAGGTACGCCGTCGCCGAGGCCGGCAGCCCGGCCAGCGCCGCGCCCTGCACCGCGCGCAGCGCGACCAGCGCCGGCAGCGACGGGGCGAAGGGCACCAGCAGCCCGACGGTCACCGCGACCGCCAGCGACGCCGTCATGACCGTACGCCGGCCGAACCGCTCCGACAGGGCGCTCATCGGCAGGACGAACACCGCCAGACCGCCCGTCGCGGCGGCCACCGTCCAGCTCGCGTCGCTCGCCGTCACCCCGAGGTCGCCGGAGATCAGCGGCAGCAGGGCCTGAGTGGAGTAGAGGAGCGCGAAGGTCGCGACGCCCGCCAGGAACAGGGCGAGACTCATCCGGCGGTAACCGGGGCCGCCCGGCGTCATGCGCGAGTCGCCGGAGTCGGGGGCGGAGGCGGCGGAAGAGGCGGAGGGGCCGGCGGGGACGGAGACGGCAGACGCGGCGCCCACGGTGGTGGACGCCCCGGTATCGGCGGGAGTCATGCTGCGAAGGTAAGGAGTCCGGGACTCATCCGTCCAATGCATGGAATCGTCATAATCGTTCCCATGGCGCATCAGCAGAGCTCACAGGCCCGGCTGTCACCGTCCGGTGACACAGAAGACATCGTCACGCTGCTCGCGCCACGCCTCGCGCACTTCGCCGGCGTGGCCCGCACCGAGCACGTCACCCGGGCCGCGCAGGAGATGAACGTCCCGCAGTCGACCCTCTCCCGCGCCCTCGCCCGCATCGAGGCCGACCTCGGGGTGGACCTGTTCGTCCGCCGGGGCCGCACCCTCGCCCTGACCCCCGCCGGGCACACCTTCCTCGGCTCCGTCGAACGCGCCCTCGCCGAGATCGAGCGCGCTGCCGAGGAGGTGCGCGCGGACGTCGACCCGGCCACCGGCAAGGTCGCCTTCGGCTTCCTGCACACCATGGGCGCCGAAACCGTTCCCGGCCTGCTGCACGCCTTCCGCGCCGACCACCCCCGGGTCCGCTTCAGCCTCGTCCAGAACTACGGCGAGGCCATGCTGGAGCGGCTGCGGGCCGGCGATCTCGACCTCTGCCTGACCTCCCCGGTCCCCGACGCCCCCGACCTGGTCGCCCGCCGCCTGGACGAGCAGAAACTGCGCCTCGTCGTCCCGGCCGACCATCCGCTGGCCGCCCGCCGGCGCATCCGCCTCGCCGAGGCGGCCGACGAGAACTTCGTGACCCTGGAGCCCGGTTACGGACTGCGCCGCATCACCGACGACCTGTGCGGCGAGGCCGGCTTCCGGCCCCGGGTGGCCTTCGAGGGCGAGGAGGCCGAGACGCTGCGCGGCCTGGTCGCCGCGGGCCTCGGCGTGGCGCTGCTGCCGCCGCCCGCCGTGCCCCGCCCCGGCGTGGTCGAACTGTCGGTCACGGCACCGCGCGCGGTCCGCGAGATCGGCGTCGCCTGGCTGGCGGGCCGCACGGACACGCCCCCGGTGGCGGCCTTCAAGAAGTTCCTGCTGTCGCGGCGGGGCCGCCTGCTTCCCGGCTGAACCGTTCCTACCGGCGCAGCGACTTCCCGAACCCCGCCGCCAGCGGCATCCGCAGCCCCAGCGGCGGTGGCGCGGCCAGCGCGTCCTCCACCGGCCGCGAGAAGGGCCGCCCGAACAGCGCGCCCATCACGAAGTCCTCCGCCAGCGCGACGACTTCGTCCCGGTAGTGCCGCAACCCGTGCCCGTCGGAGTGCGCTTCGAACCGGCACACGGCACGGTTGGCCTTCTTCGCCCGGGACGCCAGCCGGAACGACCGCTCCGGGTCGCTGCGTCTGTCGTGCGTGCCGTGCACGATCAGCACCTGGCGTCCGACGAGCTGCTTCACCGGTTCGGGTTCCGCCGTCGTGTCCTCGTCGGGCAGCCAGGGGGCGATCGCCAGTACGCAGCCGACGGCCTCGTGCCCGCCCGCGCGCAGCGCGGCCCGGCCGCCCATGCCGACGCCGGCCAGGCAGACCGGGACGTCGCCGTAGCGCCGCACGGCCTCGGCGGCGGCCCAGTCGGCGTCCCGGGCGAGGTGCGCCTCGGCGCCGTTCCAGCCCCGGTGGCGGTAGTGCACGACGTGCGTGGCCAGGCCCTCGTCCCGGCCCGCGCGTGCCAGCCGGCGCCCCAGCGCGCGTACCGGCGCGGCCGGCGGCAGCGGGGACGGCCTGCGGCCGGAGACCTCGTCGCCACCGGGGAGCAGCAGCACCACACCGCTGACCGCGGTCCCCTCCGGGCCGAGCGCTCTCCCCAGCCGGGCCCGACGGACCGGCGTCGCTTGCTGTGCCATGGCAGAACATTCTCAGAAGACGAGGTGGACGAGACCCGTCCTCGCGGGCACCGTTACATTTCGGCGGTCGCGTACACCGGATCGCCGGGAGGTTTCCCCGCACGCGGACACGTCTGTCCCTACTCGCCCGTACTCCTGCTGCTCTACGCGCGTAGGGGCTAGAGTGCGCGGATGACGAGCCAGAACACCGCGAAGGCCGGCGCGAAGAACGCCGGGAGGACCCCGACGCCGGACCAGATCCGCCGGGCGCCGAAGGTTCTGCTGCACGACCATCTCGACGGCGGACTGCGTCCCGGCACGGTCGTCGACCTCGCCCGCGCCACCGGCTACGGGGATCTCCCCGAGACCGATCCCGGCAGGCTCGGCGCCTGGTTCCGGGAGGCCGCCGACTCCGGGTCCCTGGAGCGGTACCTGGAGACCTTCTCCCACACCGTCGGGGTCATGCAGACCCGCGACGCCCTCGTCCGCGTCGCCGCCGAGTGCGTCGAGGACCTCGCCGAGGACGGGGTCGTCTACGCCGAGGTCCGCTATGCCCCCGAGCAGCACCTGGAGGCCGGGCTGAGCCTCGAGGAGGTCGTCGAGGCCGTCAACGAGGGCTTCCGCGAGGGCGAGCGCCGGGCGCGGGAGAACGGCCACCGCGTCCGCGTCGGCGCCCTGCTCACCGCCATGCGGCACGCCGCCCGCTCGCTGGAGATCGCCGAACTCGCCAACCGCTACCGCGATCTGGGCGTCGTCGGGTTCGACATCGCGGGCGCCGAGGCCGGTCACCCGCCCACCCGGCACCTCGACGCCTTCGAGTACCTCAAGCGGGAGAACAACCACTTCACCATCCACGCCGGCGAGGCCTTCGGGCTGCCGTCCATCTGGCAGGCCCTGCAGTGGTGCGGTGCCGACCGGCTCGGACACGGGGTGCGGATCATCGACGACATCCAGGTCCACGAGGACGGCACGGTCGAGCTCGGCCGGCTCGCCTCCTACGTACGGGACAAGCGGATCCCGCTGGAGCTGTGCCCCAGCTCCAACCTCCAGACCGGGGCGGCGGACTCGTACGCCGAGCACCCCATCGGCCTGCTGCGCCGGCTGCACTTCCGCGTCACCGTCAACACGGACAACAGGCTGATGTCCCACACGGGTATGAGCCGGGAATTCGAGCACCTTGTCGACGCGTTCGGTTACACGCTCGACGACATGCAATGGTTCTCCGTCAATGCGATGAAATCAGCGTTCATTCCTTTCGATGAACGACTGGCCATGATCAATGACGTCATCAAGCCTGGATATGCAGAACTGAAGTCCGAATGGCTGTTTCAGCAGACCGCCCCCACCAGCGGTTCTTCCGGAGAAGAGGGCTGAGGGGGAGGTGGCGGAACACGGAAATGTGGACGGGCTTTCACCGGCCGTCCGCATTTCTGGGTTTGCCGCGGGCGGTCCCGCATGTTTACGGTCGAGAACCGCTCACATCCCCGACATCCCATTTCGAGGACGTATTTCATGAAGCAGTCTGCTGCCAAGACCCTCGGCGTCGCCGCCCTCGGTGCCGCCTTCGCCGCCGTCGGCGCGGGCGCCGCCAACGCCGCCCCGGTCGCACCGGGCTCCGTCCACACCCTGGACCAGGTCACCCGGACGCTCCCCGCGGAGAACGTCACCGGCGCGCTGCCGGCCGCGGGCAACACGCGGGGGCAGGGCCCGGCCGACCAGATCACCGGTCTGCTCGGCGGAATGCCGGCGAAGAACCTGCCCACGCGGAGCGTTCAGGTGAACGGCATGCCGCTCGGCTGACCCGCACCCGTCACGACGCGCCGATGGGGCGCACCCGGTCCACCGGGTGCGCCCCATCGGCGTATGCCGCTACCAGGCCGTCCGCGCCGCCTTCTCCTCCGACGGCAGGAGGATCCACAGGGCGATGTAGAGCAGGAACTGCGGGCCGGGCAGCAGGCAGGAGAGGACGAAGATCACCCGCATCGTGGTGTGCGAGGTGCCGAAGCGCCGTGCCAGCGCGGCGCACACTCCGCCGATCATGCGGCCGTGGGTGGGGCGGGCGAGGCGGGACATCGCGGCTCCTTCGTGAGCGTGTGGCGGGGGCTGCCGGCCGGCCGCCCCTCATCTGCCTTCCACGCTACGGAGACGAACGGAACAAAGCGTCGCTCTACGGTGCGATACCGACCCTGGGAATCGTCGGGGTCCGACCCTGAGCCGGCTCCTCCTGGAGAACGTCCTCCCCGTGTCCGCGCTCGGGCCTGCGGCGGAGCCGTGCCCGGCCCGCGGGGACGACGGCGAGGTGGGCGAGGGCCACGCCCAGGGTGTTCAGCAGCACCGAGTCGACGTCCACGACCTGACCGGGCACCCCGGTCTGCAACAGCTCGATGCCCAGCGACAACAGTGCGCCCGCGGCCATGGTGCGCAGCAGGGACGCCGCCGGCGACACGGTCAGCCGCCCGTTCGCCATCGGCAGCAGCACCCCCAGCGGCGCCAGCAGGGCCAGCGCCCCGCCGAGGGAGCGGGCCGCCGCCGGCCAGCCCAGCGCCAGGTCGGCGCGGATACCGGCGAGCGGGTGCACATTGGGCGGCAGGACCCAGGGCACGTCCAGGGGCCGCAGGGTGTACCAGGCGACGAACGCGAGGTGTGCGACGAGGAGGACACCTCCCGTCACACGGATGCGATGCGCGGCGTTGCCGCCGATGAACCCTTGACGCTGCACGCCCCCCTAGACGCGGCCGCCGGCTCGGTCGGTTCCGGCCCCTCCCGCGCAAGGGTGAGGCTTGCGCCACATGGCCCCCGGAGCCGGCGTCATCCGCCGGTGACCGCCCGCGACGGCGGCTCGTTGCCGCCGGGCCGGGCGCGGACCTCGTCCGTGCAGGTGTAGCGGCGCGGGACCCGGTCGCCGGGCCCGGCCAGGACCACGGAACCGTCGCCCGCGGCCGCGGCCGAGCCGGAGAAGGTGCAGACCACCTGGGCGAGGGCGTACGAGGTGAGGTCGCCGGGCGCGGTGCCGAGCCGCAGGGTCTCCTCGGGGTCGCCCGGGCGGGGCCCCTTCACGGTGATGCCGGAGCGCACGTCCGTGGTGTACCCGGCCTCCTTCTCCGCGGTCGACGGCGGCACGGCGAGCTGCTCCAGCAGCCCCTGGGCGACCAGCACCCGCCGCGCGGAGCCGGCGGCGCCGCCCGGGTCCCGTACCGCCCGGTCCACGCCCACCAGCGACGAGCCGCACAGCAGGAACACCCGCACCGGGATGCCGGACGCTGCCTCCTCCGGCCCGGCGGGCGAGCAGCGCACCCGCGAGGGCGCGGGACCGTAGTCCGTGGGCACCTCGGTGGCGCGGATCCCGCACCCGGCGAGCAGCAGGGCCACCACGGGGAGCACGGAGAGTGCCGGCAGGCGGCGTACGGTCATCAGGCCTGTCCCTTCGCGTCCTTGCCCTGGTCCCGGCCCGCGTCCCCGCTCCCGTCGCCCGCCACCGCGTCCGCGGGGTCCTCCTCGACGGGCACCGACGCGTCCTGCGGCAGCCGCAGCGTGAACACCGCACCGCCCTCGGGGGAGTTCTCCGCGGTGATGTCGCCGCCGTGGATGTGGGCGTTCTCCAGGGCGATGGACAGGCCGAGTCCGCTGCCCTCGGAGCGGGGCCGGGAGGCGCTCGCCTTGTAGAAGCGGTCGAAGACGTGCGGCAGGACGTCCTCGGGGATGCCGGGTCCGTGGTCGCGCACCCGGATGACGACCTCGTCGTCCGCCCGCGTCACCGACACCCGCACCGGCGACCCGCCGTGCTTGAGCGCGTTGCCGACGAGGTTGGCCAGGATGACGTCCAGGCGGCGCGGGTCGAGGCGGGCGTGGATGCCGCGCTCGGCGTCCAGGTCGACGGCGTCCAGCCAGGCGCGGGCGTCGATGCAGGCGGTGATCTGGTCGGCGACGTCGACGTCGTCCAGGACCAGCCGGGCGGTGCCCGCGTCGAAGCGGGTGACCTCCATCAGGTTCTCCACCAGGTCGTTCAGCCGCCGCGTCTCGCTCACCACCAGCCGCACGGCCGGTTCGATCATCGGGTCGATGCCGCCGCCCTCGAACTCCAGCTCGTCCTCCAGCACCTCCGTGACGGCGGTGATGGCCGTCAGCGGCGTACGCAGCTCATGGCTCATGTCCGCCACGAAGCGCCGCGAGGCCTGCTCCCGGTCGGCCATGTCCGCGACCCGCTTCTCCAGCGCCTCCGCGGCGCTGTTGAACGTCCGGGACAGGTCGGCCAGTTCGTCGGTGCCGGACACGCGCAGCCGGGTGTCCAGCCTGCCCTCGCCGAGCCGCCGCGCCGCGACCCCGAGCCGGTGCACCGGCTTCAGCACGGTCGTCGCCAGGGCCTGGGCGAGCAGCGCGGAGCCGAGCAGCGCGAGAGCGGTCGCGATCCCCAGCGACCAGGCCAGCGAGTTCAGGTCCTTGGCCTCGGGCTCCAGCGACTTGACCATGTAACCGGTCGGCCCGCCGCCGATCACCTTCGAACCCGCCACGAGATAGGGCGTGCCGTCCTCGACGACCCGCTGCCAGTACAGGTGGTACGGGTACTTGTTGGCCGAGGAGACCTTCTGCTCCTTGTTCACCGCGGTGCGCAGCGACTCGGGCACGTCGGCCGGCGAGAAGCCGCCGAGACCGCCCGAACTGCCGTACACGGTCCTGCCGTCGGCGTCCTGGGCGACGAGCAGCACGCCGAATCGCTGGCTGCTGTTGGCCATCTGCCCCGCGGTGTGCTGCAACTCGTCCCGCGTGGGCCGCGCGGGCAGCGCACCCGCACGGTTCTGCATCTCCTGCTCGAAGTCACGCAGCACGGCGTCCTGGGTGCGGGTGAGCACCGCCTCGCGGTTCAGCCAGTACGCGATGCCGGACGCCGACACGGCGGCGGTGAGCGCGACCAGACCGAAGACGACGACCAGCCGAAGGCGCAGGCTGGTGAGGCGCAGCCGGGACCGGACTCCCTTGCGCGTCGCGGCCCAGCCGCGCGAACCCCCCTGGTGTTCCTGTGTCACTGAGGCGGATCCAGCCGGTAGCCCACGCCCCGCACCGTACGGATCAGGGTCGGCGACGACGGCACGTCCTCGACCTTGGCGCGCAGCCGCTGCACACAGGCGTCCACGAGCCGCGAGTCGCCGAGGTAGTCGT
Organism: Streptomyces sp. NPDC093586; assembly: GCF_044764905.1. Lineage (NCBI taxonomy): Bacteria > Bacillati > Actinomycetota > Actinomycetes > Kitasatosporales > Streptomycetaceae > Streptomyces > Streptomyces sp. NPDC093586. The sequence continues at coordinate 20,516 of NZ_JBIWJA010000046.1, read as the reverse complement.
GCTCCCACACCAGCCGCAGCAACTGCTGCCGCGACAGCGCCTGCCCCGGCCGCCGGCTCAGCTCCAGCAGCAGCCGCAGCTCGGTCGGCGTGAGCTGCAGGTCCTCGCCGTTCTTCGTCACGGTCATCGCCGACCGGTCGATGACCAGGCTGCCGAAGCTCGCCGAGTCGCTCGACTCCCGCTCCCCGCGCCGCAGCACGGCCCGGATCCGGGCGTCCAGCACCCGGCCCTGCACGGGCTTGACGACGTAGTCGTCGGCGCCCGACTCCAGGCCGACGACCACGTCGATGTCGTCGTTGCGCGCGGTCAGCAGGATGATCGGCAGCTGGTCGGTGCGCCGGATGCGCCGGCACACCTCGAAACCGTCGATGCCGGGCAGCATCACGTCCAGCACGATCAGATCCGGCCGCTGCTCGCGCAGCAGCTTCAGACCGTCCTCACCACTGGCAGCGGTCGCCACGCGGTGGCCCTGGCGCGTCAGTGAGAGCTCCAGGGCCGTCCGGATGGCGTCGTCGTCCTCGATCAGCAACAGGGAAGGCACGGGCTCATTCTGGCCCATGGAGGGCCCGGGGTTCGACCCGCGGGCCGGGACGGACTCCCGACCCGCCGACGGGCCCTGTGAAAGATCCGTGACGCAACTGTGGCCGACCCCTGTGACAGGTCTGTGACAGTCGGCGGACACGGTCATGAAGTCGGCGCGGCAGGCTTTTCGACACAGGCAGAACAGCACGTCGCACCACAGCAACACAGCGACACAGCAGTCCGAACACCGGAAGTCCACGACGGGGGGCGCGAGATGAACACGCTGAAGGGCACCAGCACCAGCGCAGTGGTCACGCGTCTGCACGACGTGCACGCACACCGGGGTTCCGAGAAGTCCGGTGCCGTGGTGAGCGGGCGGGGGTGCGCTCGCGGCACCGGGCGTCAGCACACCGCCTACATGACGGTGGTCGACGCACGCACGGGGGACACGGGGAACCGGGGGGAAACGCACGGGGGACCGGCGTACGGGGAGGCATCGGGGGAGCGGAACTCGCTGTCGGAGGCGGAGTTCACCGCCTACGTCCAGGAGCGCCGCGCCTCCCTGTACGCCACCGCCTACCACCTCACCGGCGACCGCTTCGAGGCCGAGGACCTGCTGCAGAGCGCGCTGTTCTCGACCTACCGGGCGTGGGACCGGATCAGTGACAAGGCGGCTGTCGGCGGATACCTCCGCCGCACCATGACCAACCTGCACATCAGCGCCTGGCGGCGTCGCAAGCTCAACGAGTACCCGACCGAGGAACTGCCGGAGACGCCCGGCGACACGGACGCCATGCGCGGCACCGAACTGCGCACGGTCCTGTGGCAGGCGCTGGCCCGGCTCCCCGAACTCCAGCGCACCATGCTGGTCCTGCGCTACTACGAGGGCCGCACGGACCCGGAGATCGCGGACATCCTCGGCATCAGCGTCGGCACGGTGAAGTCCAGCATCTGGCGCTCGCTGCGCCGGCTGCGCGAGGACGAGGTCCTCAGCTTCGGCCGTGACCGGGAGGACGCCTTCGGCGACCTGGTCGCCTGAAGGTCCGGGGGGACCTGTGGGGGGGACCCCGAAAAAAGTTGGAGCCCGGGTGTATCACGGGGGTGATCCCGGGCTCTTACTCACGGGGAAGCACCACGGGGGACACGGGGGAACAACGGGGGAAGCGGGGGGAACGGGGGACACGGGGGAGTCACAAGGAAGCGGGGCTGGAGGGCCGGGGGGTCCGTCCAGCCCCGCTCTCTTTGCGTACGCGCCCGCGTACGCCCGTCACACCGCCGTACGCGTCGTACGTGCCGTGGGGCGACGCCCCGCCGCCGCGGCGGCCAGGCGGCCCATGGCCTCGTCCCGGTCGCAGACGTGGGCGCCCAGGGCCGTCTGCCGGGCGATGATCGCCCGTTCCCGGCGCATCAGCCGCCAACCGCGGCGCAACAGGAACGGCACGGACTTGCGGCCCTCCCGCAGATCCCGCAGGAAGCGCCGGCGGAAGGTCGTCAGCGGCCCCCGGCTCAGACACAACGCGTCGGCCAGGACGTCCAGTTCACGGCAGCGCGAGACGATCTCGGCGGCGAAGACGCCCTCGGCGAGGAACAGCGGGGTGCGTCCGATGTCGACCGCGTCCTCGCCGGTGCGGGCGCTGAGCGCGATGTCGTAGACGGGGACCCGCGTACGGCCCGACCGGCACAGCTCCGTGATCGCGGCGACGGCCGCGTCCGCGTCCCACGAGCCGGGGTGGTCCCAGTCGATGTCGGAACTCCCCGACACCAGCGGCAGCGTCGGGTCGGTGCCCTCCTTGTAGAAGTCGTCGAGCCGCAGCACCGGGAGACCGGAGCGGGCGGCGAGGAGGGACTTGCCGGAGCCGGAGGGGCCGCAGAGCAGCACGACTCGCGTCGGTATGGGTGGATGGGAGGTCACGGGACACCAGTGTGCGGCATCGGCCGGTCACCGTACGAGCCCGCGGACCGGCTTTGCAGCGCGCGTCACACTCCGGCCACGCCACGCGGTGACACGGTCGCCCTCCGTGGTGCCGACGCGGTGGTCCGGTGCACGGCGTGCCCTGTTGTCAGGGCGGTCCGCGGCGATCCGCACCAAGAGGCGGCAGCGGCGATGGCCCGACACGCGTCGCTGGGCGGCACCGACCCGCCGGACGACGGCGTCGGCACCGAGGTCGCCGACTTCCAGCCGCTGACCTCGACGGCCCTGACGGGGGCGGTCGCCCAGGCTCGGTCGCCGGGCGCCGTGCCGGTGGTGGGGCGGGCGACGGAGCTGCTGCACTGGCGCAGTCCGCGCACCTCGGGCCGCGATTCCTTCGGGAGCGAGGCCGCGGCCCTTCTGCCGACGCGGGTGGTTCGGGCCGTCCGGACGAGGTGGGTGACCCGGACGAGGTGGGTGACGACGATACGGATCGCGTCGCCCCCGAGGACGTACAGAACCCGGTAGTCGCCGACGTGGAGGCGCCGCACGTCGGGTGATCCGTACGGGACGGAAACCCCGTGGGCACGGCTGCGTGCTCAGCGCGTCTTCGAGATCCTCTGCCACCCGGGGCGACACGGGCAGGGCGGCGACGTGCCCGTGAGTTCGGTGAGTGCGATGGTCTCGCGGCCGTGCGCGGCACGGCGCACGAGGTTGCCGGGCCGGGAGCGGGCGGCGCAACCGGGAGCGGCGTGTCACGCTGGTTCGCCGTGTCTGTTCGTCGCGCGGATTCCGCAGGGCGGCCGTCTAACCTGTGGGGATCCACGTTTCGCGCAAGAGGCGCAAGGGGGCCGGGTGCACAACGACGACGGATTCGACAAGGCTGACGGCGGCACTGACGGACCCCCCGAGGATCGACGGCCGGTTGACCACCCCGGGATGCCCGGCTCGGGCGCGGCGCGGGAGCGGACGGGGGTCCCCTCCCACGGTGGTCCTTCCGTCCCCCACATCGTGATCGAGGGCCGCTACGAGCTGCTGGAGCCCATCGGCAGCGGCGGGATGGGCGAGGTCTGGAAGGCCCACGACAGGCGGCTGCGCCGGTTCGTCGCCGTGAAGGGGCTCCTCGACCGCAGGGCCATGACCCCGGACACGCAGAAGGCGGCGTTGCAGCGGGCCCGTCGCGAGGCGGAGGCCCTCGCCAAGATCGAGCACCAGAACGTGGTGACGGTCCACGACCAGATCGAGACCGCCGACCAGGTCTGGATCGTGATGAAGCTGCTGGAAGGGCGTTCGCTGGCCGACTTGTTGGGCCGTGACGGGGCCCTCGGCGTGCCCAGGGCCGCGGACATCGGTCTCCAGATGGCCCAGGGCCTGCGGGCGGTCCACGAGGCGTCGGTCCTGCATCGCGACGTCAAGCCGGGCAACGTACTGGTGCGGGACGGCGGCCAGGTGGTCCTGGTGGATTTCGGCATCGCCACCTTCGAGGGCGCGGACCGGGTCACCCGGCACGGCGGAATCATCGGCACACCCCCCTACCTGGCGCCCGAACTCTTCGCCCCCGCCACCCCCGGCCCCACGCGCGCCTCCGACCTGTGGGCGCTGGGAGTCACCCTGTACGAGATGGTCGAAGGACGCCTGCCCTTCGGTGGCAACGAGGTCTGGGAGGTGCAGGCGAACATCCGGCAGTCGCCCGACCCCGTCCTCCGGTACGCAGGCCCCCTCGGCCCCGTCATCCGGGGTTTGTTGGCCACGGACCCGGACAGTCGCCTGGACGCGGCTTCGGCGGAGGAGATGCTCCGGGAAGTCCTCGCGGACCCGGGCGCACCGGCCCCGGCCCGGGCCGCCGCACTCGCACCCCCGCCCACGGCCCGACCCACGCCGCCCGCCTCAGGACCCGCGCCGGCGGTGGCCGTAGCGGCACCCGCCGCGTCCTCCTCCGAAGCCGTCCCTTCCGAGTCGTCGCGGGCGGCGTCCCGCGGCGGCCGCGGCCGGTTCCGGGGCTGGAAGGCCGCGGCGGCCGCGGCGTGTGTCGTTCTGCTGGCGGGAGGAGGCTGGGTCCTCTCGCAGGGTGACTCCGGAGGCAAGCAGGACGACGCCTCCGGGCAACGGGGCGAGGGATCCGCCGGGGGCGACACGGAGAAGGCGTGGGAGCAGTGGAAGAACGCCAGGAAAAGGCTGACGATCGGTGCCAAGGAAGATCAGCCCGGACTGAGCTTCTACAACAAGGACACCGGCGTGTGGAGCGGATTCGATATCGACATCGCCTACTCCCTCGCCCGTAAATTGGGCTACGAAAGGGGGCAGGTGGATTTCTACGGGGTGACCACGGCCAACCGGGCGAGCAAGCTGAAGAACGGGGAAGTGGACCTGGTCGTCGCCTCGTACAGCATGACACCCGCCCGCGAGAAGCGGGACGGCATCAATTTCGTCGGCCCCTACTACAATGCGGGCAGCAGCCTCCTCGTTCGCAAGAACTCCGCGAAATACGACCTCAACGAAGCCGTCGACGTGAAGAAGAACCATGTCGAGGTGTGCACGGCGCGGGACTCCACGTACGCGGACAATTTGAAAAAGGACGGCTACACCACGGGGAAGTGGCAGCCCGACACCTACAAGGAGTGCGTGGAAAGGCTGCTGGACAAGCGCTCGAGCGTGTACGCGGTGGCCTCGGACGACGTTCTTCTCGCCGGGTACGCCCAGAATGATCCGGCGAATTTGAAATTGCTGCCCAGCGGCGCCGGAACGGAACCCTACGGGGTGGCGATGCGGAAGGACGACCCTCTCCTGAAGAGCAAGGTGTGCTCGGGGCTCCAGGAGATCCTGGCCGGAGAGGAGTGGTCGGAAATGTATATGAAGGACCTGTCCCCACTGACGGGACGGAAGACTGCGCCGGGCAGGCCGGAGCTGAGGCCGTGCTCGGACGAGTGAGGCGAATGGTCGAAGTGGCTGCCGGCCGGGGGCGCGTGGCACGGGGGTGCGACCCGGGCCGCGTCGTGGCAGCGGCCGGCAGCACCTCGTGGAGAAGGCCGCGGCTCCTCCGGACGGAGAGGAACCGCGGCCGTCGGCGTCGGGTGACGGTGGGGTCGGTCAGTACGACGAACCCGACGCGCCCAGCGCGCCCGTCGGGTGCCAGACCGTCTTCGTCTCCAGGAACGCCGTCATGCGCTCGGTGCCCGGGGTCGCCGACCAGTCGGCGTTGTCCACAGGCTGTGGGCGCAGAACGCGCTTGAGGTTGTCCGCCGCCGCGACCTCCAGCTCCTTCGCCAGCGCCTCGTCGGCGCCCGCGAGGTCGATCGCGTTGACGTCCTGGTGGGCGGCCAGGGGCGCGGCGATCTCCGCCGTACGGCCGGAGAGGATGTTGACCACGCCGCCGGGGAGGTCGGAGGTGGCCAGGACCTCGCCGAGGGAGAGGGCCGGCAGCGGGGACTTCTCGCTCGCGATCACGACCGCCGTGTTGCCGGTGGCGATGACCGGGGCGACGACCGAGACCAGGCCCAGGAAGGACGACTCCTGCGGGGCCAGGACGGCGACCACGCCGGTCGGCTCCGGGGAGGAGAGGTTGAAGAACGGGCCCGCGACCGGGTTGCCGCCGCCGACCACCTGGGCGATCTTGTCGGTCCAGCCCGCGTACCAGACCCAGCGGTCGATCGCGGCGTCCACCTGTGCCGCCGCCTTCGACTTCGACAGGCCCTCCGCTTCGGCGACCTCCGCGACGTACTGGTCCCGGCGGCCCTCCAGCATCTCGGCGATGCGGTAGAGGATCTGGCCGCGGTTGTACGCCGTCGCGCCGGACCAGCCGCCGAACGCCTTGCGCGCGGCGACCACCGCGTCACGGGCGTCCTTGCGGGAGGAGAGTGGGGCGTTCGCCAGCCAGTTGTTCTTCGAGTCCGTCACCTCGTACACCCGGCCGCTCTCGGAACGCGGGAACTTCCCGCCGACGTACAGCTTGTAGGTCTTCAGCACGCTGAGTCGCTCAGACATCGAGGTACGCCTCCAGGCCGTGGCGGCCGCCCTCGCGGCCGAAGCCCGACTCCTTGTAGCCGCCGAACGGCGAGGTCGGGTCGAACTTGTTGAATGTGTTGGACCAGACGACGCCCGCGCGGAGCTTGTTCGCGACCGCCAGGATGCGCGAGCCCTTCTCCGTCCAGATGCCCGCCGACAGGCCGTACGGGGTGTTGTTGGCCTTGGCGACCGCCTCGTCCGGCGTGCGGAAGGTCAGCACGGACAGGACCGGGCCGAAGATCTCGTCGCGGGCGATGGTGTGCGCCTGGGTGACGTTCGTGAAGAGCGTCGGGGCGAACCAGTAGCCGGAGGAGGGAAGTTCGCAGGCCGGGGACCAGCGCTCGGCGCCCTCCGCCTCGCCCTGGTCGGCGAGGGCGGTGATCCGGGCCAGCTGTTCGGCGGAGTTGATCGCGCCGATGTCGGTGTTCTTGTCCAGCGGGTCGCCCAGGCGCAGCGTGGACAGGCGGCGCTTGAGGGAGTCCAGGAGTTCGTCGTGGATCGACTCCTGGACCAGGAGACGGCTGCCCGCGCAGCAGACCTGGCCCTGGTTGAAGAAGATGCCGTTGACGATGCCCTCCACGGCCTGGTCGATCGGGGCGTCGTCGAAGACGATGTTGGCGCCCTTGCCGCCCAGCTCCAGGGTGAGCTTCTTGCGGGTGCCCGCCACCGTGCGCGCGATCTCCTTGCCGACGGCCGTGGAGCCGGTGAAGGCGACCTTGTCCACGTCGGGGTGGGCGATCAGCGCGGCGCCGGCGCGGCCGTCGCCGGTGACGATGTTGACGACGCCCCTGGGCAGGCCCGCCTGGCGGCAGACGTCCGCGAAGAACAGGGCGGAGAGGGGGGTCGTCTCGGCGGGCTTCAGGACCACCGTGTTGCCGGTCGCCAGCGCCGGGGCGATCTTCCACGCCAGCATCAGGAGCGGGAAGTTCCACGGGATGACCTGGCCCGCGACGCCGAGCGGGCGGGGGGTCGCGCCGAAGCCGGCGTGCTCCAGCTTGTCGGCCCAGCCCGCGTAGTAGAAGAAGTGCGCGGCGACCAGGGGGAGGTCCGAGTCGCGGGTCTCCCTGATCGGCTTGCCGTTGTCCAGGGTCTCCAGCACGGCCAGCTCGCGGCTGCGCTCCTGGACGATCCGGGCGATGCGGAACAGGTACTTCGCGCGCTCGGAACCCGGGAGCGCCGACCACTTCTCGAACGCCTTGCGGGCGGCCCTCACCGCGCGGTCGACGTCCGCCTCACCGGCCTCGGCGACCTCGGAGAGGACCTCCTCGGTGGCGGGGGACACGGTCTTGAAGACCTTGCCGTCGGCCGCCTCGGTGAACTCGCCGTCGATGAACAGGCCGTACGACGGGGCGATGTCGACGACCGAGCGGGACTCGGGCGCCGGCGCGTACTCGAACGCGGATGTCTGCTTTTCCATGGCCATGGTGATCAGTCCACCGTCACGTAGTCGGGGCCGGAGTAGCGGCCGGTGGCCAGCTTCTGGCGCTGCATCAGCAGGTCGTTCAGGAGCGAGGAGGCGCCGAAGCGGAACCAGTGGTTGTCCAGCCAGTCCTCGCCCGCGGTCTCGTTGACCAGGACCAGGAACTTGATCGCGTCCTTCGCGGTGCGGATGCCGCCGGCCGGCTTCACGCCGACCTGGACGCCCGTCTGCGCGCGGAAGTCGCGGACCGCCTCCAGCATCAGGAGGGTGTTGGACGGGGTCGCGTTGACGGCGACCTTGCCGGTGGACGTCTTGATGAAGTCGGCGCCCGCCAGCATGCCGAGCCAGCTCGCGCGGCGGATGTTGTCGTACGTCGACAGCTCGCCGGTCTCGAAGATGACCTTCAGGCGGGCGGACGTCCCGCACGCCTCCTTCACGGCGACGATCTCGTCGTACACCTTCAGGTACTTCCCCGCGAGGAAGGCCCCGCGGTCGATGACCATGTCGACCTCGTCGGCGCCCGCCGCGACGGCCTCGCGCACGTCGGCCAGCTTGACGGCCAGCGAGGCGCGGCCCGCCGGGAACGCCGTGGCGACCGAGGCGACCTTGACGTCCGAGCCGGCGACGGCCTCCTTGGCGACGGCCACCATGTCGGGATAGACGCAGACGGCCGCCGTGGCGGGGCTCGTCCGGTCCGTCGGATCGGGGCGGATCGCCTTGGCGCCGAGCGCCCGGACCTTGCCCGGGGTGTCCGCGCCTTCCAGCGTCGTCAGGTCGACCATGGAGATGGCCAGGTCGAGCGCGTACGCCTTCGCGGTGGTCTTGATGGAACGGGTGCCGAGCGAGGCGGCGCGCGCCTCCAGGCCGACCGCGTCGACGCCGGGCAGCCCGTGGAGGAAGCGGCGCAGCGTGCTGTCGGACGCGGTGACGTCCGTGAGTCCGTGGGGGGACGCAGCGGATGCAACGGGTGCAGCGGATGCAGTGGTGGGCATGGTCACCAGCCGAGCATATCTACGCGCGTAGCGGCTGTACAGTCCCCGGCACCTGCCCCACCGGCCGGTACCGCGGCCGAAGGGCGTCCGGCCCGTCGGGCACAATCGGCAGCATGACGACCCCGGACTCCCAGTCATCCTCGTCCCAGTCCTCGGTACCCGTGCCCAAGGACCGGGTCTACCGCTCGCCCGCGGGCATCCTCGGCGGCGTCCTGCTGCTCGCCCTCGTCGCCTGGCTCGGCATCGACGCGGTGGTCACGGGCGAGGGGAGCACCCCGTGGAAGGCGCTCGCCGCGATGCTGCTCATCGTGCCGCTCGTCGCCGCCTACACGGTGCGGCCCGCCGTCTTCGCGAGCGAGGAACGGCTGCGCGTCCGCAACCCCCTCCGCGTCGTCGTGCTGCCCTGGGACCAGGTCGCCTCGCTGCGGTCCGGTTACTCCAACGAGGTCTACGACCGGTCCGGCACCAAGTACCAGCTGTGGGCCGTCCCCGTCTCGCTGCGTGCCCGCAAGAAGGCGGCACAGCGGGAGAACCGGCGCCTCGCCGGGGACACCCGCGGACGCGGTGGCTTCGGCGGTCTCGGCGGCCTGACCGGCGGCGGCCGGGACGCCGGGCCCGGGGCTGTCGCCGACGGGCCGGTGCGGGCCGAGGGCGACCGGATCATGGACGAGCTGCGGGAACTGTGCGAGGCGCGCGAGCTGCGGGCCCCTGAGCAGGCCGGCACCGCGCCGGGCGAGGTCACCGTCCGCTGGGCCTACGAGATCGTCGCGCCGGCGGCGGCGGGCGTCGTACTGCTGGCGGTACTGCTGGGTCTGGGGTGACGGTGCTTCCGGCCTTCGGGTGACCCGGTCGGCCGCCCCGAGCCGTCCCGCTACGGCGCGGCCGGCCGGACCAGGAGCAGCCGTACTGCTGGCGGTACTGCTGGGTCTGGGGTGACGGTGCTTTCGGCCTTCGGGTGACCCGGTCGGCCGCCCCGAGCCGTCCCGCTACGGCGCGGCCGGCCGGACCAGGAGCAGCGGGAAGCCCGGCAGCAGGAAGCGAGCCCTGGGAAGCAGACCCCGCGCTGCCCAGGACGATCACCAGCAGGACGCCGGTGAAGACCAGCAGCGGCAGCGGCTTGGCGGTCCCGCGCCGACAGACCGAACAGCACCACCGACACCACCGCCGCGATCAGCGTGAGGGGCACCCACACCAGGAACGGCCGCGGCATCGGGTCGCGCCACAGCAGCCGGCGCACCTGGTGCAGCGTCCACAGGCCGCCGTCCAGCTCGTTGTGCCACAGCCGCTGCACCGCGAAGCAGCCGTCCCGGCGGCCCGGCCGCAGGCCCACCCAGCCGATGTACGCGCACCAGCCGAGCGGTGCCGGCACCGCGGAGGCGGAGGGCGCGGTGGCGGAGGGCGCGGTGGCGGACGAGGTGCACCAGCGCCGTCACGGTGGCCGCCGCTGGGTGGGGGTGCCGCCGGGTGGGAGTGCCGTTCTGCGCGGGCGGGCCTGGGGCGCCCCTGGGAGCGCGCCGGGTGGTGCCCCCAGGGGTGCGCCTGGGGGTGCGTCGGACAAAGGCCGCGGGTGGTGCCCCGGGTGAGGCCGGGGCACCAGGGCGTGTCAGATGCCCGCCGCCGAGGAGAGGTCCCGCTTCAGTGCCGTCAGCAGCTCCGTCGCCTTCGCGCGGGCCTCGGGGAGACCGGCGTGCCCGGCGACCGGGACGACCACCTCCAGGTAGCACTTCAGCTTGGGCTCCGTGCCGCTCGGGCGGACGATCACCCGGGCGCCGTCGAGCGTGTAGCGCAGGCCGTCCGTGGGCGGCAGCGTGTCCGTGCCCCGCGTGAGGTCCTCGGCCCGCGTGACCGTCAGACCGGCGAGGCGGGCGGGGGGCTGCTCGCGCAGGCGGTGCATCGCGGCGGCGATCAGGGAGAGGTCCTCGACGCGGACCGAGAGCTGGTCGGTGGCGTGCAGGCCGTGCTCCACGGCGAGGTCGTCGAGGAGGTCGAGGAGGGTACGACCCTCCGCCTTGAGGGCCGAGGCGAGCTCCGTGATCAGCAGCGCCGCGGTGATGCCGTCCTTGTCGCGGACGCCCTCCGGGTCGACGCAGTAGCCGAGGGCCTCCTCGTAGCCGTAGCGCAGACCCTCCACGCGGGCGATCCACTTGAAGCCCGTGAGGGTCTCCTCGTACGGCAGGCCCGCCTTCCCGGCGATACGGCCGAGGAGGGAGGACGAGACGATCGACTCGGCGAACGTGCCGTGCGCTCCGCGGGCGACCAGGTGGGCGGCGAGGAGGGCGCCGACCTCGTCGCCGCGGAGCATGCGCCAGTCGGCGCCGTCGTGGACCGCGACGGCGCAGCGGTCGGCGTCCGGGTCGTTGGCGACGACCAGGTCCGGGCCGGTCTCGCGGGCCTTCGCGAAGGCCAGGTCCATCGCGCCGGGCTCTTCCGGGTTGGGGAAGGCGACGGTGGGGAAGTCCGGGTCGAGGTCGGCCTGCTCGGCGACGAGGACCGGCTCCGGGAAACCGGCGCGGGCGAAGGCGGCGAGGAGGGTGTCCTTGCCGACGCCGTGCATCGCCGTGTAGACGGTGCGGGCGGTGCGGGGGGAGCCCTCGGCGAGGACCGCGTCCGTGCGGGCGAGGTAGGCGTCCAGGACGGAGTCGTCCAGGGTCTGCCAGCCGGACTCGGGGCGGGGGACGTCGTGGAGGCTGCGTACGGCGGCGATCTCCGCGGCGATCTCCGCGTCGGCGGGGGGCACGATCTGGGAGCCGTCGCCGAGGTAGACCTTGTAGCCGTTGTCGCGGGGCGGGTTGTGGCTGGCGGTGACCTCGACCCCGGCGACCGCGCCGAGGTGCCGGATGGCGAACGCCAGGACGGGGGTGGGGAGGGGGCGGGGGAGGACGGCCGCCCTCAGGCCGGCGCCGGTCATGACGGCGGCGGTGTCGCGGGCGAAGTCCGCGGACTTGTGGCGGGCGTCGTAGCCGATGACGACGAGGCCGGCCGTGTCGTCCCCGTGGGGGGTTCCCTGCTTCTTCAGGTACGCGGCGAGGCCGGCGGCGGCCCGGATGACGACGGAGCGGTTCATGCGCATCGGGCCGGCGCCCAGTTCGCCGCGCAGACCCGCGGTGCCGAACTGGAGGGTGCCGGCGAAGCGCGAGGTCAGCTCGGCGTGGTCCTCGGCGTCGATGAGCTTGGCGAGTTCCGCGCGGGTGTCCGCGTCGGGGTCCTCGGCCAGCCATGCCCTGGCCCGTGCGAGGAGGTCGTCGTGCACGTCGGTCAGCCTCTCGTGTGGTGGGTGGGTCTCGGTCGTATGTCGGCCTGCGGCGCGTGGGCGGGTGTGCCTGCGGCGGCCTGTGCGGGGTGGGTGGGGGTGCCTGCGGCGCCTGTGCGGGTGGGGGGTGCCTGCGGGTGCCTGCGGCGGCCTGTGCGGGTTCGGTGGGGTGCGGGTGGCGCGTTGGGTGGTCTTGTGGGTCGGGGCCGCGCCGGGGGGTGTCCGTCCTCGGAACGGCGCGGAATCGGGTACTGACCGACAGGCGGGGCGCGGACGCGCCAACCGCTGCGGGCGGACACCCCCCGACACGTCCCCTTCCCGCCGTACGCGACTGACCCCCGTCACCCACTCGGCTGCGGGCAGTCGTGCCGCTGGGAGTACCCCCTCCGGGGGGAGGCACCCCGCAGCGCCGGGCCACGTGGCCCACCCCCGCCGGTTACAGACGCCCCAGCACCTGCGCCAGCAGCGCGCCCATCCGCGTCGCGGAGTCGCGGCCCGCCTGCAGGACCTCCTCGTGGTTGAGGGGCTCGCCCGTCATGCCCGCCGCCAGGTTGGTCACCAGCGAGATGCCCAGCACCTCCGCGCCGGCCTCGCGGGCGGCGATCGCCTCCAGGACCGTCGACATGCCCACCAGGTCGGCCCCGATGATGCGTGCCATGCGGACCTCCGCCGGCGTCTCGTAGTGCGGGCCGGGGAACTGGGCGTAGACGCCCTCCTCCAGCGTGGGGTCGACCTCCTTGCACAGGGCGCGCAGGCGGGGGGAGTAGAGGTCGGTGAGGTCGACGAAGTTCGCGCCGACGATCGGGGAGGTGGCGGTGAGGTTGATGTGGTCGCTGATCAGGACCGGCTGGCCGGGGCGCATGCCCTCGCGCAGGCCGCCGCAGCCGTTGGTCAGGATGATCGTCTTGGCGCCGGCGGCGACGGCCGTGCGGACGCCGTGGGAGACGGCGGCCACGCCGTGGCCCTCGTAGTAGTGGGTGCGGCCCAGGAAGACCAGCGCGCGCTTGTCGCCGATGGAGTACGAGCGGATCCTGCCGCCGTGACCCTCCACTGCGGGCTTGGGGAAGCCCGGCAGGTCGGTGACCTGGAGATCGGCCGCGGGGTCGCCCAGGGCGTCCACGGCCGGTGCCCAGCCGGAGCCCATCACGAGGGCCACGTCGTGGGTCTCGGCGCCGGTGAGTTCGCGCAGGCGGGCCGCGGCGGCGTCGGCGGCGGCCCTCGGGTCAACTGGGGTGGCGCCCTGGATGTCGTCCGGAAGGAGAGATGCGTTCACGCCGACGAGGGTATCCGGTTTACGCCTACGCGCGTAGATGACGGAGCTCACGGGATCGTGATTGTTGCTTTGTCGTTTCCGACGAGGGTGCCGCTCAGCAGGGGCGCTTGCGGAGCTCCATGACGTAGTCGTGGGGCGCGCCCGCCGATTCCGCCGCGTCGGCCACCTCGCCCAGGTAACGGGCGGAGGGCAGACCGCCCTCGTAGGCGTTCAGGACGTACGTCCAGGCGCCCTCCTCGCCGTCCAGGGTGTGGACGCGCACGCGCATGCGGCGGTATATGTCCAGGCCCACGCCCTCCCAGCGGTCGAGTGACTCCTCGTCCATCGGGGCGATGTCGTACAGGGCCACGAAGACCTGGGAGATCGGGTCCTCCACCAGGGTCGCGAGCGCGCCCTCCCAGCCCATGTGCTCGCCCCCGAAGGTCAGCCGCCACCCGTTCAGCCAGCCGGTGGCGCGCAGCGGCGAGTGCGGGGCGCGGCGGGTCATCAACCGCGCGTCGAGGTTGCCGGCGTACGCGGCGTAGAGCGACATGGGGAGAGCGTACGGCAGGCACCCCGGCGTCGCTCTCGTCACAGACGTGCCCCGGGGCGGCCCCGCGCCGAGCGGTGCGGGAGAATGGAGTACGTGACTCGGATCGTGATCATCGGTGGCGGACCCGGCGGATACGAAGCGGCCCTGGTGGCCGCGCAGCTCGGCGCGGAGGTGACCGTCGTCGACTGCGACGGCCTGGGCGGGGCGTCGGTGCTGACCGACTGCGTGCCGTCCAAGACTCTGATCGCCACGGCCGAGGTGATGACCACCTTCGACTCCTCGTACGAGGAGCTGGGGATCATCGTCGCCGACGACACCCCGCCCATGGAGCAGGCCGCCCGGGTGGTCGGCGTGGACCTGGGCAAGGTCAACCGGCGTGTGAAGCGGCTCGCGCTGGCGCAGTCCCACGACATCACCGCCTCCGTGACCCGTGCCGGTGCGCGGGTCGTGCGCGGGCGCGGGCGGCTGGAGGGCATGCAGGCCCTCGACGGGTCGCGGAAGGTCGTGGTGCGGGCCGCCGACGGGAGCGAGGAGACGCTGACCGCGGACGCGGTGCTGATCGCGACCGGCGGCCATCCGCGCGAGCTGCCCGACGCGCGGCCCGACGGCGAGCGGATCCTGAACTGGACCCAGGTCTACGACCTGGAGGAACTGCCGGAGGAACTCATCGTCGTCGGGTCCGGTGTGACCGGCGCCGAGTTCGCCGGTGCCTACCAGGCGCTGGGGTCCAAGGTGACGCTCGTGTCGTCGCGCGACCGCGTGCTGCCCGGCGAGGACCCCGATGCCGCCGCCGTCCTGGAGGACGTGTTCCGGCGGCGCGGGATGAACGTCATGGCGCGCTCGCGGGCCCAGTCCGCCAAGCGCGTCGGGGACCGGGTGGAGGTCACGCTCGCCGACGGGCGTGTCATCACCGGGTCGCACTGCCTGATGGCCGTCGGCGCCATCCCCAACACCGAGGGCATGGGCCTGGAGGAGGCCGGGGTCAAGCTCAAGGACTCCGGGCACATCCGCACCGACCGGGTGTCGAGGACCTCGGCTCCCGGCGTGTACGCCGCCGGTGACGTCACCGGTGTCTTCGCGCTGGCCTCGGTGGCGGCGATGCAGGGACGCATCGCCATGTACCACTTCCTCGGCGACGCGGTCACCCCGCTGAACCTCAAGACCGTCTCCGCCAACGTCTTCACCGACCCCGAGATCGCCACGGTCGGGTACTCGCAGGCCGACGTCGACTCCGGCAGGATCGACGCCCGCGTGGTGAAGCTGCCGCTGCTGCGCAACCCGCGCGCCAAGATGCAGGGCATCCGGGACGGCTTCGTCAAGATCTTCTGCCGGCCCGGCACCGAGATCGTGGTCGGCGGTGTGGTGGTGGCGCCGCGCGCCTCCGAGCTCATCCACCCCATCTCGATCGCGGTCGACAACAACCTGACGGTCGAACAGATCGCGAACGCCTTCACCGTGTATCCCTCCCTTTCGGGATCGATCGCCGAGGTGGCCCGGCAGCTGCACACCCGGAAGGCCAACGGGGAGGGCTGACCCGGCCGGAAACGACTCCCCGCCGGTCACGGGGAGTTGCGGGGCTTGCGGGTGGCATAGGCGTCCGGAGTGGGCGCGTATACCACTTCCGTCCCTGACGTGCGAACAACTTCTGTTATTCAGCGCATACTGCTGAAAGCAGACGGTCGTTGGGGTTACTGTCAGTTTCGTGTTCGCTGCAGAACGTCGCCAATTGATCCTCGAAATGGTGCGAGCGAACGGGGCCGTGTCGCTCCGTGAGCTCGCCCGCGTCGTCCAGACCTCCGAAGTGACCGTACGGCGGGACGTGCGCGCACTGGAGGCAGAAGGACTCCTCGACCGCCGGCACGGCGGTGCGGTACTGCCGGGCGGATTCACGCGAGAATCCGGCTTTCCGCAGAAGTCCCATCTCGCGACCGCCGAGAAGACGGCCATCGCCGACCTCGCCGCGGGTTTCGTCGAAGAGGGCGAGGCCATCGTGGTGGGGGCGGGGACCACCACCCAGGAGCTGGCGCGCCGGCTCGCGCGGGTGCCCGGGCTGACCGTCGTCACCAACTCGCTGCTGGTGGCCCAGGCCCTCGCCCACGCCAACCGCGTCGAGGTCGTCATGACCGGCGGCACGCTGCGGGGGTCCAACTACGCCCTGGTCGGCAGCGGCGCCGAGCAGTCCCTCCAGGGGCTGCGGGTGTCCAAGGCCTTCCTGTCCGGAAGCGGTCTGACGGCGGAGCGGGGCCTGTCGACGTCCAACATGCTGTCGGCGTCCGTCGACCGCGCGCTGGTGCAGGCCGCCGCCGAGGTCGTCGTCCTCGCCGACCACGCCAAGCTGGGCACGGACACCATGTTCCAGACCGTGCCGACGGACCTCATCACCCGCCTGGTGACGGACGAGCCGCCCGGCCACGACGACCGCGCGGCCACCGAGCTGCAGGCCCTGGCCGACCAGGGCGTGCAGATCGCCGTGGCCGGGGCGTCGGGGGGTGCGACCGGCGCGGGAAACCCTCCGGCCGCCGGGGCTGACACCGCCCCGGCACGTCAGCAGCGCCGGGACGTGCCGCTGCCCGGGCCGCGCCGTCAGGTGCCCGGCGCGGGGGCGGCGCTGCGGACGGCCACGGCACTCGGCGGTGAGCAGAGCGCCGGGACCGAACGGGCCCGGGTCGCGGATCTGCGCCGGCGCTGAGGGCCGCACGGTCCGTCGCGTCCCCCGTGAACGGCGGGGCGCCCGGCGGACCGTGGGAGACGGTCCGCCGGGCGCCCCGGTCGTCCTGCTGTCGTGCGGGCGTCAGTCCTTGATCTCGCAGATCGCGGCACCCGAGGTGACGGACGCGCCGACCTCGGCGCCCAGGCCCTTGACGGTGCCGGACTTGTGGGCGTTGAGAGGCTGTTCCATCTTCATGGCCTCCAGGACGACGATCAGGTCGCCCTCCTGGACCTCCTGGCCCTCCTCCACCGCGACCTTCACGATCGTGCCCTGCATCGGGGAGGCGAGCGTGTCGCCGGAGGCCGCGGGGCCGGACTTCTTCGCCGCGCGGCGCTTCGGCTTGGCGCCGGCCGCCAGACCGGTGCGGGCCAGGGACATGCCCAGCGACGACGGGAGGGAGACCTCCAGGCGCTTGCCGCCGACCTCGACGACAACCGTCTCGCGGCCCGCGTCCTCGTCCGCCTCGGCGTCCGCGGGGGCGGTGAACGGCTTGATCTCGTTGACGAACTCCGTCTCGATCCAGCGGGTGTGGACCGTGAACGGGTCGGTCGAGCCGGTCAGCTCGGGCGCGAACGCCGGGTCACGCACGACCGCGCGGTGGAACGGGATCGCGGTGGCCATGCCCTCCACCTGGAACTCCTCCAGCGCGCGGGCGGCGCGCTGCAGGGCCTCCTTGCGGGTGCGGCCGGTGATGACCAGCTTGGCCAGCAGCGAGTCCCAGGCCGGGCCGATGACGCTGCCCGACTCCACGCCCGCGTCCAGGCGGACACCGGGGCCGGAGGGCGGGGCGAAGGTGGTGACGGCGCCCGGGGCCGGCAGGAAGTTGCGGCCCGGGTCCTCGCCGTTGATGCGGAACTCGAAGGAGTGGCCGCGCAGCTCCGGGTCGCCGTAGCCGAGCTCCTCGCCGTCGGCGATGCGGAACATCTCGCGGACCAGGTCGATGCCGGCGACCTCCTCGGTGACCGGGTGCTCCACCTGGAGGCGCGTGTTGACCTCCAGGAAGGAGATCGTGCCGTCCAGGCCGACGAGGAACTCGACGGTGCCGGCGCCGACGTAGCCGGCCTCCTTCAGGATCGCCTTGGAGGCGGAGTACAGCTGGGCGACCTGCTCCTCGGACAGGAACGGGGCCGGGGCCTCCTCCACCAGCTTCTGGTGGCGGCGCTGGAGCGAGCAGTCGCGGGTGGAGACGACGACCACGTTGCCGTGCTGGTCGGCCAGGCACTGGGTCTCCACGTGGCGGGGCTTGTCGAGGTAGCGCTCGACGAAGCACTCGCCGCGGCCGAACGCGGCCACCGCCTCACGGACGGCGGAGTCGTACAGCTCCGGCACCTCTTCGAGGGTGCGGGCGACCTTCAGGCCGCGTCCGCCGCCGCCGAAGGCCGCCTTGATGGCGATCGGCAGGCCGTGCTCCTTCGCGAAGGCCACGACCTCGTCCGCGCCGGAGACGGGGTCCGGGGTGCCGGCGACCAGCGGGGCACCGGCGCGCTGGGCGATGTGCCGGGCGGCGACCTTGTCGCCCAGGTCGCGGATGGCCTGCGGCGGCGGGCCGATCCAGATCAGGCCCGCGTCCAGGACCGCCTGCGCGAACTCGGCGTTCTCCGAGAGGAAGCCGTAGCCGGGGTGGATGGCGTCCGCGCCCGACTCGCTCGCGGCCTTCAGCACCTTGGCGATGTCCAGGTAGCTGGTGGCGGGGGTGTCACCACCCAGGGCGAACGCCTCATCAGCGGCGCGGACATGCAGAGCGTCCCGGTCCGGGTCCGCGTAGACGGCCACGCTCGCGATCCCGGCGTCCCGGCAGGCCCGGGCCACGCGGACAGCGATTTCGCCACGGTTGGCGATGAGCACCTTGCGCACGATTGAGGCTCCCTCCTTGAAACAAGCCGAGTTTAGGGACTGCCGACACGGCACTTCGACCCGTCCCCAATGGTGAGCTTGCCCACACGGAGCGTGATGCGAGGCGCGCTCGACCCGCGAAATCCCTTGCCGCAACGCGATACGCAGGACTCCTCGGGCAAACCCTAGCCCCCTGATGTGGTCAAGGTCTCTGTGAGAGCGTGCCGCGCGCCACTCCGTTTCTTTGTGGAGTCCCTACGAATGGCCCAATGATTCTTTGCCCGCGGCAGACCCCTTGTCGCGAGGTTTACCCGTTAGTAGCGTTCGGGAGGCCTCGAACGTACTCGGGGTAACGGTTGTCCTGGCGGCAGCGGCCGAAAGTGGGTGGGGACCGGTGGCGGTGCGCAGGCCGGTGGCGTGGATCGTGGCGGTCGTGCTCTTCGCGGAGGCGCTCGGCGTCGCCGCGCTGAACTGGTTCCTGGGGATCGTCGTCGACCGGCAGGACATGTCCCTGGCCGGCCTCGACCCGGACACGATGTCCGTGTCCTCGAAGGTCAGCGGGGTCGTCTTCGGGCTCTACTTCGCGCTGTGCGCCCTGGTCGCCCTGCTCGTGGCGCTGCGCGACCGCCCGCCCGCCGGCCTCGGCCGGGTCCTGCTGATGAGCGCGGCCGTGGTGCAGGGGCTGCTCGGCGCCCTCGCCTGGGGGCTGGCGGGCTGGAGTGCCTTCCTGTTCCTGCTCCTCGTGCTCGGCCTCATCGTGCTGCTGCTGATGACCTACGACGACCGTGAGGAGCCGGCCGCCGGACCGGCCGGGGACGGCGAGGGCGACGGCGGCCCCCCGGTCAGTCCTCCGCCGGCGCCCACAGCTCCGTGATGCCGACCCCGAGCTCGGCCAGCAGGCGCCGGACCAGGGGCAGACTGATGCCGATCACGTTCCCGTGGTCGCCCTCGATGCCGTCGATGAACGGCGCCGAGCGGCCGTCCAGGGTGAAGGCCCCGGCGACGTACAGCGGCTCGCCCGAGGCGACGTAGGCGGCGATCTCCTCGTCGGTCGGCTCGCCGAAGCGGACGACGGTGGAGGCGGTGGCCGAGACGTGGCGGCCGGTGGCGGTGTCCCAGACGCAGTGGCCGGTCTGCAGCGTGCCCGCCCGCCCGCGCATCGCCTTCCAGCGGGCGGTGGCCTCCTCGGCGTCCGCGGGCTTGCCGAGAGCCTGCCCGTCCAGGTCCAGCACCGAGTCGCAGCCGATCACCAGCGCGCCCCGCACCTCGGGCCTGGCGGCCACCACGGACGCCTTGGCCTCGGCGAGGGCGAGGGCCAGCTCGGCGGGGGTCGGGGCGGTCACGGCGTCCTCGTCGACGCCGCTGACGATCACCTCGGGGTCGAGCCCGGCCTGGCGCAGCAGCCCGAGCCGGGCGGGGGACTGGGAGGCGAGGACGAGTCGGCGGCGCGGCTGCTGGTCTGTCATACGGCCAGCGTAACGGCGGAGGCCGGGCGGACTACTTGAGACCGACCACGATCATCGCGAACACCATGGCCAGCGCCAGGAACACGCTCAGCCGCCGCAGCATGGCCTGCATGTCGCGCAGTTCCTCGGGCGGCTCGTTCTCGGGGTCGGACCACAGCATGGCACCAGCGTGCGGCCGGGACGGGGGGCGGCGCTTGAGTACGGGTACTCAAGTCGGGGCGCGAGGTTCCGCATCCGTGCGCCCATGCGGCGGAGCCGCACACCGGCACGGCCTCGCGCCCCTGACCCGGCCGTCGCCAGGGCCTGTCGTTCGGATCATGCCGGCGTCGCGGGGCGTGGCACGCACGTCTGCGGCGTCGACGTCGGTTGTCGCCCCCACGCTCGGCTTCGCTCGCGCGGGGGCCCCATCGCGTCGACGCCCTCCTCCGCCTTGCGGCTGCGCGCGCCACGCCCCGTTCGGGTCGGTAGAAAAGCGCCGTTTCCCTCAGCCGACCTGATCCAGACGAAAGGCCCTAGTGACCTGAGTCGGAGATTCGTCGGCAGTAGGCGGCGACTTTGTCGAGGATCTCGTCGGCGGTCTTCGTCCAGACGAACGGCCTGGGGTGCT
>NZ_JBIWJA010000045.1:0-59506 GCF_044764905.1 Streptomyces sp. NPDC093586 | reverse complement strand
CCGAGACCCGCGAGGTCCTCATCAGGTCCCTGGCGATGCTCCAGACCAAGCACGCCGACCTGCCCTCCCGCAAGCACGGCAACCCGCCGCAGTGAACGCACGTACGACAGCCGCCGCGGGACCGCGGATCCGGCCAGGAGATGACTGATGGTCAAGCAGGAACGCGCGGCCCGTACCCGCCAGGCACTCATCCGTGCCGGGGCCGAGGTCTTCGCGCAGGAGGGTTTCGTGTCCGCTTCGCTCTCGGCGATCAGCCGACGGGCCGGAGTGAGCAGCGGAGCCCTGCACTTTCACTTCGAGAGCAAGAAGGCGTTGGCCGAGGCGGTCGAGAGCGAGGCGCTCGAAGCGGTGCGCCGGATCGTCCGGGAGGCGTCCGCGCGGGACGACCGGGCGCTCGCGGGGCTGATCGACGCCACCCACGGGCTGATGAACCGGATCGCCGAGGACGTCGTCGTACGGGCCGGCTTCGAGCTGTCGGGCGATCCGGGGCGGGGGGAGGGGCCCACGCTGCGCTGGGAGTGGCAGCAGTGGGTGGAGGGAATGGTGCGGCGCAGCGCGGAGGAAGGCTGGCTGGCACAGGGGGTGTCCGCGGACGACGCGGCGGCCGCCATCGTGGCGGCGACCATGGGGTTCGAGGTGATGGGCACCGAGGACAAGGCCTGGCTGTCGGAGAAGAAGGTCGCCGGCTTCTGGGAGCTGCTGCTGCCGCGGCTGACCGAGCGGCATGCGCAGATGAGTGCGGGGTGGAGCACGCGGGGCCGGGTGGGAGCTCAGCGTGGTGAACCCGATCCCGTCGTGGGAGGGCAAAGCCGCCCCGGGACGCTTTGAACCTCAAAAAAACAGACCGGTCAAGCTGTTTTTTGTCCCGGTTTGCCCGTGTGGTGCGTCGGAGGTGGGAGCCTGTGGTCTGTTTGAAGGGGGGCTTCCATCGTTATATCAACGGGTAAAACGGGCATTTAGCGCGGTAAATGCTCCATCTGGAAAATAAAAACAGCGCGGACGGTTTGATATTGACAAACCGTCCGTCCTGTTTTTTAGTTGTGGACATGCCGCCAGACGGCTGGGCTCACGACTCAACATGCACGGGGACAGGGGAGACGGCATGGACATCGACGTTCTGGGCGCACTGAGTGTCCGGGAGAACGGGGTCTCGGTGACTCCGACGGCACCGAAGCCGCGGCAGGTGCTGGCGCTGCTCGCCCTTCATGCCGATCAGGTCGTGCCCGTGGCGACGCTCATCGACGAGCTGTGGGGCGACCGGCCGCCGCGCAGCGCCCGCACCACGCTGCAGACGTACGTGCTGCAGCTGCGGGAGCTGATCGCGGCGGCCGTGGAGCGCGACCCCGAGAACGCCGCCCGGCGTTCCGCCAAGGACGTGCTCGTCACCTCCCCGGGCGGGTACCTCCTCAACGCCTCGGGCGGCACCATCGACGTCTGCCAGTTCGAGCAGCTGGCCGGCATGGGCTACCGGGCCATGGACGCCGGGGACTTCACCGGCGCGGCCCGCCAGCTGGGGGACGCCCTGAGCCTGTGGACCGGGTCCGCGCTCGCCGACGTGCAGACCGGGCCGCAGCTGGAGATGGAGGCCAAGCGGCTGGAGGAGAGCCGGCTGTGCGCGCTCGACCAGCGCATCGAGGCCGATCTGCGGCTGGGCCGCCACCGTGAGCTGCTGGGTGAACTCACCGTGCTGGTCCGCCGCTACCGCACCCACGAGAACCTGCACGGGCAGTTCATGCTGGCGCTGCACCGCTCCGGCCGGCGCAGCGAGGCGCTGGAGGTCTACCAGCGGCTGCGCACGGCGCTCGTGCGGGAACTCGGCCTAGAGCCGTCCGCCGGGCTGCGCCGGATGCAGCGGTCGATCCTCATGTCGGGGCCGGAGCCCGTGCTCGGCCAGCCGGCGGCCGGGGGAGAACGGCTCAGCCGGGTGGGCTGAGGGACCACGCACGTGAGCCTGTGGGTGAGGAGGAGCCGAGATGCAGGCCAGGTCGGAGAGGACACGGCGCAGGCTGGTCCGCGCGGGGGCGGAGACGTTCGACCGCAACGGCTACGCCGGCGCCACACTCGGGCAGATCGCCCGGACGGCGGGCCTGACCAAGGGGGCGCTCTACTTCCACTTCGCCTCCAAGGACGGGCTGGCCGACGCCGTACAGGAACAAGGGCAGTCCGTGCTGCGCGACTTCGTCGTGCGGCAGGGGGAGGCGGGGGTGCCGCCGGTGCAGGGGCTGATCGACCTGTCGCACTGGCTGGCGTGGACGCTGTACGAGGATCCGGTGATCCGGGCGAGTTTCCGTATCACCGAGGAGTGCGCCGGTCGGCAGCATCCGGTGGCCGACTTCCACCAGGCCTGGATCACGGAGGTGGTGCGGCTCGTGGACCAGGCCCGGGCGGCCGGTGAGCTGCGTGAGCAGCTGGACGCCGACGGGCCGAAAGCCCTGCTGTCCGCGGCCGTGTGCGGACTCGAGGTGCTCGCCGAGTCCGGCATGCGGTACCCGGAACTGAGGCGCCGGGTCGGGGCCTCGTGGGAGTTCCTGCTGCACTCCCTGGTGCCGGCCGGGCATGCCGGGCGCTACGACGTCCACGCCGCCGGGCTGCTCGCGCGGCCGGCCGAGGCCGCCTGAGCCCGGCGCCCTGTCCGCTCTCGTCCTCTGTCCACCTCTCGTCCCGTCCCGTGGGTCGGCCCTCACTCGCTCGAACGGAGTAGGAGGCGGCAGGTGATCCCTCGCACGGGCCAGTCGCGGTGCGCGGCTTCATCCCGGTCGGCGATGGTCCCGGACCGTACGCACCTTCGATACTTCCGTCGTCGGCCTGCCGGGACGGATCACTTGGAGTCAACCCATGCCGCATGACAGTCAGACAGTTCCGGCCACGGCGTCCGCCTCGCCCGACGACCTGCTCACCGAACTCGTGGTCATGCTCGCCGCGGTCCTGCGCCTGAAGCCCGAGAAGATCGACCCGAGCCATACGTTCCGGTCGCTGGGGCTCGACTCGCTGCTGACCGTCGAGTTCGTCGCCACCGTCAACGCCCGTTACGGCACGGCCGTCAAGGCCGACGCGTTGCTGGACCAGCCGACGCCGCTGGCGTTCGCCCGGCATGTCGCCCGGGAGCGGGGAACGCCGGGGGCCGCCCCGGCAACGGCGCCGGTCCGGTGCGGGCCTGCCGCCGCCTCCTCCACGCCGCGCGTCGACAGGCCCGCACCGGTCGCTCCGGCCGTGCGGCTGCCGCAGCCCGCGTCCGGGGCCGCCGCGCCCGGCGGGGGAGCGGTGCTGGACGTGCTGCGGGAGGAGCTCGCCCGGATCCTGTGCTGCGACCCCTGGGACATCAACACCCGTACCGCCTTCAACCTGCTGGGCGTGGACTCGATCCTGGGCGCGGAGTTCGTCGCGACCATCAACCGCATCTACGGGCTGCACGAACGCGCCGTCACGCTGTACGACCACCCCGACCTCACGGCGATGGCCGCGTACATCGCCTCCGCCGCGCCCGCCCCGGCGCCTGCGGCCGCGGCAGCGGTGTCCGCGGGCGACGGCATGGACCTCGACGCGCTGCTCGACGCGGTGCACGACGGGCGGCTGTCCATCGACGACGCGGTGGCGCTGCTGCCGCGCCGCGACTGAACAGGCCGGGTGCTGTGCGATGAACGAACGCGAGATACTCACGCGCTTCAAGGCCGGGACGCTCGACCGTCAGCAGGCGGCACGACTGCTGACCGGGGCGGTCGACGTGGCCGTGCCGGCGGCCGTGGCGGAACCGGAGACACCGCGGGTCCCACCCGTGGCGGACCGGCCGGCCGGGGCCGCCGGGGCCGTTGCGTCCGGTCGGACCGGGGCCGGGGACGCCGTCGTGAGGACGGCTCCGGCGACCGGTGGGGACCCGAAGGCGGCGGTCGACGATCGGTACGCCGTCGTCGGTATCGCCGGGCGCTATCCGTCGGCGAGCGATGTGGACGCCTACTGGGAGAATCTGCGGGAGGGCCGTGACACGTCCGCGCCCGCGCCCGTCGCCCGGCCCGGCGACAACCCGCTGGCTGAGGGGCAACGCGGGTACTTCGTGGACGGGGCGGCCGACTTCGACCCCGAGTTCTTCGGTGTCACCGCGGCCCGGGGCACGGCGACGGATCCTCAGGAGCGGCTGTTCCTGGAGGTGGTCTGGGAGGCCCTGGAGGACGCGGGCTGCACCGGGTCCCGGCTGGACGCGCTGACGACCGCCGAAGGCGCGCCGCGTGCGGTCGGGGTGTTCGCCGGGGTCGGCTCCTTCGACTACGCGCTGCTTGCGGCGGCCGCCTGGGCGAACGACGCGCGCGAGATGCCGGCGGGCGGCCACGGAGGGCCGTCCGGGACGGCGGC
Source organism: Streptomyces sp. NPDC093586 (assembly GCF_044764905.1). Lineage (NCBI taxonomy): Bacteria > Bacillati > Actinomycetota > Actinomycetes > Kitasatosporales > Streptomycetaceae > Streptomyces > Streptomyces sp. NPDC093586. Next base: position 55,162 of record NZ_JBIWJA010000045.1, on the reverse strand, counting down.
CGGGCTGCTCGGGCTGACCGGGCCCGCGCAGGCCGTCGACACCGCCGAGTGTTCCGCCCTGACCGCCGTCCATCTCGCGGTCGGGGCACTGCGCCGGGGCGAGTGCGCGGCGGCCGTCGCCGGCGGCGTCGAACTGCTGCTGCATCCCTCGCGCGCCCGGGACGGGGCGGGGGAGGGTGTGGGAGCCGTCGTGCTCAAGCCGTTGGCCCGGGCGCTCGCCGACGGCGACCGGATCCATGCCGTACTGCGGGACACCTTCAGCGGGTTCGGCCCGCGGCGACCGGGTCCGGTCGCGGCCGGCCGGGGCGGGACGGGCCAGGGGTGCGAGGTCGAGGAGACCAGGGAGAGCACCGCGGCGCGGACCGGGCACGCCGGGGCGGCCACCGGGATCGCGGCGCTGACCGCCGCCGTACTGCAGGTGCGGCACGGCGTGCTCGTCCCCCGGGACGGCGCGGGGGCGGGCGCACCCTGGCCGCGGGCGACGGACGCGCGCGGGCGCGAGCTGCCTCGCACCGCCGGCGTCGAGGTGTCGGCGGACGGCGGGCATGTGGCCGGTGTCGTGGTGGAGGAACACCTGGCCGCCCCGGGCGGGCCGCCGCGCCGGCGGGCGACGGGGGAGGACGGCGCACGGCGTCCGGAACTGGTGCTGCTGTCGGCGCCGACGCCCGCGCATCTGGCCGCCACCGCCGGACGACTGGCGGACTGGCTGGACGGGCGGGACGGGCACGATGAGGACGGCGCCGGCCGGCTGGCCGGGGTGGCCCGTGCCCTGCGCGGAGGGCGGGCCGCCCTGCCCTGCCGGATCGCGGTGCTCGTCCGCGACGTACCGCATCTCGTCGCCGTGCTGAGGCGAGTCACGGACGGCGGGGACGCGGACGCCGGTGGTGTGCTGCGGTGGGCCGACCTGCGGGGAGGGGCGGCGGATCCGCTGGGGCTGAACGAGGTGCCGGAGACCCGTGACTACCTTGCCGCACTGTGGCGGGAAGGGCGTCTGGAACAGCTGAGCAGACTGTGGCTGCAGGGGGTCGACGTCGACTGGGGCGCACTGGAGACCGCGGTGCCGGGGGAGGCGACGCAGGTGGTTCCGCCGCCGTCGGTGCTCCTGCGCAGGCCCCTGTGGCTGGGGGCCGGCCGCGAGGCCGGTGCGGCCCGGCGGTCGGAGTCCGCCACATGACCGAGCAGGCCCCGGCGGCCGGCCGCCTGAACACCCGCGAGCACCCCGAGCCGGTGAAGCTGTGGTTCTGTCCCAACGACGAACTCGCCCCCGGCATCGCGGCGATCCTGACCAGACACTGGCTGGACGAGCACGAGCAGGAGATCGCCGGAAGGTTTCTCTTCGAGCGCGACCGGCGTCAGTACCTCGTCGCGCACGCGCTCGTGCGACGGGTGCTCGCGCTGGAGAGCGGGATCCCGGAGGCGGAAGCCGTGATCTGGCGGTCCTCGCGCGGGCGGCCCTTCCTGCAGAAACCGGCCGAGGGACTGCCGCGCGGCGGCCGGGAACTGGACTTCAACCTCTCGCACGCCCACGGCCACAATCTGCTCGGCGTGGTGCGCCGGCACCGCATCGGCGTGGACGTGGAACGGCTGGACCGGGGGGACCAGGGCTTCGGCGCCGTCGTGGAGACGTTCACCGAGTCCGAGCAGGCCTGGGTGGCGCAGGCGGCGCCCGGCCGGCCCCGCGACCGGCGGGTGCTGCGGCTGTGGACACTGAAGGAGGCGTACTCCAAGGCGCGCGGGCTCGGGCTCGGGCTGCCCTTCGACGCGTTCTCCTTCACCCTGGCCGAGGACCGGGGCGTGCTCGCCTTCCAGCCGCCGGAGCAGGACAGCGGACGGGGCTGGCGCTTCGTGGAACTCGAGCCGGTGCCCGATGTGCTGGCCGCGGTGGCCGTACTGGCCGACGACGACGCCTCGCCCGAGCTGCACCTGCACCACGGCTTCCCGTGGGAGCGGGCGGCGCACCGGCTGCTGACGCTGCCCGAGCCGGTTGCGCTGTCGGGCTGAGGGGGCGTGATGCAGGGGGGCGGCCCAGGGGGGAGGTCCGGGGCGCGGCGCGCATTCTGGGGTTCTCGGTGCGCCGTGGGCGGGCCGAGGATGGGGCGGACCGCCCGTGTGCCGGCCCCGAAGGAGTGCTTTCGTGTCCCTGACCTCCGTGTCCGCCCCCCGCGCGGCCGCCGCCCAGCAGGTCGTCGACGCCTGTCAGTTCAGGGACGCGATGGCGCGGCTCGCCGCCCCGGTCACCGTCGTCACCACCGTCGGCACCGACGGCCGCCGCCGCGGATTCACCGCCAGCTCGGTCACCTCCGTCTCCGCCGAACCGCCGCTGCTGCTGGTCGGCGTCACCCGGGGGACGAGCTGCCATCAGCCGCTGCTGGCGGCGGGGGAGTTCGTCGTCAACGTGCTCGGCGGTCACCACGGCGAACTGGCCCGGCGGTTCGCGGCCCCCGGCGTCGACCGGTTCGCGGGCGGCGAGTTCGAGGAGTGGCCCGGCAGCGGGCTGCCGTATCTGCCGGACGCGGCGGTGGCGCTGCGCTGCACCACGGCCGGTGTCGTGACCGCCGGGGACCACGACCTGCTGCTCGGCACCCCGGCCGAGACACGGGGGCGCGGTTCGAGCGGGGCTCTGGTCTGGTACCAGCGGGCCTTCCACGCTCCTGTGCAGACTTTCCAGGACGGAAAGGCGGCCGTGCACGCAGCCTGACGACGGGGGGATGCTGGTGGACCTGACACGGCGGGACGGTGAACTCCGGCTGCTGGACGAACTGCTGGCGGAGGTCCGGCGGACCCGGGGCGCCGTCGCGCTGGTGACGGGCAGCCCCGGCACCGGCAAGAGCGCCCTCCTGCGGGCCTTCGCCGCACGGGCCGCCACGGCCGGTGCGGCGGTGCTGTACGCGTGTGCCTCCCCGGCGGAGGCGGAGCTGCCGCTCGGCGTGGTGAGCCAGCTCCTCAGCGGCGCCGGGAACCACGGCATCCCCACGGCCGCGCACCGGGCGGGGCAGGGCGCGGGCGTGCGGCCGGGCGACGCGCAGCCGCAGGTGCTGTACGACGCTCTGCGCGCCCTGCGGCCGGGCCGGCCGGCGGTTGTCGTCGTGGACGACGTGCACCACACGGACGAGGCGTCCGCGCGGAGCCTGCTCTATCTGTGCGGCCGGCTGGCCGCCACCGACGTGCTGCTGGTGCTGGGCGGGCAGCCGCGCCCGTCGTTGTCCCTGCCGCTCGCGGAACTGCTGGAGCACGCGCGCTGTGTGCGCGTGCCGCTGCAGCCGCTGCCCGAGGACGGCGTCGCCGAGTTCCTCGGTGCGCCCGCCCAGGGCGCGATGGACGCGGCGACCGCCGAACGGCTCGCCCCCCACTGGCACCGCTTCACCGGCGGCAACCCGCGCCTGCTGCGCGGCCTGCTCGACGACCACCGCGACTGCGAGCCGGTACGGCCCGCCCGGCCGGTCGCCGGAACCGCCTTCCGGGCCGCCGTCCGCGGATGCCTGCGCGGCGCGGGGACGGCGGTGACGCGGACGGCCCGCGCCCTGGCCGTGCTCGCCGAGGACGCCACGCTGACCCGGCTCGCCCGGTTCCTCGCCGTGCCCGAACGGACCGTGTCCTCGCGCATGGAGCGCCTCGACGCCATGGGGCTGCTGGACGGCGGACGGCTGCGCCACCGGGGTGTGCGCGCCGCCGTCCTCGAAGCGCTGACCGCCGAGGAGAGCGCAGGGCTGCACTCGCGCGCGGCCCGTGTGCTCTACGACGACGGCGCCGAACCGCCCGTGGTCGCCGTGCACCTGGTCGCCGCCGGGGCGGGCGAGGCCGGTGAACCCGTGGACGGCCGGGCCACCGGGAGACCCGCCTGGGCGGCCCCCCTGCTCGAGGAGGCGGCGCGGCACGCGCTGCGGGCGGGCGGAGCGCACCGGGCCGCGCAGTTCCTGCGTGCCACGCACCGTGCCCGCGGCGGCGGACCGCTCGCGGGCGACATGCTGGCCGCGCTCGCCCGTGCCGAGTGGGAGAACGATCCGGCGTCCGTGATCCGCCATCTGCCCGCGCTGGAACGCGAGCTGGAGGGCGAAGGGAGCGACCCGCCAGGTGACCCGCTGACCGGCCCGAAGCGCAAGGCGGAGGCGGCCGGGCTGCTGCTGTGGCACGGCCGGCACGAACAGGCCGCACGGGCCGTGGCCGGGCTCGGGGAGAGCACGGCCGTGCGGGAGGTGCGGGCCGCGCTCGGCTATGTGCGGCCGATGCCGGACGGATCTCCCGCGGTGCCCGATGTGGACACCGTCGAGCTGGTGCTGGACTCGATCGTGCACGGGCACGCGCCGCCACCCGCGGTCGCGGCCGTTCTGGTGGCGCTGCTGCACACCGGTGAGACGGAACGGGCCGCGCAGTGGTGCGCGCTGACGGCCGGGGCGGAACGGATGCGCGGCACGCCCGCCCGGCGGGCCGTGGCGTTCGCCGCGGCGGCCGTCGTCCATACGCGCACGGGGCTCCACGAGAGGGGCGGCGCGTACGCCGGCCGGGCGCTGGCGCTGCTGTCGCCGAGCGCCTGGGGACTCGCCCTGGGAATGCCGCTGTCGGCCGGGGTGCGGTCGGCGACCGAGCGGGGCGCGCACGAGGAGGCGGCGCGGCTGCTGCGGGTGCCGGTGCCGGAGGCGATGTTCCGCACCCGGGCCGGGGCGCACTATCTGCTGGCACGCGGCCGGCATCACCTGGCGGTGGGCCGGGCGCGGGCCGCGCTCGCCGACTTCCACGCCTGCCGCGACCTGCTGGCGGACTGGGGCGCACCGCCCGGGGACGCGCTCGACTGGCGGCGGCCCGCGGCGCAGGCACTGCGCGGCCTGGGCGGGGTGCCGGACGCGGATCCGACCGCGGTGCTCACCCGCGCGGAGCGGCGTGTCGCCGTGCTGGCCGCGGACGGCTGCACCAACCGGGCCATCGCGGCGCGGCTGTACGTCACGCCGAGCACGGTCGAGCAGCACCTCACCAACGTGTACCGGAAGCTGCGGGTGAAATCGCGGGGCGACCTGGCGGAGCTGGTGGGGCCGCGGGCGCGGGCCGCGGTGGGCGTGTCCTGACGGTCACGGCGTGATGATCACCGCCCTTCCGCGGTGGGACGGTTCTTCGTGCACCGCGCCCGGCCGTGGGGGGAAGGAGGGGGATGACGGCCGGGCGCGGGCGTCAGCGGGCGGGGAGGGAGGCTGTGCGCAGGCCCCAACGGTTCTTGCGGCCCAGCAGGCCGGCGGTCACGAGCTCGGCGAGGGCGGGCGAGGGCAGATGGTCCGGGGTGGGGAAACGCTCGTACAGGCGGTTCTGGATGGCGAGGGAGACGTCCAGGCCGATGGTGTCCAGCAGGGCGAAGGGCCCCATGGGGTAGCCGAATCCGTGCTGCACGGCGGTGTCGGTGTGCTCGACGACGCGGTCGTCGGCGCCGGGACGGTCCAGCAGGGCGAGGGCCGCGCCGAGGTAGGGGAAGAGCAGGCTGTTGACGATGAAGCCGGTGCGGTCGGGGCATTCCACGGCGGTTTTGCGAAGCCCGCGGCAGAAGGCGCGGGCCGTGGCGAGGACGGCGGGGGCCGTGTCCGGGGCGTGGGCGATCTCCACCAGCCGCATCACGGGAGCCGGGTTGAAGAAGTGCAGGCCCACGACGTCGGCGGGGCGGCCCGAGGCCTCGGCGCAGGCGGCGACGGACAGGCTGGAGGTGGTGGTCGCCAGCACGGTGCCGGGGGCGCACACCTCGCCCAGCGCGGTGAACATCTCCCGCTTGACGTCGGGGTCCTCGGCGACGGCCTCGATCACGAGGTCGCAGTCGGCGAGCGCGGCGAGCCGCGCGGTGCCCTGCAGCGCGGCCAGTGCCTCGGTGCGGACGGCCGGTGTCACCTTGCCGCGGCGCACGGCGCGGGTGAGGGAGCCGGCGACGGCCTCCAGGGCGTCCCGCGCCTTGTCGGTGCTGCGGGCGACGAGAACGGTGGGGTGACCGGCGACGGCGGTGACCTCGGCGATGCCGCGGGCCATGGCGCCGGAGCCGAGCACGCCGACGCGGTGCACGGGGCGGGCGGTGATCTCGTCCGGGGCGCCGGTGGGCTCCGGCAGGAGCGTCCCGGTCTCGTCCCAGGAGTGGAAGCCGCGGCCGGTCTTGCGGCCCAGGCGGCCCTCGCCGATCATCCGGTCGAGCACCGGGGCCGGTGCGAAGGAACTGTCGCCGGTGCGCTGCCACAGGTCGGTCAGGGCGGCGTGGGCGGTGTCCAGACCGATGCGGTCGAGGGTCTCGAGGGGGCCCGCGGGCAGTCCGCAGCCCAGGCGCATCGCGGTGTCGATGGCGTGGCCGGGGACGTAGCCCTCGTCGAGCAGGGCGGCCGCGCGGTTGAACAGCCCGAGGACCAGGGCGGTGGCGTCGGCGGCGGGCCGGGTGCCGACCTCCACGGCGGTGAGTCCGGCGGCGTCGAGGAGCCGGTCCAGGGCGGTGGCGGTCTCGGCGGAGGTCAGGGCCGTGCGGACGGGCTCGGCGGGGGAGCCGGCCGTCGGCGGGGTGAACAGGCGCAGACCGGCGAGGTCGGCGGGGCGCCCGGAGGCGATGGCGAGCCGGGTGAGGGGAACCGCGGCCGTGGTGGTGATCACAGGGGTGCCGGGCGGGCAGACACCGGTGATGCGGCGCAGGACCCCGGTCTTGACGGCCCGGTCCTCGGGCACGGCCTCGACGACCAGGGCCGCCCCGTGCAGCAGGGCGTGGTCATCGGTCAGGACCGGCTCGGGGGCGTCGGTGGCGCCGGCCGCCTTGAGGCGCCGGCCGACGCGGGCGAGGACCTCGGGGTCGGTGTCGACGCCGACGACGCGGTGACCGGCCGCGTGCAGCAGAACCAGCAGGGCCTCGCCGACGGAGCCGAGGCCGACGATGCCGAACGCGGGGGCGGGGAGTGGGCTCTGCGCGGTCATGGGGTCTGGTCCTGCCCTTCGCGGAAGCGGTTGATGGCCTTCAGGTGGCGGGCGCGCAGTTCGGGGTCGGTGACGCCGAGTCCCTCCTCGGGGGCGAGGCACAGCACGCCGACCTTGCCCTGGTGGAGGTTGCGGTGCACGTCGTAGGCGGCCTGGCCGGTCTCCTCCAGGGAGTAGACCTTCGACAGCGTGGGGTGGATCCGGCCCTTGACGATCAGCCGGTTGGCCTCCCAGGCCTCGCGGTAGTTGGCGAAGTGCGAGCCGATGATGCGCTTCAGCGACATCCACAGGTAGCGGTTGTCGTACTCGTGCCGGTAGCCGGAGGTGGAGGCGCAGGTGACGATGGTGCCGCCCTTGCGGGCGACGTAGACGGACGCGCCGAAGGTCTCGCGGCCCGGGTGTTCGAAGACGATGTCGACGTCCTCGCCGCCGGTCAGCTCGCGGATGCGCTTGCCGAAGCGCTTCCACTCCTTCGGGTCCTGGGTGTTCTCGTCCTTCCAGAAGCGGTAGCCCTCGGCGTCGCGGTCGATGACCGCCTCGGCGCCCATCGAGCGGCAGATGTCCGCCTTCTGGCCGCTGGAGACCACGCAGATGGGGTTGGCGCCGCCGGCGAGGGCCAGCTGGGTGGCGTAGGAGCCGAGGCCGCCGCTCGCTCCCCAGATCAGGACGTTGTCGCCCTGCTTCATCTGGGCGCCGTTGCGGGAGACCAGCTGGCGGTAGGCGGTGGAGTTGACCAGGCCCGGCGCGGCGGCCTCCTCCCAGGTCAGGTGGGCCGGCTTGGGCATCAGCTGGTTGGCCTTGACCAACGCGAACTCGGCGAGGCCGCCGAAGTTGGTCTCGAAGCCCCAGATGCGCTGCTCGGGGTCGAGCATGGTGTCGCCGTGGCCGTCGGCGGACTCCAGTTCCACCGACAGGCAGTGGGCGACCACCCGGTCACCGGGCTTCCACCGGTTCACGCCGGGGCCGGTGCGCAGGACGACACCGGACAGGTCCGAGCCGATGACGTGGTACGGCTGGTCGTGGCGGGCGGTGTCCTCGGACAGGCGGGCGTAGCGCTCCAGGAAGCCGAAGGTCGCCAGCGGTTCGAAGATGGCGGACCACACGGTGTTGTAGTTCACCGAGGAGGCCATCACCGCGATCAGCGCCTCGCCCGCGGCCGGTTCGGGGACCGGCACCTGCTGGACGTGCAGGGACTTGCGGGGGTCCTTGTCGCGCGAGTCCATGCCCTCGAACATGGCGACGTCCTCACGACGTACCACGGCGCCCCGGTAGGACTCGGGCAGGCGCAGCGCGGCGACGTCGCCCGGCGACGCCTCACCGACCACAGCACTGATGATCTCGTCCACGTGTTCCCGGTCCTCTCGGCTGCAACGGCACGTCGGACACCAGCGTGGACGCGCGGCGCCGGGCGGGGTACCCCGGGCCACCCCCTGTGTTCGCCCTGACCCAGGGGGCGCGGGTTCAGGGGGAGGACAGGGGAAGCGGAGGGTGCCGGCGCCGCACATCCTGGGGTGACGCACGCCCGGAACCGGCTAGGAGAACTCATGACCGCACATCGCGGCGACAGCCCGTGGTTCAGGAACTTCCGCCCCGCTCCCGAGGCGCCCGTACGTCTGGTGTGCCTGCCGCACGCGGGCGGCTCGGCGAGTTTCTACTTCCCCGTCGCCTGCGCCCTGTCCCCTCGTGTCGAGGTGCTGGCAGTGCAGTACCCGGGCCGCCAGGACCGGCGTCAGGAGCCGGCGGCCACCGATCTGGAGGTCCTCGCGGAGCGGATCGTGGAGGCCCTCGGGCCGTGGACGGACAAGCCGTACGCCCTCTTCGGGCACAGCATGGGCGCCATCGTCGGGTTCGAGGCGGCGCGCCGGCTCGAGGCGGCCGGCCGCGGGCCGGCGCGGTTGTTCGTCTCCGGGCGCCGGGCACCGTCGCTGGACGGCGCCGGGGACTGGCAGCCCCGCACCGACGAGGAGGTCGTCGCGGAGATACGGCGGCTCAACGGCACCGGCGACGCGCTGCTCGAGGACGAGGAGACGCTGCGCATGATCCTTCCCGCGCTGCGCGCCGACTACGGTGCCGTGCGCCGCTACCGCTACCGGCCGGGGCCCGCGCTCGACTGCCCGGTCACCGCGTTCACCGGCGACCGCGACCCGAAGGCGGAGGCCGGCGAGGTGCAGGCGTGGCACACGCACACCACGTCCGGCTTCGAGCTGAACGTGCTGCCCGGCGGGCACTTCTTCCTCGTCGACCAGCAGGAGCCGGTGCTGCGCACGATCGAGGAGCAACTGGAGCGGGCGATGTCGCCGGCGGTCGCGTCGTGACCGTGTACGCGCCGGCCGTGCCCGGGGTCGGGATCCTGGGCACCGGTTCGTATCTGCCCGAGCGGGTCGTCACCAACGACACGGTCGGGGAACGCGCCGGGGTGAGCGCGGAGTGGATCGAGCGCAAGACCGGCATCGTGGAGCGGCGGTACGCCGCCGACCACGAGGCGGCGTCCGATCTGGCCGCGGAGGCGGCGGCGCCGGCGCTGGCCGATGCCGGGGTGCGGGCCGAGGACCTCGCGTGGATCGTCGTGGCGACGTCCACGCCGGACCATCCCCAGCCGGCGACCGCCGCGTTCGTGCAGCACCGGCTGGGCGCGTACGGGGCCGCGGCCTTCGACGTCAACGCCGTGTGCGCGGGCTTCGTGGCCGCGCTGCACACCGCCGCCCGGCTGCTGGCGGGCGGCGGGGGCGGCGGGCGGCACTGCGCGCTGGTCGTCGGCACCGAGGTGTACTCGCGGATCATCGACCCGGCCGACCGCAGGACCGCGCCGCTGTTCGGCGACGGGGCCGGCGCGGTGGTGATCGGGCCGGTGGGTGAGGGACGGGGCCTGATCGGGACGGCGATGCGCACCGACGGGCATCTGAACGGGCTGATCGGGGTGCACGCGGGCGGCAGCAGACAGCCGGCGACGGAGAAGACCGTGGCGCGCGGCGACCACTGGTTCCGCATGCGGGGCCGGGACGTACGGGAGTTCGTCGAGCGGGAGCTGCCGCTCGCGGTCGCGGGGACGCTGGAGCGGTTCTCGGTGGCACCCGGGGAGGTCGACCACTTCGTGCCGCACCAGGCCAACGGGGAGATGCTGCGCTCGGTCGCCGGGCGGCTCGGGCTGACCTCGGCGCGGATGCACCTGCCGGTGGACCGGCACGGCAACACCGGCGCCGCCTCCGTCCCGCTCGCCCTGGACCGCGCCCGCCGGGGGCCCGGCTCGCCGGGCGGGGAGTTGCGCGACGGGGAACTGGTGCTGCTCGCCGGGTTCGGCGGGGGGATGACGCTGGGCACGACGTTGTTGCGCTGGGGGCGCTGAGCCGTCCGTCGCGGCCGCGTGCCCCTCGTCGGGGTGCGGCATCCGCTGTTCAAGTCGCTGGCGTCAGGGCTCACGGCCTCGGAGGAGGCGTGACCGCCAGCCTCACAGCCACTCATCGATCGCGGCGATCAGCACGGCGGCCTCGTGTCGGACGGCGAGCTTGTCGTACCGTGTCGCCACGGCCCGGTGCCGCTTGAGGCGGTTGATTCCGCACTCGACCGCGTGGCGCTCGCGGTAATCGGCAGGGTCGGAATGCGGCGGCCGACCACCGCGGGGGCCGAGCTTCTGGCGGTTGCGCGCCTGGTCGGCCTGGTCCGATACGGGGTACGCGGACTTTCTCCAGCACCGATGAGAACTGCGGCGAGTCCCCGCGCTGCCCTGCTGCGATCACGATCGACACGGGCTTCCGGCCCTGCTCGACGGCCAGCCGCAGCTTGGTGGTGAACCCGCCGCGCGAGTGTCCCAGTCCACGGTCTCGCGGATCTGGCGGGCGTTCGCCCGGGCACCGCACCGCTCGCAGACGTCTCTGATCTCCACGGGCCCGCTGTTCATCGACAAGGTCCGTGACGTCGTCGGCCTCTGCCCGGATCCGCCGGAGAAGGCCCTGGTGCCGTGTGAGGACGAGAAGTCGCAGATCCAGGCCCTGGACCGGTCCCAGCCCGTGGTGCCGATGATGCCCGGGCTTCCCGAGCGCCGCAGTCACGACTACGTCCGGGCCGGCACCACCACCCTGTTCGCGGCCCCGGAGGTCGCCACCGGCAGAGTGACCAGCTCTCTGCACCGCGGGCGCCGGGCCGTGGAGTTCAAGAAGTTCCCGGCCAAGCCGGACAAGGAAGTGCCCGCCGAGCTCGAGGTGCATCTCATCTTGGACAACTACGTCACCCACAAGACGCCCACCGTCAAGAAGTGGCTGCCGGCGCATCCGTGTTTCCACCTGCGCTCCACGCCGACGAGTTCGTCCAGGCCCTCGAACGCGACATCCGGGCCTGGCTCGCCGACGGGAACGAGCACCCGAGGCCCTTCGTCTGGACGAAGACCGCCGACGGGATCCTCGGCAAAGTCGCCGCCTGCTGCCGGCGAATCTCAGCCCCCGGTCACCGGGCCGTCTCCGGCAGGTGGGCGACCAGGGTGTCGAAGCGTCGGACCAGGGCCTCCTGGCAGCGGTTGAGCTCGTCGATGCGCTGCTGGAGGCGGGCGATCTCGCCGCCCAGTTCGAGGGCGTCGGTGAGGGTCGCGGCGTGGTGGCCGCCGGGGGCCGGGCGGGCCGGGGCGGACAGGTCGGGGGCGTGGTTGAGGATCGCCTCCATACGGGCGCGCAGGGCGGGGCCCGGTTCGATGTTCAGTGCCTCCACCAGGCGGCGGCGGGCGCGTTCGTAGACACCGAGGGCCTCCGCCTGGCGCCCGCTGCGGTAGAGGGCGACCATCAGCAGGTCGTAGAAGCGTTCGCGCAGCGGGTGGTCGGCGGTGAGCTTCTCCAGTTCGCCGGTGATCTCCCCGTGGCGGGCGCAGCGCAGGCTCGCCTCGTACAGGGACTCCAGGACGGTGAGCCGGTTCTCCTCCAGCCGGTCCGCCTCGCTGGTGCAGATCGGGCCGTAGCGGCTGTCGGCGAGGGCGGGGCCGCGCCACAGGGACAGGGCGTGGCGCAGCAGCCGGGCGGCGTGCGAGGGGTCGGCGGCGACCGCGGCACGGCCCTGGGAGGACAGGCGGTTGAAGCGCTGGACGTCGGTGGTGGCGTCGCCGAGGCTCAGCAGGTAGCCGGTGGGCAGGGTGCTGATCCACTCGTGGCCGGGCAGGGGCCGGCCGGGCTCGGACAGCAGGCGGCGCAGCCGGGCGACGTGGGCCTGGAGGGCGTTGGCGGCGTTCGCGGGCGGCCGGTCGCCCCACAGTTCCTCGGTGAGCTGGTCGACGGAGAGCAGCCGGTCGGCGTGCAGGACGAGCGCGGACAGCAAGGCGCGCTGCTTGGAGCCCGGGGGAACGACGGCGGTGCCCGTGGCGGCGTCGTGGAACTCCACGGGACCCAGCAGCCGGAACTCGGTCCCGCCGCTGGTCCCTTCACCACCGGGGGCGGGAGCGGTGCCGGTGGTGGGCGCCGGGCGGTCGGCCGTCCCGGTCGCCGAGGCCGTCGGGGTGGTGCCCGGGTCGGTCATCGGGGCACCGCGGGATCGGACAGGGCGAGTGCGGCGCGGATGTCGGCCGCGATGTGCGCGGTCAGCTGGGCGGGGTCGGGCTGGAAGTAGAAGTGACCCCCGTCGAAGAGGCGCAGGCCGAGGTGGCGGGTGCTGTGCCCGGCCCATCCGGTCAGACGGTCCGGGGGCGCGACCGGGTCGTGGGTGCCGCCGTACACGGACAGCGGTACGGGCATCGGCACGGGGTCGGGCAGCGGACGCCAGGTCTCCACCAGGCGGAGGTCGTCGCGGATGGCGGGGGAGAACAGCTCCCACAGCTCGGGGTTGTCCAGGACCTCGGCGGGAGTGCCGCCCATGAGGGCGAGTTCGCGGCGGAGTCCTTCGTCGGAGAGCAGGTGGCGGCGGGTGCCGTCGCCCCCGGGACGGGGGACGCTGCGGGCCGACAGGCCGAGCCACACCGGAGGGCGGCCCTCGGCGAGCAGGGCGCGGGTCAGCTCATAGGCGATCAGGCCGCCCATGCTGTGCCCGAACAGGGCGACGGGGCCCGTGAGTTCGGCGTCCAGCTCGGTGCGGAACCAGGAGACCAGGCGCAGGGCGTCGCCGATGGCGGGACGGTCGCTCTCCAGGCCGCGGCCGGGGGCGTCGAGGAGACGCACGTCCCAGTCGGCGGGGAAGCGGCCCGGCCAGTCGCGGTACGCCAGGTGGGAACCACCGGCGTGGTGGAACACGAACAGGCGCAGTTCCATTCGGGGCTCCCTGCTGCCGCCGGCGGCGGCGTCGGCGGTCCGGTCGGGTCGTCATGGGCGGGTCGTGCGGTGCGCGTATGCGGAAGCTCGGGATCCGGCCGCGGTGCGGAGGGCGGGGCCGGGGCCCGGCCACAGGGACGATAACCGGCGCCGCGGGGCGGCGGCGGGGGCGCGAGTGCCGTTCCAGCGGTCGTACAAGCGTTCTTGAGCAGGGCGGACGCAGGTGGGAAGGCCGTGTGTGGAGAGTCGCTCGAACGCGCCTGGAGATCCCGGGGGGTGCGGCGGGAACGGGGCTAGCGTGCTGGACGGCCGACGGCTTTGCGCCAACGAGGGGCCTCGACCACTCGACCGGCACGGGGAGGAAAACCATGGAGATACAGGTTCTGGGTCCGTTGAGCGCCGACGTCAACGGGATCTCGATCGTTCCGACCGCGGGCAAGCCGAGGCAGATCCTCGCTCTGCTCGCCTTCTATCCGGGCCGGGTCATGCCGGTGCCCACGCTCATGGAGGAGATCTGGGGCACCGAGATGCCGCAGAGCGCCATGACGACCATGCAGACGTACATCCTCCAGCTGCGCCGCCGCCTCGGCACCGCGATGGGGCCCGGCGCCCCCGGCACGGCCAAGGAGGTGCTGGCCACCCGGCACGGCGGCTACCTGCTGCAGATCCCGCAGGAAAGCGTCGACGTGCACCGCTACGAGCAGCTGGTGACGGCCGGCCAGGCCGCCTTCGAGAGCGGCGACGACGAGCGGGCCGCGGACCTGTTCCGCGACGCGCTCGCCATGTGGCAGGGGTCCGCGCTGGTGGACGTACGGGTCGGGCCGATCCTGGAGATCGAGGTGATGCGGCTCGAGGAGAGCCGGCTGGTCACCATCGAGCGCCGGATCGACGCCGACCTGCGGCTCGGCCGGCACGCCGAGCTCCTCGCGGAGCTGACCGACCTGGTCGCCCGTCACCCCCAGCACGAGGGGCTGCACTCGCAGGCCATGGTGGCGCTGTACCGCTCCGGCCGGCAGGCCACCGCGCTGGACGTCTACCGCCGGCTGCGCGGCCGGCTGATCGAGGAGCTGGGCGTGGAGCCGTCCCCGCAACTGCAGCGGCTGCACCAGGCGATGCTCACCGTCGACCCGGCGCTCGACCAGGTCTGCGGGCCGCGCCGCTCCTCCACCTTCGACCTCTACGCCGTCTGAGCCCGAGCGCCGCTCGAGGCGCCCGCCCGACGCTGGGGCGGGCGCGCGGGACGCGCACGGCCGCAGCAGCGATGGGGGCCGCGGGAGCCGTACGAGAAGGGATCAGCCATGCCCGACGCACAGCCGGTGCCGTTGCACTGCTTCGCGCACGCCGGGGCCGGAGTCTCGGCGTTCCACGGCTGGCCGGCCCGGCTGGGCCCCGGGGTGAGGCCCGTGCCGCACCTGCTGCCCGGACGCGAACGCCGGCGCCGCGACCCCCGCGTGACCACGCGCGAGGCACTGCTGGCCGACCTGTCCGACGGCTTCCGCGCGCCGAGCGGACCGTACGTGCTCTACGGGCACAGCCTCGGTGCCATGATCGCCTACACCCTCGCCCGCGCCCTGCACGAGGCCGGGCTGCCGACGCCCGCGCTGCTCGCGGTGGGCGCGTGTCCGCCGCCGGACGCCGCCTCGGAGATCTCCGACGCCTGCCGGGAATCCCCCGGCCGGCTGCTGGACCTGCTCGACTCCATGGGCGCGGTGCCCGAGGGCGCGCGCCCCGGCGGTCTGTGGCACCGCGCGGTGCTGCCGGTGCTGCGCGACGACCTGACGCTCGCCGACAACCTGCGGCGCGCCGCCCGCACGCCCGTGGCGGGCGGCCCGTTCACCGTGCCGCTGCTGGCCGTCGCGGGCGACGGCGACCCGCTGGCGCCGCCCGGCGCGATGGCGGGCTGGGACCGCTGGACCGCGGGGCCGGTGGTGCGGCGCACCGTCGCCGGTGACCACTTCTTCGTACGGGGGCACGCGCTGCCCCGGCTGCTCGGACGGGCCTGCCGGGTCGTCGGCCGGACCGCCGGTGCGGACGGCGTCGGCCCGGTGGCCGCGGACGCCGTACCGGCCGTGACCGCGGCGCCGCTCGCCGCCGCCGCGCACGGCTAGGCGGTGTCCCGCGCGGCGCCGGGCCGCGGTGGCGCCGTTGCCCCCGTCACGCCCGGGAACGGACCCGGCGGTGACCGAACCAGGCCGCGGTGGCGGCCGACCACAGGAGGAGCAGCCATGAGGGACAGCCGATGAGACGAGTAGCCGTCACCGGGATCGGGGTGGTCGCGCCCGGCGGAGTGGGCACCGGGGCGTTCTGGTCGCTGCTGACCGAGGGCCGTACCGCCACTCGCCGGATCACGCTCTTCGACGCCTCGACGTTCCGTTCGCAGATCGCCGCCGAGGCCGACTTCGACCCGGCCCGGCACGGGTTCGCGCCCGAGGAGGCGCGGCGGCTGGACCGGGCCGCGCAGTTCGGGCTGACCGCGGCGCGGGAGGCGGTGCGCGACAGCGGCCTGGACATCGGCGCGGTCGCGCACCGCACCGGCGTCACCCTGGGCAGCGCGGTCGGTTGCAGCAGCGGCCTGGACGAGACGTACGCGCACGTCAGCGAGTACGGCGCGGACTGGCAACTGGACCACACCCGGGCCGAGGCGCGGCTCGGCGACTACCTCGTGCCGAGCTCGATGGCCGCCGAGGTGGCCCGGGACTGCGGTGCGCAGGGCCCGGTGGCCGTCGTCTCCACCGGCTGCACCTCCGGCCTGGACGCGCTCGGCCACGCCGTCGAACTCATCCGGGAGGGCAGTGCCGACGTGATGGTCGCCGGCGCGTCCGAGGCGCCGATCACCCCGATCACGCTCGCCTCGTTCGACGCGATCCGCGCCACCAGTGCCCGCAACGACGAGCCGGAAACGGCCTCGCGCCCCTTCGACCGCACCCGCAACGGGTTCGTGCTCGGCGAGGGGAGCGCAGTCCTCGTCCTGGAGGAGTACGGACACGCGCTGCGGCGCGGCGCGCACGTCTACGCCGAGATCGCCGGGTTCGCCAGCCGCTCCAACGCCTACCACATGACCGGGCTGCGGCTGGACGGCGAGGAGATGGCGGAGGCGATCCGGATCGCGCTGCTGGAGGCGCGGCTGAACCCCGAGGCGGTCGACTACGTCAACGCGCACGGCTCGGGCACCAAGCAGAACGACAAGCACGAGACGGCCGCGTTCAAGCGGAGCCTGGGCGAGCACGCGCACCGGGTCCCGGTCAGCTCCATCAAGTCGATGATCGGGCACTCGCTGGGGGCGATCGGCTCGCTGGAGATCGCCGCCTGCGCGCTGGCCATCGAACACGACGTCGTACCGCCCACGGCCAACCTGCACGACCCGGACCCGGCCTGCGACCTCGACTACACGCCGCTGGTCGCGCGCGAACAGCGCACCGACACCGTGCTCAGCGTCGGCAGCGGCTTCGGCGGCTTCCAGAGCGCGATGGTGCTCACCGCGCCGCGGGCGGAGGCGGCGGCATGAGGGCCGTCGCGCCGCGCACGGCCGGCGGGGAGACGGCCGGGGCGCACGGCCTTCGGGCCGCGGGACCGGCCGGGACACGGGACACGGACCCGCTCGCGCCCGGTGGTGCGCGGGGCCGGGCCGGTGCGGTGACGGACGGCCGCAGCGAGGGGGAGGAGTTCGACGTGATCGGTACGCGGACGGTGCCGCAGCAGGGGCTGATCGGCATCCGGCACATGGAGGCCGCCGTCACCGGCATCGGTGTCGTGGCGCCGGGCGGGGTGGGCACCGAGGCGTGGTGGGCGGCGATGCTCGACGGCCGCAGCGCCATCGGGCCGGTCACCCGCTTCGACGCCTCCGGCTTCCCGGTGCGGCTGGCCGGCGAGGTGCCCGGGTTCGCCGACGAGGAGCACGTGCCCGGGCGGCTGCTGCCGCAGACCGACCGGGTGACGCGGCTCGCGCTCGCCGCCGCCGGGGAGGCGCTCGGCGCGTCCGGGCTGGACCCCGCCCGCCTGCCCGACTACGCCGTCGGCGTGGTCACCGCCAACGCGGCCGGCGGGTTCGAGTTCGGCCAGCGGGAACTCCAGGCCCTGTGGAGCCGGGGCAGCCGGCACGTGGGCGCCTACCAGTCGTTCGCGTGGTTCTACGCCGCCAACTCCGGCCAGATCTCCATCCGGCACGGGCTGCGCGGCCCGAGCGGAGTCGTCGTCTCCGAGCAGGCCGGCGGTCTCGACGCCGTCGCCCAGGCCCGGCGCCAGCTGCGCAGAGGCGTGCACGCGGTGGTCACCGGCGGCGCCGACTCCACGCTGTGCCCGTGGGGCTGGACCGCGCATCTGGCCGCCGGGGGCATGAGCACCGAGGAGGACCCGGAGCGGGCCTACCTGCCCTTCGACGCCGACGCCCGCGGCCACGTGGTCGGCGAGGGCGGCGCGCTGCTGGTGCTGGAGGACGGCGACGCCGCCCGCGCCCGGGGGGCCGCGGTGCTGGGCACCGTCGCCGGATGCGCCGCCACCTTCGACCCCGCGCCCGGCACCGGCGCCCCCCGGCTGCGGGCGGCGGCCGAACTCGCCCTGGCCGACGCCCGGACCACCCCCGCCGACGTGGACGTCGTGTTCGCCGACGCGGCCGGCGAACGGGCCGCCGACCGGGCCGAGGCCGAGGCACTGGCCGCGCTGTTCGGGCCGTACGGCGTGCCGGTCACCGCACCCAAGTCGATGACCGGGCGGCTGCTGTCGGGCGGCTCGGCCGTGGACCTCGCGGCAGCGCTGCTCGCCCTGCGCGACCAGGTGATCCCGCCGACCCTCGGCACGGTCCGCGCCGCCGACGACTGCCCGCTGGACCTGGTCACCGGCGCGGCCCGCCCCGCCCGGCTGCGCACCGCGCTGGTCCTGGCCCGCGGCCGCGGCGGCTTCAACGCGGCGACGGTCGTACGGGCCGCGCGCTGACGGCAGTACGAGCACGGCGGCGCGCCGGCGGCCGCGGGAGCCGCGCACCGACGCGACCGGTCCCGCACCGCCGGGGCCGTCCGCCCACCACCCACCCCGCCAACCCGTAGGAGAAGAGGCACACCGTGGACCGGCTGGAACTTGACCGACTCACCGAACTGCTGCGCGAGTGCGCGGGGGAGGGCGAGGGCGTCGACGTGGACGGCGACGTCCTGGACACCCCCTTCCTCGACCTGGGCTACGACTCGCTGGCGCTGCTCCAGGTCACCGGCGTCATCGAGCGGGACCACGACCTGATGCTCGACGAGGAGGCACTGGACGAGGCGGAGACGCCGCGGCAGTACCTGGACCTCGTCAACGGGGCGCTGGCCGCGCGCACCGCGGCCTGACGGGCGGACCACGGCCATGGCCTCGCTGAACGTGCTCCCGATGAAACGCGCCGACGTGCGCGCCGACGTCTGTGTGGTCGGAGCGGGCCCCGCCGGGCTCGCGCTCACCCTGATGCTGCTGCGCTCCGGAGTCGATGTCGCCCTGGTGGAGCGGTCCACCGGACTGCGCCGCGACTTCCACGGGGAGATCCTCCAGCCCGGCGGCCAGCGCGTCCTCGACGAGCTGGGCGTCCTGGACGCCGCCCGGGCCCGTGGCGCCCGGGAACTCGACGGGTTCCAGGTGCTCCAGGACGAGCGGCTGCTCCTCGACATCGACTACCGGCGCCTGCCGCCCCCCTACGACTGCCTGCTCGCGCTGCCCCAGCGGCACCTGCTGGAGGAACTCCTCGACGCCTGCCGCGCCCTGCCCGGTCTCACCCTGCTGGAGGGGCACCGCGCGAAGGCCCTGGTGCACAAGGACGGGCGGGTCACCGGGGTGGTGGCGCAACGGCACGGCGGGACCGCCGTCACGGTGCGGGCCCAGGTCGTGGTCGGCGCCGACGGCCGCTACTCGCAGGTCCGGACGGCGGCCGGCATCGACGCCGGCCGCCGGGAGGCGTTCGATCAGGACGTCGCCTGGTTCACACTGCCCGCGCCCGGCCGCGCGATCGGTGCGGTACGGGTGCACCGCACCGAGGGCGGGGCCGTGCTCGTGCACGACACCCACCCCGACCTGCTGCGCGTCGGCTGGACCCTGCCGCACCGCACGTGGAACCGGGTCGCGGCGCGCGGCATCGGCGAGGTCCGCGGTGAACTCGCCGCCGCACTGCCCCGGTACGCCGACCTGATCCACGAGCACCTCGTCTCGCCGAAGGACCTCCGTCTGCTCGACGTGTTCGCCGCGCAGGCCGGTGAGTGGGTGCGCCACGGACTGATGCTGGTCGGGGACAGCGCCCACACCCATGGGCCGATCGGCGCCCAGGGCATCAACCTCGCGCTCCAGGACGCGGCGGCGGCGCACCCCGTGCTGCTGGACGCCGTGCGCGCGGGTGACGCGAGCCGGGAACGGCTGCTGCCGTACGAGCGGCGGCGCCGGCCGGTGGCGGCGGCCGCGCACCGGATGCAGCGGGTGCAGGCCAAGGCGCTGCTCGGGCGCGGCGGCCCGGTCGCCACGCGGGCACGGGCGCTGGCGGCCTCGTGGGTGACCCGCTCCCCGGCCGGCGCCCGCATCACAGGCCGCATCGCCTACGGCGGTGACGCGGTCCGGGTGCGCGACGACCTGTTCGCCGTGCCGCTCGGAGACAGGGCGTGACCGCCTCGGCCGGTGCGCCCGGCCGGCTGACCGAGATCGCCGACGGTGTCCGTGTCTTCGTGCAGCCCGACGGCGGGTGGTGCCTGAACAACGCCGGGCTCGTCGGTGACGGTGACGACGCCCTGCTGATCGACACCGCGGCGACCCGGGCGCGGGCGGAGCGGCTGCGCGAGGAGGCGCTGCGTGTCGTGCCGCGGCCGCCGCGGCTGCTGGTCAGCACCCACTTCCACGGCGACCACACCTTCGGCAACTGTGTCTTCCCCGAGGCGGTGGTCGTCGCCCACGAGCGGGCCCGCGAGGACGTCACCGCGGCCGGGCTGCACCTGACCGGGCTGTGGCCCGACGTGTGCTGGGGCGACCTCGACGTGGTCGCGCCGCAGCTGACGTACCGCGACCGGCTGACCGTGCACGCCGGCGCGGTGCGCGCCGAGCTGCTGCACCCGGGGCCCGCGCACACCACCGGCGACACCGTGGTGTGGCTGCCCGAGCAGCGGGTGCTGTTCGCGGGCGACCTGGTGATGAGCGGGGTCACGCCGTTCTGTCCGATGGGTTCGCTCGCCGGGTCCGTCGAGGCGCTGCGCATGCTGCGCGAACTGCGGCCGCGCACGGTCGTGCCCGGTCACGGGCCGGTCGGCGGCCCCGGACTCCTCGACGAGAACGAGGGCTACCTCCTGCGCCTCCAGCAGATCGCCGCCGCCGGCCTGGCCGCCGGGCTGGACCCGCTCGAGACGGCCCGCGAGTACGGACCCGGTCCGTACGGCGGCCTCCTGGACGCGGAACGGCTGGTGCCGAACCTGCACCGCGCCTACCAGGAGGCCCTCGGCGGGGAGCGGGGGGCGCCGCTCGACATCCCGGCGCTGTTCGCGGAGATGGCGCGGTACCACGGGAGGCTGCCGGTCTGCCGGGCGTGACAGCGCCACCGCGCCCGGCACGGGGCCGGACGCCGGCCACGGGCTCAGCCCGCGTGCAGTGCCGACTCCGCGTGGCGGCGGGCGAGTTCCAGGGTGGCCGTGGAGTTGCGGCCGAGGGCCTCGCGGACGTAGCGGCGGGCCTGGGCGAGGTCGGCGCCGGGGCCCAGGACACGTTCGACGGCGTCCTCGCGCAGGACCACGCTGTGCTGCGCCACCGCCGTCACGCCGGTCTCGTCCGACACCACCGACCACTCACCGGTGTGCGCCTCCATCAGCGCCGGGGTGACGGTCTGCTTGTAGACGATGCGGCCCGCGTGCGGGAAGCACACGCGCACCGACTCGGTGGTGTGCGACGCCCCGTCCGCGGTCAGCGTGTCCATCCTCATCACCTGCACGCCGGGCGTGTCCTCCGTCAGGTCCAGCCGCGACACGTGCGGGATCAGCCGGGGCCAGTCGCCGACGCGGTACAGGAATTCGTAGACCGCCTCCTCGGACGCGTCGATGTGCACCGTGTCCTCGAAGGAGAGGACCAGTTCGTCGAAGCGCATCCAGCGCTCCGCGAGACCTTTCAGGCTGGCCAGCTCCGCACGGGAGTTGGTGTCGACGGCCTGCTCCACCCAGGCCACGTCCTCGGCCCGGTCGCCGTACACCGTGAAGTCGTGCAGCAGCGTCAGCCGGGTGGTGCCGCCCGGCAGCTCCTCGATCTGCCAGATGCCCAGCATCGACTCCACCGGGGCCTGCGGATGGGACTGGCGGAACTCGATCCGCCGGGTCTGCGGGTCCTGCAGGCGCTGGGAGATCCACGAGCGGACCTCGCCGCCGGCCGTGGCCCACATCCGCAGCCGTTCGTTCGTGCCGTCGAACTCCAGCCGCTCCACGTGCACGTTCGGCGGGAAGAACAGCGGCCAGCGCACCGCGTCCGAGATCAGTCCGTACACCACGCCGGCCGGGGCGGCCACCTCGGTCGAGTGCGACGTACGGCGCACGCGCTCACCCGTCACCACAAACACCTCTGCTTCCCTGTGCCCGGTCCGCGGCGGACCGGGGTCGTGTCAAGAAGTTCCGGACCTAGTGCCGCGGCAGGCGATGTTCGCCCCGTCGCGACGCCCGGCACGCTCCCCGGAGGGGGTGCCCCCACTCGCCGCACCGGCCGGAAGCCCGCGTACGTCCAGTACGAGGGCACGCCGGGAGCACGCACCGGACGCCGCTCCCTGCCGGGCGAACGTCGCCTGCCGCGGCACTAGAAGTTGCCGAGTCCGCCGCAGACGTTGAGCGCCTGCGCGGTGATCGAGGCGGCCGGTCCGGAGGCCAGGTAGCCGACGAGCGCGGCCACCTCCTCGGGCGTCGAGTACCGGCCCAGCGGGATCTTGGCCTCGAACTGCTCCTGCACCTGGTCCTCGGTGGTGTTCCAGGCGGCGGCGTACCCCTGCCGCACGCGTGCGGCCATCGGCGTCTCCACATAGCCCGGGCAGACCGCGTTCACGGTCACGCCGGTGGGTGCCAGCTCCCGGCCCAGCGCCTTGGTGAAGCCGACCACGCCGTGCTTGGAGGCGCTGTAGGGGGCGCCGAGCAGGACGCCCTGCTTGCCCGCCGTGGAGGCGATGTTGACGATCCGCCCGGAGGCGGCGTCGCGCAGCCCGCCGTTCCTGAGCACTTCACGGGTCACCAGGAACACACTGTTGAGGTTGGTGTCGATGACGTCGTACCAGAGCTCGTCCGTGAGGTCGGCGGTGACGCCGCCGCCGCTGCGCCCGGCGTTGTTCACCAGCACCGACACCGGCCCGTACGTCTCCACCGCGGCCCGCACCAGTGCGGCGACCGACTCGGCCGAGCGTACGTCGGCGGCCCGGCCGTCGGCCTCGAGGCCCTCGGCGCGCAGGTCCTTCACGGTCTGCCGGACGTCGTGCTCGGTGCGCGCGCACAGGAACACCCGGTGCCCGGCGCGGCCCAGGGTGCGGGCCACCTCCAGTCCGATGCCGCTGGTGCCGCCCGTGACGAGGGCGACGGGGTGGTTGGCGGTCACGTTCACAGCTCCTTCGGCCGGGGCACGGGGGCGGGCAGTACGAGGTCGGGTTCGCGCCGGGCCGCTCCGGCCAGCCGCGTCGTCGGGCCGAGCGGGGCCAGCGCCCGTTCCAGGGCGGCCCGGGTGAGGATGCCGCCGCGGGCGGCGACATAGCCGTCGGGGCGCACCAGCAGCCAGCAGCCGGCCGCCAGGTCGAGCGCGCGGCGCAGCGAGGCGCCGGGGTCGGCGAGCGGGGCGGGGCCGTCGGCGGGGGTGCCGCCGACGGTCCGCACGGACAGCCACTCGCCGTACTGCACGGCCGCCGTCACGGCGACGCCGACGGGCACGTCACCGGGTCCGGTGCCTCCCGCGGCGAGCAGCAGCGTCCAGCGCGGGTCGCGCAGTTCGTCGTGCAGGGCGCGGCAGCCGGGGGCGTGCGGGTCGTGCACGCGGGCGGCCGTCACCCGCTCCCCGGGGCGGGGGCGCGGGCCGGGCAGGGTGCCCGCCACCGCGACCGGCCCGAGGGAGGAGACGTAGTGGTAGGAGTCGAGGGTGGTCAGCGGGGAACCGGGGTAGCCGATGCGCAGCCCGGACATGCCGCCGAGCACCTTGCGCTGGATCGCCCTGCGCAGCGGGCGCAGGGTGCGCACGACGGAGAAGACGACCGGCAGCGCGGCGGAGGCGAGCAGGTTCTTCAGCTGGACCAGGAAGGTGGCCGTGCGGGTGGAGCCCAGCAGCTCCCGTCCGATCGGCACCCGCTCGCGGCTGTAGCTGTCCAGCAGGGCGCGTCCCGCGTGGCCCTGCTCGACCTGGGCGAGCTTCCAGGCGAGGTTGTACGCCTCCTGCACGCCGGTGTTCATGCCCTGCCCGGAGGCGGGGCTGTGCACGTGGGCGGCGTCCCCGGCGACGAAGACCCGGCCCCGCTGCATGCGTTCGACCATGCGCTGCTGGAAGGTGAACACGCTGGTCCACTCCGGCTCGCCGACCCGCACGTCGCGGCCGAGACCCGCCGACAGCTTGGCCGACAGCCGCCCGGCGGCCGCACCGGCCGTGGTGTCCGCGGCGTCCGCGGCGGGCGCGGTGTCCAGCAGCCGCCAGTGGCCCTCGCGGGCGTAGGGCACCATCATCAGCGCCTGTCCGCCGGTGTGCGCCCAGTAGATGGTGTCGGGCGGCAGGTCGGTGTCGACGGGCGCGTCGGCGAGCATCCAGCGTTCGCTGGACTCGCCGATCAGCTTCAGGCCGAGCCGCTTGCGCACGGTGCTGTGCCCGCCGTCGCAGCCGACCAGCCAGGACGTCTCCACGACCTCCGTGCGGCCGTCGCGCTCCAGCCGCAGCAGCACCCGCTCCTCGTCCTGCTCGAACGAGGTCAGCCGGGTGCCCCACTCGATCTGCACGCCGAGCCGGGCCACCGCGAGCCGCAGCACGGCCTCGGTGTCCTTCTGCCCGGCGATCAGCGTGTACGGGTAGGACGTCGGCATCGACGAGTAGTCCGCCTCCAGCCGCACCAGGCGGCGCCCGCCGGCGTACATGGTGAAGGCGCGGTTCTTCCGGCCCCGCGGCAGCAGCTCGTCGACGATGCCCATCTGCGCGAACGTCTCCAGCGTGCGCGGGTGCACGGCCACGGCCCGGCTGGTGGGGGCCGGTCCGTCGGCGGCGTCCACCAGGCGCACGCGGACGCCGCGGCGGGCGAGTTCGTGGGCGGCGGTCAGACCGACGGGGCCCGCGCCCACGACGACGGCCTGGGGCCTGCCGGCGCGGGGCATCACGCGCTCGCCCCGACGGTCTCGTACAGGCCCGGCTCGGGCGTGGCCAGCGGGCCGAGGCCCTTGACGATGGACTGGAACTCCTCGCTGCGCACGGCCTTCCGGTGGGCGGCGGCGTCCTGCCACACGGCCAGCTCCAGGAACACGTTCGGCTGTCCGGCGTGGCGCAGGGTCTGGTGGCTGACGTAGCCGGGCTGGGCCGACATGTAGGAGGTCAGCTTGTCCTTCACGGCGAGGAAGGCGTCGACGTCGCCGTGCACGGTCAGCTTGTTGACGAAGGTCACCATGGTCTGCTCCTGATGATGCGGGTGGGGTGCGGGGGCTGATGCGGAACCGCCTGTCGCGAGCCGGTGCCGGATCAGGCGGCGGGCCGGCTTTCCGGTGGGCGTACGCGGTACGGCGTCGAGGGCCTCGGTGATGCGGATGCGCTCGAAGCGGGCGAGGTGCTCGTTCGCGCGTGCGGCGATCGAGTCCAGGGTCTGCGCCACCGTGCCGGATCCCTCCGGGGCCGGATCCGGGGCGAGGACGACGCCCGCCCACACCACGCCGCCGTGCTCGCCGTCGGGCAGGCCCGCGACCACGCAGTCGGCGACGCGCGGGTCCTGGGCGAGAACGCGCTCGATCCGGCCGGGGGAGACGATCTCGTTGTCGTACTTGAAGACGTCGTCGACCCGGTCGACCAGCCACAGCACGCCGTCGGCGTTGACGTAGCCGAGGTCTCCGGTGGAGAACCAGCCGTCCTGGTCGAGCCGGGCGCCGGGCCGTTCGCCGAGGTACCCGGCCATCAGCTGGGGCCCCTTGACCTGCACCTCGCCCGTGCACCACACGTCGACGGGGCGGCGGGTGTCGAGATCGACCAGCCGGCAGTCGGTACCCGGTACCGGGGTGCCGACCGCGCCGGGGCGGTGGCGGCCGGGCCGCTGGAAGTGGGTGAGCGGGGACAGCTCGGCCATGCCGTAGCCCTGGACGACGGGTACGCCGAGGGCGTCGCTCAGGGTGCGGGCCGCCTCGGGCAGCAGCGCCGATCCGCCGGACAGGACGGCGGTGAGCCGTGCCCCGCCGCGGGCGTCGTGCGGCAGGCGGAGCAGGCGTTCGTCGGCGGCGAGGCGGTGCAGCCGGGCCGGCAGCCCGTAGTAGTGGGTGACCCCGCAGCCCGCCGCCACCGCCAGCGACAGCACCGGGTCGGGGTCCTGGCACAGCACCTGGCAGGCGCCCGCGTCCAGCGCGGAGTTGAGGTGCATCACGTGGTACAGCGGCAGGTGGTTCAGCGTCACGGACCCGGGGCCGAGGCCGTGGGCGAGCGCGGTCTGCCGGGCGTTGGCGACCAGGTTGCGGTGGGTGAGCAGCACGCCCTTGGGCCGGCCGGTGGTGCCGGTGGTGAACTGCACGCAGGCCACCGCGTCCAGGTCGGCGCCGCTGTCCTCGGCGACCGGCTCACCGGCCTCCAGCACGGCCTCCAGCGGCAGGCACCCGGCCGGCACCACGCCGTCGGGGGCGTCGGTCACCACCAGGGTGCGCAGCTCGGGCAGGTCGCCGCGCAGCTTGGCCAGCAGCCCCGCGGTGGCGGCGGGGGCCAGCACCAGCCGGGCCTCGGCCTCGGTGACGACGTGCCGCAGCGCGTCCTCGCCGAGCAGCGGGTTGATCAGGACGACGGTCGCACCGGCCCGGGCCACGCCGTGGTAGGCGGCGGCGAACACGGGGTCGAGGACGCAGGCGACACCGACGCGCGCTCCCGGCCTGCGGCCCGTCTCACGCCGTACGAACGCGGCGATCCGGTCGGCCCGGGCGTCCAGTTCGCGGAACGTCCACGCGGTGTCCGCGGTGCGCACGGCGATGCCCTCGGGGTCGCGGGCGGCCGCCGAGCGCAGCAGACCGTCCACCGTCAGGGCGGGGTGGGTGAAGTTCGGCACGGCTCGTGGTCCTTTGGCTCTCGGCGGGCGGCGCGGGCACCGCTGG
This sequence comes from Streptomyces sp. NPDC093586, assembly GCF_044764905.1. Taxonomy (NCBI): domain Bacteria; kingdom Bacillati; phylum Actinomycetota; class Actinomycetes; order Kitasatosporales; family Streptomycetaceae; genus Streptomyces; species Streptomyces sp. NPDC093586. The sequence continues at coordinate 28,794 of NZ_JBIWJA010000045.1, read as the reverse complement.
GCGTTCCCGGACGCTTCCCACGCTCTGCCGGATCGCTTGAGGAAGGTTCGAAGAGCGCTCGATCGGGAGCGCGGACAGTGTCGGCATCCGACGGAACGGAGACCGGCCCCATGACCACCGAGACCCTCATCCGCCCCGAACGCTCGCCGCGGGAAGCGGAGTTCGGCGATCTGTACGCGCAGGTGCAGCAGTTCTACTCGCACCAGATGCAGCTGTTCGACGCGCACGACGCCGACCGCTGGGCGGCGACCTTCACCGAGGACTCCGTCTTCGACGTGCCCACCCTGGACACCCCGGTGCGCGGCCGGGCGGAGCTGGCCGCGAACGTGCGGCGCAATCAGGTCCAGCAGGAGCGCAGCGGCGATCGGCTGCGGCACTGGATCGGCATGCTCGACATCCAGCCGGGCCGCAACGACGAGCTGCACACCCGCTGCTACGCGCTGGTCTACATCACACCGCGCGGCGGCACGTCCAAGGTGCTGCGGGTGTGCGTGATGGAGGACGTGCTGGTGCGGGTGCGCGGCAAGTGGCGTACCCGCCACCGGGTCGTCACCCGGGACGACCTGGACTGAGACGGGGAGAGACGATGACGATCCACGCCACCGAGGCCCGCACCACCACCGCGCTGGACACGCCCCCCGTGGCCGGCCTGGCAGCCCTGCGGTACGCGCGGGTGCAGCAGTTCTACGCGCACCAGACCGCCCTGCTGGACGAGCTGCGCGTGCAGGAGTTCGCGGCGACGTTCACCGAGGACGGCGTGCTCGTGCCCGCGCCGCCCGCGCGTCCGGCCCGCGGCCGTGCCGCCATCGCCACGGCGCTCGGTGCCGCGCACGAGCGGCGTTTCGGCACCGAGCCGGTGCGCCGCCGCCACTGGCAGGACGCGTTGCGCGTGGCCGAGCTGCCCGACGGCTCCCTGGGCGCGAACTACTGCACGCTGGTGACGGTGGTCCGCCCCTGGCATCCGGTTCCGTCCCTCGGCCCCAGCGCGGCCGTGGCGGACGTCCTGGTCCTCGACGACGGTGAACTGCGCGTCCGCGAACGCCGGATCACTCCGGACCACCTGTCCTTCTGAACCTCCGCACGGATCCCCGCGCGCCCAGGGCGCCGCCGGTGTCCACCACAGCTCCGGCCCCGCTCTAGGCGGCGCCCCGACAGTTGGCTGACGACGGACACCTCGAAAGGGGCACGGGGCAGCAGCTGTGGGCGCTCGGCCCTTTCCGGACGGCCGACACCTCAAGGAGAGGCATGAGCCCCAAGATCACCACCGCTGGGACGAACGACGAGGCGGCGCTGCGGCCGTCCGAACCGGTGCTTTGGCACCTCGCGCTGCTCAGCGGCTCCAACGGCACGACTCTCGACGCCGGCCTGGCCGGACTCAAGGCCCGCTACGCCCGCACGCCCGCCGTGGAGGACGTGCCCGTGCGCATCCGCACGGTGGGCAGCGCCGAGGGCGGTCACCGCGGTGCTGTGCTCACCGGCGAGGGCGTCGCCACGGAGATCGGCGCGCAGGAGGCCACCGGCGCCAAGCCGGTCGCCTTCATGTTCCCCGGCCTCGGCGACCACTACGTGGACATGGGCCGCGACCTGTACCGCGACTTCCCCGTCTTCCGCGAGGCCGTCGACTCCTGCGCCGAGGCGCTCACCGGTGAACTCGGCCTGGACATTCGCGAGGTCGTCTTCCCCGAGGCCGACGCCGACGCCGACGCCGCCCCCGCCGCCGGGCCCGCCCTCGACCTGCGCCGCATGCTGGGCCGCGACACGGGCCCGCAGAGCGAGAACGAGCGCCGCCTGAACGCCACCCGCCTGGCCCAGCCGGCGCTGTTCGTCATCGAGTACGCCTTGGCCCGGCTGTGGGAGTCGTGGGGCGCCCGCCCCTCGCTGATGATCGGCTACAGCCTCGGCGAGTACGTCGCCGCGACTCTCGCCGGTGTGCTCAGCCTGCCGGACGCGCTGACGCTGGTGGCCCGCCGGGCCGCGCTGATCGACGAGCTGCCCGAGGGCGCCATGCTCGCCGTGATGCTGCCCGAGCAGGAGGTCACCCCGCTGCTCGGCGAGAACGTGTCGCTGTCCGCCGTCAACGGCCCGGAGTTCTGTGTCGCGGCCGGTCCGGTCGCCGCCGTGGAGGCCCTGGAGGGCACCCTGCGCGAGCGCGGTGTGGTGTGCCGCCGGGTGCAGAGCACGCACGCCTTCCACTCCTCGATGATGGAGCCCATCGCCGGGCAGGTGACCGAGCTGGCGCGGACCCTCACCCTCAACCCGCCGCGCATCCCCTACATCTCCAACGTCACCGGTGAGCCGATCACCGACGAGCAGGCCACCGACCCCGGGTACTGGGCCCGCCACCTGGTCAGCCCGGTGCGGTTCGCCGCCGGTCTGCGGCACCTGTCCGCGGCCCCGCTGCTGCTGGAGGCCGGTCCCGGCCAGAGCCTGAGCAGCATGGCCACCGTGGTGCGCGGCAGCGACGCCGGCACGGTCGTGGCGTCCATGCGCCACCCGCTGGAGAGCCAGTCCGACTCCGCCGTCGCGCTGAAGGCGCTGGGCCGGCTGTGGCTGGCGGGCGCGGACATCGACTGGGCCGGGTTCCCGGCCGACGAGCTGGACATCGTCGCCGACGCCGCCGCGACCGTCGCCCGCGAGGCCGACTCGGCCGCCGCGCCGAGCAGCGTGGAGCGTGAGCTGGCCGCTCTGTGGGCGAAGGTGCTGAAGAACGAGCAGCTCCCGCACGACGTCAGCTTCTTCGAGGTCGGCGGCAACTCGCTGCTCGCCACCCGGCTCGCGCTGCGCATCAAGCGCGTGTTCGGCGTGGAGCTGACCCTGCGCCAGATCTACGAGTGGTCCACCATCGCCCGGATGGCCGTCGCCGTGGAGACGCTGCGCGCGGGCGGCGAGCTGGACGCGCAGGGCTCCTCGCACACCGGCACCTCGCTGGCCCGGTTCCGGCTGCCGAACGGACTGACGGTGTGGCACCAGAACGAGGCCGAGACCCGGCACTTCTACGAGGACATCTTCGACCACCGCACCTACGCCAAGAACGGCATCACCCTGCAGGACGGCGCCACCGTCGTCGACGTCGGCGGCAACATCGGCCTGTTCACCCTGTTCTCGCACTACGAGGCGAAGGACGTGCGGGTCTTCGCCTTCGAGCCGGCACCGCCGATGTTCGAGCTGCTCAGCCGGAACGTCGCCGAGCACGGGGTGAACGCCACCCTGTTCAACATCGGTGTCTCCGACAGGGAGTCGCAGGCGACGTTCACCTTCTACCCGCGCAGCTCCGGGATGTCCTCCTTCCACCCGGACGAGGCGGAGGAGAAGCACAACCTGCGCACGATCATCGCCAACCAGCAGAAGACGGACGCGGACGCGGAGGTGGCCGAGCTGGTCGCCGACGAGGAGCTGCTCGACGTCCGCTTCGAGGCCATCGAGTACACCGCCACGCTGCGCCCGCTCTCCGCGGTGATCCGCGAGCAGGGCATCGAGCGCATCGACCTCATCAAGATCGACGTGCAGAAGAGCGAGCGCCAGGTCATCGACGGCATCGCCGACGAGGACTGGGCGAAGATCCGGCAGATGGTGCTGGAGGTGCACGACGCGGACGGCGAGGTCGCCCGCCTCGTGGACCTGCTCGAGGGCCACGGCTTCACGGTCACCGCCGAGCAGGACGAGATGTACGTCGGCACGGACATCCACAACATCTACGCCGTCCGCGGCACACGCTGACGGAACGTTAACGGAGTCGTAGGACATGGAATTCACGACCGTAGGAGTCGTCGGCGCGGGCGTCATGGGCGTCGGCGTCGCGCAGAACCTCGCCCAGACCGGCCACCGGGTGGTCCTCGTCGACGTCTCCGACGACGTCCTGGACAACGCGCGCCGTGAGCTGCGCACCAGCCTGCGCGCGTACGCCCTGTTCAACAAGGGCGCGGGTGTGGACACGGCGGAGGTCTTCGACCGCATCGAGTTCACCACCGACTACGAGCTGCTGGCCAAGGCCGACTTCGTCGTCGAGAACGTCACCGAGGACTGGGCGATCAAGAAGGAGGTGTACGAGCGGATCGACCGCATCGTGCGCCCCGAGGCGGTGTTCGCCGTGAACACCTCCGCGATCTCCATCACGCGGGTCGGCTCGGTCACCTCCCGCCCCGAGCGGGTCGTGGGCATGCACTTCATGAACCCGGTGCCGATGAAGCCGATGGTCGAGGTGATCCGCGGCTACCACACCACGCCCGAGACCATCGACACCGCCCGCCGCTTCCTGGCGGAGATGGGCAAGGAGTGCATCGTCGTCGAGGACGTGCCGGGCTTCGTGTCCAACCGGGTGCTGATGCTCACCATCAACGAGGCCGCGTTCCTCGTGCAGGACGGGGTGGCTCCGGCGGCCGACGTCGACCGGATCTTCAAGACCTGCTTCGACCACCGCATGGGCCCGCTGGAGACCGCCGACCTGATCGGCCTGGACACGATCCTGAAGTCGGTCGAGGTGCTGTACGAGAGCTTCAACGACGACAAGTACCGGCCGGCCCCGCTGCTGAAGAAGATGGTCGCCGCCGGCCTGCTGGGGCGGAAGAGCGGAGAGGGCTTCCACAAGTACCGCTGACGCCCGCCTCCTTCCCCCACCACCGCCACGACGACAGGACGGATGACGACGACCATGAGCACCGACAACAGGAACGACGGGGACAACCGGGTCAGGATCGCCGAGTACCTCTCGCGCTTCTTCCCGGTCCAGGACCTGGGGGACGACGACGACATCTTCGAGCTCGGCTTCGTCAGCTCGATGTTCGCGATGCAGCTGGTGTCCTTCGTGGAGCACGAGTTCGGCATCACGGTCGAGAACGAGGACCTGGAGCTGGAGTACTTCCGCTCCATCAGCGCGCTCGACGCGTTCGTCACCCGCAAGCTGTCCGCCCCCGTCCCGCAGTAGACGAGAGCGGACGGCCGACGACGATGACCGGAGCGCTCACCGAGCGGCAGGAGCTGGCCCGCAAGGAGTTCGGGGCCTTCGCCGACCGCCACATCGCACCCCACGCCGACGCCTGGCACCGCGCCCAGCGCACCCCGCCGGAGGTGATCCGGCTGCTCGCCGACGAGGGCCTGCTCGGCATCCACGTGCCGCGGGAGTTCGGCGGGGGCGGCTGCGACGCGGTCACCCTGGGGCTGCTCGCCGGCGAGCTGGGCCGGGCCTGCTCCTCGGTGCGCAGCCTGCTCACCGTGCACTCGATGGTGGCGCACGCCGTCGCCCGCTGGGGCAGCCGCGAGCTGAAGCAGAGCTGGCTGCCCCGGCTGGCCCGCGGTGAGCGCGTCGCGGCGCTCGCCGTGTCCGAGCCGGGCGTCGGCAGCGACGCGGCCGGCGTCACCACCCGCATCGAGCGGGACGGCGACGGCTTCGTGGTGACCGGCCACAAGAAGTGGATCACCTACGGGGAGAGCGCCGACGTCTTCCTCCTGGTGGGCCGGTCCACCGAGGGCCCCACCGCCCTGCTGGTGGAACGAGACACCCCGGGTCTTTCCACCGAGCTCATCGAGGACATGATCGGCATCCGTGCCTCGATGACCGCCCACGTCCGCCTCGACGGCTGCCGGGTCCCCGGCGGCAACCTGCTCGCCCGGCCGGGCCTCGGCGTCTCCCACGTGGTGGGCGCGGCCCTGGACCTCGGCCGCTACACCGTCGGCTGGGGCTGCGTCGGCATCCTCGACGCGGCGCTGGAGGCGAGCGTCGACTACGCCGGGCGGCGCGAGCAGTTCGGGTCCCTCATCAAGGAGCACCAGCTGGTGCGCCGGCTGATCAGCGACATGTACACGAATGCCCGCGCGGCCCGGCTGATGTGCCTGGAGGCCGGGCGGCTGCGCGACGAGCGCGACCCCGGCGCGCTGGCCGCCACGTCCACCGCGAAGTACTTCGCGGCCACCGCCGCCGGGCGGGCCGCCGCCGACGCCGTACAGCTCCACGGAGCCAACGGCTGCAGTTCCGACCACCCCGTCCAGCGCCTGCTCGGCGACTCCCGCGTGATGGAGATCATCGAGGGCAGCGCGCAGCTCCACCAAGTGGGCCTTGCCGAGTACGCGTTCCAGGAACGCGCGCCGAGGAGTGAGCGATGACCGCCACCGTCAATGCCGTCAGGACCGTCAAGTGCGTGGTCTGGGACCTGGACAACACCGTGTGGGACGGCGTGCTGCTGGAGGACGGCGACGTCACCCTGCGGCCCGAGGTCGTCGAGGTGATCCGCACCCTCGACGAGCGCGGCATCCTGCACTCCGTCGCCAGCCGCAACGACCACGACGCGGCCATGGCGAAGCTCGAGGAGTTCGGCATCGCCGAGTACTTCCTGTACCCGCAGATCAACTGGGGCAACAAGTCGGAGTCGGTGAAGGCGGTCGCCGAGGCGATCAACATCGGCATCGACACCCTGGCGTTCGTCGACGACCAGCCCTTCGAGCGGGACGAGGTGAACTTCGCGCACGCCGACGTGCTGTGCGTCGACGCCGTCGACGTCGCCGACATCCCGGACCTGCCGCAGATGCAGCCGCGGTTCGTCACCGCCGACTCGCGCGAGCGCCGTCACCTGTACCGGGCCGACGCCGAGCGCAAGCGGGCGCAGGACGACCACCACGGCACCGACGAGGAGTTCCTCGCCTCCCTGGGCATGCGCTTCACCATCGCGCCCGCCCAGGAGCGCGACCTGCAGCGCGCGGAGGAGCTCACCGTGCGCACCAACCAGCTCAACGCCACCGGCTACACCTACTCCTACGAGGAGCTGGACGCCTTCCGCCGCTCGCCCGGCCACGACCTGCTGGTCGCGGGCCTGGAGGACCGGTACGGCACCTACGGGAAGATCGGCCTGGCCCTCGTGGAGCGCGGCGGCGACGTGTGGACGGTGAAGCTGCTGCTGATGTCGTGCCGCGTCATGTCGCGCGGGGTCGGCTCCGTGCTGCTCGGCCACCTCATCCGCAGCGCCCACGAGGCCGGGGTGGCCCTGCGCGCGGAGTTCGTGCCCACGAACCGCAACCGGACCATGTACGTCACCTACAAGTTCTCCGGGTTCCGCGAGGTGGAGCAGTCCGGCGGCCTGAGCGTGCTGGAGCACGACGGCGCCCGGCTGCCGGAGTTCCCGCCCTACATGGACGTCACCGTCGAACGCTGACGTCCCCGCACCACCCCCTTCGGCGAGACAACACGAGACGGCGAGACGGATGGCGGAGATGAACGCCCAGGCGAACGAGGACCGGCTGCGGCGGGCCATGGCCGCAGTCCTGCAGCTCCAGCAGCGCAATGCCGAACTGGAGGAGCGGCTGCGCGAACCGGCCGCGATCGTCGGCATGGCCTGCCGGCTGCCCGGCGGGGTCGGCACACCGCACGAGTACTGGCAGCTGCTGGCCGAGGGCCGCGACGCCATCGGGCCGCTGCCGGCCCGCTGGGAGGGACTCGACCTGTACGACCCCGACCCGCAGGCCGCCGGGAAGAGCTACGCCGACCAGGGCGGGTTCCTGGACGATCTGGAGCAGTTCGACGCCGACCTGTTCGGGATCTCACCGCGCGAAGCGGTGTCGATGGACCCGCAGCAGCGGCTGGTGCTGGAGGCGTCCTGGGAGGCGCTGGAGCGCTCCGGGATCCGCCCGGACGCCCTCACCGGCAGCCGCACCGGCGTCTACCTGGGCTGCATGCGCTCCGACTACGACACCGGCAACGCGCCCCTCGACGTCCTCGACGGCTACCAGGGCACCGGTATCTCCGGCAGTGTCGTCTCCGGCCGTGTCTCGTACGCGCTCGGCCTGCAGGGCCCGGCGCTGACCATCGACACCGCCTGTTCCTCCTCGCTGGTCGCCATCCACTCCGCCGTCGCCGCGCTGCGCACCGGGGAGTGCGACCTGGCGCTGGCGGGCGGCGTGACGGTGATGAGCTCGCCCGCCATGTTCGTGGAGTCCAGCAGGCTCGGCGCGATGGCGCCCGACGGGCGCTGCAAGAGCTTCTCGGCCGCCGCCGACGGCGCCATCTGGTCCGAGGGCGTCGGCATCCTCGTGCTGAAGCGGCTGTCGGACGCGCAGCGCGACGGGGACCGGATCCTCGCCGTGGTGCGCGGGTCGGCCGTCAACCAGGACGGGCGCAGCCAGGGTCTGACCGCGCCCAACGGGCCCGCCCAGCAGCGGGTGGTGCGGGACGCGCTGGCCGCCGCGCGGCTGAACCCGGCGGACATCGACGCCGTCGACGCGCACGGCACCGGCACCCCGCTCGGCGACCCCATCGAGGCGGGCGCGCTGGCCGAGGTGTTCGGCCCGGAACGCGACCCGGACCGGCCGCTGTGGCTGGGCTCGTCGAAGTCGAACATCGGGCACACCCAGGCCGCGGCGGGTGTGGCCGGGGTGATGAAGATGGTGCTGGCGCTGCAGCAGGAGAGTCTGCCGAAGACCCTGCACGCCGACGAGCCCAGCCCGCACGTCCCGTGGGAGGGCAGCGGGCTGGCACTGCTGCGGGAGCCGGTGCCCTGGCCGCGCGGCGAACGCGTGCGCCGGGCCGGGGTGTCGTCGTTCGGCATCAGCGGCACCAACGCCCATGTCGTCCTGGAGGAGGCCCCCGCCCCGCGGCCCGCCGAGACCGCCGAGACCGCCGAGACCGCCGAGACCGCCGGGCCCGCCGAGACCGCCGGGGCCGGCGCCCTGCCGCTGCTGCTGTCGGGCCACGACCCGCAGGCGCTGCGCGCCCAGGCGACCCGCTGGGCGGGCTGGCTGGAGGAGCACGGCACGGACACCGCCTGGCAGGACGTCGTGCGCACCGCCGCGCTGCATCGCGCGCAGCTGCCGGCCCGGGCGTGCGTGTACGCCGACGGCCCGGCCGCGGCCGCCGAGGCGCTGCGCGCGCTGGGGGACGGCGCCGTGCACCCCGCGGTCGTCACCGGTGAGGCCCGTGAGCGGGGCAAGCCCGTCTTCGTCTTCCCCGGGCAGGGCTCGCAGTGGGTGGGCATGGGCCGTGAACTCCTCGCCGAGAGCGCGGTGTTCCGGGCCGCCGCGCAGGAGTGCGACGCCGCCCTGCGGCCGTGGACCGGCTGGTCGGTCCTCGACGTGCTGCGCGGCGAGGCCGACGCCGAGCTGAACCTGGAGCGCATCGATGTGCTCCAGCCCGCCCTGTTCACGGTGATGATCGGCCTGGTGGCGGTGTGGCGGTCGCTGGGCGTCGAGCCCGCCGCGGTCGTCGGCTCCAGCCAGGGCGAGGTGCCCGCCGCGGTCGTGGCGGGCGCGCTGTCGCTGGCCGACGGCGCCCGGCTGACCGCGCTGCGCTCCCAGGGACAGCTGCGCGAGTGCAGCGGCCGGGGCGCGATGGCGCTGGTGGAGCTGCCGGTCTCCGAGGTGGAGCGGCTGATCGCCCCCTACGGCGCCGCGCTGTCGATCGCCGTGGTCAACACCGAGGCGTCCGCCGTCGTCTCCGGCGACGTGGACGCCGTCGAGTCGCTGCTGGCCTCGCTCGCGGACACGGACGTCTTCAGCCGCCGTATCGCCTCCGACACCGCCGGGCACAGCGCGCACATCGACCCGATGCTGCCCTGGCTCGCCGAGGAGCTCGCCGGGCTGCGGCCCGCCGGCTGGAGCGTGCCGTTCTACTCGACCGTCACCGGCGCCGTCCTGGAGGGCACCTCGCTGGACGGCGCCTACTGGTGCCGCAACGCCCGCGAGACGGTCCGTATGGACCGGGCGCTGCGCGCGCTGGTCGCCGACGGGTTCGACGTGTTCGTGGAGATCTCCCCGCACCCCGTGCTCGGCATGGCGCTGACCAGCGCGACCGCCGAGGCGGAGGGCGCGGTCGTCGGCAGCCTGCGCCGCGGGCACGGCGGGCTGGACCAGGTGCTGCGCTCGCTGGGTGCCCTGCACGCGCAAGGGTGCGCGGTGGGCTGGCCGGCGGTCCTCGGCACACTGCCGCGCTCCGGCGCCGCGGAGCTGCCCACCTACGCCTTCCAGCACCGCCCGTACTGGACCGACGTCGTCGGCCACCACCTCGCCGCCCCCGGCACCCGCCGCACGGCCGCCCCCGCCGCCACGGCCGACGGGGACGCGGGCTCCGGCGCCCCCGGCCCGTCCGCGCTGCGCGCGCGGCTCGCCGCGCTCGACGAGGACGCCCGCGCCGAGGCGCTGTGCGAGACGGTGAGCCGGGAGGCGGCCGCGGTGCTCGGCGCGCCGGAACCGGTGCCGGCCGGCAAACGGCTGCCCGAGCTGGGCCTGGACTCGATCATGGCGCTCCAGCTGCGCAACCGGCTCGTCGAACTCCTCGACGCCGAGCTGCCCACCAACCTCGCCTTCAAGCACCCCACCCCCCGCGACATCGCCGCCCACCTGCTGGGCCTGGACCTGGACCTGGACGCCGCGCCCGCCCGGCCGGTGCTGGAGCGCGCCGACCGCACCGGGGTGTATCCGGCCACCGAGGGGCAGAAGCGGCTGTGGTTCCTGGAACTGATGGACCCGGACAGCGCCCGCTACAACACCCCGCTCGTGCTGCACACCGCCCGCCCGCTCGACCCGCGGCTCCTCGCGGACGCCCTGCGCGGGGTGATGGCCCGGCACGAGGCGCTGCGCACGGGCCTGGAGTCCCGTGACGGCGAGCTGGTGCAGGTCGTGCACGACGACCCCGTGCTGCCGTTCACGCACGAGGACCTCACCGGCGCCACGCCCGAGGAGATCGACGAGCGGCTCGCGCGCGAGGAGACCACGCCCTTCGACCTGGGCGGCCCGAGCCTGCTGCGCTGCACCCTGCTGGAGGTGCCCGAGGGCGGGCTGCTGTGCCTGACGCTGCACCACGCCGTCACCGACGGCTGGTCGCTGACCCTGCTCACCAGGGAGCTGCACGACGCCTACCGGGCGGCGGCCGAGGGCCGCGAGGCCGCAGAGAACGCGGTGGGAGCCGACGGTTTCCAGCTCGGCGACTACGCGCTGTGGGAGCGACGCGCCGTCGAGGACGGCCGCTTCGCCCCCGCGGTGGAGAGCCTCGCCGCCGCGCTGGACGGTGTGGGCCGGCTGGACCTGCCGCCCGCGGACGGCGGGCCGGGCGGCTCGGTGCCCCTCGCGGTGCCCGCCGACGTGCACGCCGGGGTGGAGGAGATCGCGGCGCGGGCGTCGGTGACCCCGTACACGGTGTACGCGACCGCGTTCGCGGTGCTGCTGGCGCGGACCACGGGCACGCGGGACTTCGCGGTCGGCACGGTGTGGGCGAACCGTCAGCTCGCCGGGACGCAGCAGCTCGCCGGGTTCCTCGTCAACACGCTGCCGCTGCGCTTCCAGCTGGACGGCGACCCGCTGTTCACGGACGTGCTGGCGGCGACCGCGCCCAGGGTGCTGGAGCTGCTGGAGCGACAGGACGTACCGCTGACGGAGCTGGTGCGGGTCTCGGGCGGTGCGCGTACCGGCGAGGAGAACCCGCTGTTCCGCGCCGTCTTCAACTACCGGGCCTCCGCGCTGCCGGAGCTCGGCGAGGGCGCGCACGCCTGGACCCCCACCGAGGACGGTGCCGTCGGCGGCGGCCCGCGCGGGGTTGCCAAGGCCGATGTCGGCCTCACCCTCGCGCCGGGCGCCGGAGGCGGTCTGCGCGGCGAACTGGAGTTCCTGCCGGGGGTGCTGGACGAGGAGTCGGCGCTGCGGCTGGCCGCGGGCCTGCGGGCGCTGCTGGCGGACGTGGTGACGGACGCCGCGCGGCCGGTGGGCGAGCTGACGGTGATCGACGACGCCGGGCTGGCGTGGCTGCGCGAGCGTGGCGGTACGGCTTCGGGGACGGTGTCGGCGCCCTCGGCCCTGGAACGGATCGTGGCCCGGGCACGGACGGCTCCGGACGCGGTGGCGCTGGTCACGGACGACGGTGAGCTGACCTATCGTGCGCTGCTGGCGCGGGCGTGGGCGATGGCCGGGCACCTGCGGTCGGCGGGTGCGGGCCGCGAGAGTCTGGTCGGTGTCCATCTGCCCCGGTCGGCCGACCTGGTGGTGGCGGTGCTGGCGACCTGGCTGGCCGGCGGCGCGTACGTACCGCTCGACCCGGAGTACCCCAAGGCCCGCCTGGAGCACGTGATCGGCGACAGCCGGCTCGGCGTGGTGGTCTCCACCCGCGACGGCGCCGGGGAGATCGCCGACGACCGGGTCCAGGTGCTGCTGGCGGACGCCCTGCCGGACCTCCCGCCGGACGCGGAGATCCCGGAGCCGCAGTCGCTGCCGGAACTGTCGGACCTGGCGTACGTGATCTACACGTCGGGGTCGACGGGACTGCCGAAGGGCGTGCAGCTGGAGCACGCGCAGTTCGCGAACTTCTGCTCGGCGATGGACGAGCGGATCGGCGGCGGCGCGGGCGACACCTGGCTGGCGGTGACGAGCCTGTCGTTCGACATCTCCACCCTGGAACTGCTGTGGACGCTGACCCGCGGCTACCGCGTGGTCGTCGCCCAGGGCGGCCCGGCCGCCTGGACGGACTACCTGCCCTACGCCCCCACCCACCTGCAGTGCACACCGTCGCTGGCCCGGATGCTGCTCGCCGACACCGACGGACGCGCCCTGGTGCAGGGCCTGGACCGGATGCTCGTCGGCGGCGAGGCCCTCGACCGCGGCCTGGCCCGCAGGCTGCTGCGGCTGTGCCCGCACGTGATGAACATGTACGGGCCGACCGAGACCACCGTGTGGTCGGCGGCCTGGGACGTCCGGCCCGGCGAGGTCGCCCTCGGCGAACCCCTGGTCAACAACGTGCTGTACGTACTGGACGCGGACCGGCGGCGGGTGCCGCGCGGCACCCGGGGCGAGCTGTGGATCGGCGGCCTGCAGGTGGCCCGCGGCTATCTGCACCGGCCCGAGCTGAACGCCGAGCGGTTCGTCGACGACCCGTTCACCCCGGGCGGGCGCATGTACCGCACCGGTGACGTGGTGCGCTACCGGGCCGACGGCAGCCTGGAGTTCTGCGGGCGGGTGGACGCGCAGGTCAAGCTGCGCGGTCACCGGATCGAGCTGGGGGAGATCGAGGCGGTCGCCGCCGAGCACCCGGCCGTCACCGAGGCCGCCGCGGTGGTGCGCGAGGACATACCCGGCGACCCCCGGCTGTGCCTGTACTACACGACCGGCCGCACCGTGGCCGAGGACGACGTGCGGGCGCTGCTGGCCGGCCGGCTGCCCGTCTACATGGTCCCGGCCCGGCTGGTCCGCATGGACGAGCTGCCGCACACCCCGAACAAGAAGGTCGACCGGAACGCCCTGCTCGCGCTCCAGGCGCCGCAGACGCGGGCGCCGTCCACCGCGGCGGCGGACGGCGACAGCGTGGAGGGGCTGGTCACCGGGGCGTGGGCGGAGGTCCTGGACACCGCGCACATCGACCCGGACAAGGGCATCTTCGAGCTCGGCGCCACCTCCATGACGGCCCTGCAGGCCCACAAGATCATCTGTGCGGGCCTGGGACGGGAGTTCCCGCTGTCGGCGCTGTTCCGCTACCCGACCGTGCGCCGGCTCGCCGCGTACCTGCGCGACGGCTCGGCGCCGACGCTGCTCAGGCAGCGGGCGGCGGCCCGGCGCGAGCGCGACGGCGAGGACGCGGTCGCGGTCGTCGGCATGGCCTGCAAGCTGCCCGGTGCCCCCGACCTGGACACCTTCTGGACCAACCTGCGCGGCGGGGTGGAGTCCATCACCCGCTTCACCGACGACGAACTGCGCGAGGCGGGCGCCACCGAGGAGGAACTCGCCGACCCGAACTACGTGCGCGCCCGCGGCCTGATCGACGGACCCGACCTGTTCGACGCCGCGTTCTTCGACTACTCGCCCGCCGAGGCGCTGGTGATGGACCCGCAGCACCGGCTGTTCCTGGAGTGCGCCTGGCAGGCACTGGAGCACTCCGGCATCGTCCCGCGCACCTTCGACGGCAAGGTGGCCGTCTTCGGCGGCACCGGCTACGGCGGCTACCCGCAGGAGCCCGCCGAGGACCTGTCGTCGTTCTACCGCTCGATGATCGGCGGCAAGAGCGACTACCTGGCCACCCGCGTCGCCCACAAGCTGGACCTGCGCGGCCCCGCGCTGACCGTGCAGACCGCCTGCTCCACCGGTCTGGTGGCCGCCCACCTGGCCCGCGAGAGCCTGCTGCGCGGCGAGTCCGACGTCGCCCTGGTCGGCGCCTCCTCGCTGACCATCCCGCTCAGACAGGGCTTCGTGCACCAGGAGGGCCTGGTCGTCTCGCCCGACGGCAAGTGCCGTGCCTTCGACGAGAAGGGCGCCGGGACCGTCTTCGGCAGCGGCGCCGGTGTGCTGGTGCTGCGCCGGCTGGCCGACGCCGTCGAGGCCGGGGACACCGTGTACGCCGTCCTGCGCGGCAGCGCCGTCAACAACGACGGCGCCGACAAGGCCGGCTTCACCGCCCCCAGCGTCCAGGGCCAGGCCTACGTCATCGCCGAGGCACAGGCGGCGGCCGGGGTCGATGCCGCCTCCATCGGCTTCGTCGAGGCGCACGGCACCGCCACCGCGCTGGGCGACCCGATCGAGGTGCAGGCGCTGCAGCAGGTGTTCGGCGCCGTCGAGCGCGAGGAGCCGTGCGCGATCGGCTCGGTGAAGACGAACATCGGGCACGCCGACGCCACCGCGGGCGTGGCCGGCCTGATCAAGGCGGCGCTCATGGTGCACCACGGGGAGCTGGTGCCGAGTCTGAACTTCGAGCACCCCAACCCCGAGATGGGGATGGACCCCAACCTGTTCCACGTGAACACCGAGACCCGGCCCTGGCAGCAGGAGCAGGGCCCGCGGCGGGCGGGCGTGTCCTCGTTCGGCATCGGCGGCACCAACGCCCACCTGGTGCTGGAACAGGCCCCCGCGAGCGACACGGCGCCCCCCGCACCGGCTCCGGCCGCCCTGCCGGTGGTGCTGTCGGCGCGCGACGAGAGGGCGCTCGCCGAACAGGCCGGGCGCTGGGCCGACTGGCTGCGCCGCAACCCCGGCACCGCGCTCGGCGACGTGGCCCGTACGGCCGCCACCCGCCGGACGCACTTCACCCACCGGGCCGCGGTCACCGCGTCGGACGTGCCGGAGCTGGTGCAGGCGCTGACCGCGCTGGCCGAGGACCGCTCGCACGCCGCGCTGACCCGGGCCACGGCACGGCCGCGGGGCGGACCGGTGTTCGTCTTCCCCGGCCAGGGCGCCCAGTGGGACGGCATGGCGCGCGACCTGCTCGACCGGTCGGCGGCGTTCGCCGAGACGGTCGGCGCGTGCGACGCGGCCCTCGCCGGGCTCACCGGCTGGTCGGTGACCGACGTGCTGCTGGACCGGGCCGCGCCGGAGCTGACCATGGACCGGCTGGACGTCAACCAGCCGGTGATGTTCACCCTGTACGTCGCCCTCGCCGCGGCCTGGCGCGAACTGGGCGTGGAGCCGGCCGCGGTGGTCGGCCACTCGCAGGGCGAGGTCGCGGCGGCGGTGGTGGCCGGAGCGCTCACCCTCGCCGAGGGCGCCCGGATCGTCGCGGTGCGCAGCCGCGCCCTGCAGGGCGTGGCCGGCGTGGGCGCGATGGCGGTGGTGGAGCTGCCGCTGGAGCAGGTGCGCGAGCGGATCGCCCGGTTCGGCGGGACGGTGTCGGTCGCGGCCGTCAACACCCCGTCGTCGGTGGCGGTCTCGGGCGAGGCCGAGGCGATCGAGGACCTGCTGTTCGAACTGGACGACGACGACGTGGTGTGCGGGAAGCTGGAGGCGCCGGTCGCCTCGCACAGTCACCACATGGACGCCCTGCTGCCCGCCCTGGAGGCGGAACTGGCCGCACTCGCCCCCCGGCCGGGCGACATCCCGTTCTGCTCGACCGTGACCGGCGGCCTGCTGGACGGCAGCGCGCTGGACGCCGGCTACTGGTCGCGCAACCTGCGCGAGCCGGTCCGCCTCGACCTCGCCCAGCAGGCCCTGCTCGAGACGGGACTGGAGAGCTTCGTCGAGGTCAGCCCGCACCCGGTGCTGGCGATGCCGCTGACCGAGGGCAGCGAGCGGGCCGTCGTGGCGGGCACGCTGCGCCGCGGCCACGGCGGGCACACGGAGTTCCTGCGCACCCTGGGCGTGCTGCACGCCCACGGCCACGCGGTGGACTGGACGCGGGTGCTGCCCGAGGCCCGGGTCGCGGCACTGCCGACGTACGCCTTCCAGCGCCGTAGCTACTGGCTCGAGGACACCCGCCCCGCCCGGGACGCGGCGGTCGACCGTTCGTTCTGGGACGCCGTCGGCGACCAGGAGGCCGCGACGATCGCCGAACTGCTGGACGCCCCCGAGCGGCTGCGGGGCAGCATCGAGGAGCTGCTGCCGCTGCTGAACTCCTGGTGGCGGCGCCAGGGAGCCGACTCGCGGATCGCCGGGTGGCTGTACGAGGACACCTGGCGGCCGGTGCCCGCGGGTGAGCCGCGCGCGGTCCCCGGCAGCATCGCCCTGGTCACCGTCGAGGGCGAGGAGCAGGCTGCCGACGCGCTCGAGGAGGCGCTGAGCGCCGCGGGCGCCCGGGTGCACCGGATGCCCGGCACGACGGACCGGGAGGCAGCCGCGGCGGCGCTCGCCGCGCTGCCCGAGCCGCCGGACGCGGTCCTCACCCTGGCCTCCCTGGACGTCACCGCCGGACCGGGCGGCACCACCCGTGGCTTCCTCGCCGCGCTCGCCCTGCTCCAGGCCCTCGGCGACACCTCGCTCGCCGTTCCCCTCTGGGCGCTGACCCGTGGCGCGGTCGCCGCCGACGGCACCGTCCCCGACCCGGCCGCCGCGCTGGTCGGCGGCCTCGGCCGGGTGGCGGCCCTGGAGGACCCGCTGCGCTGGGGCGGCACCCTCGACCTCGCGCCCGAGCCGTACGACGGCTGGGCCGCCCAGGTCGTCGCCGCGCTGGTGAGCGGCGACCACGAGGACCAGTGCGCGCTGCGCCCGGCCGGCCGGTTCGTGCGGCGTCTGGAGCGGACCGCGCCCCGCGCGGCGGGCGGCGACTGGACCACCCGCGGCACCGCGCTGATCACCGGCGGGCAGGGCGCGCTCGGTCTGCACCTGGCCCGCCGGCTCGCCGATCGCGGCGCCGAGCGCATCGTGCTGGCCTCCCGGCGTGCCGCCGCCACCGACGGCACCGAGGCCCTCGCGGCCGAACTCGCCGAGCGGGGCGTCGAACTGGCCCTCGAGGCGTGCGACGTCACCGACCGCGGGCAGGTCGCCGCGCTGGTCGCCCGCAGCGCCGCCGACACCGCCCGCCCGCTGTCCGTCGTCGCCCACCTCGCGGGCGTCTCCCGCCTCGCGGCCGTGGGCGACCTCACCGCCGAGGCGGCGGCCGACGAGATCGCCGCGAAGGTGCTCGGCGCCCGGTATCTGCACGAGGCGCTCACCGGCGTCGACCTGGACGCCTTCCTGCTGTACGGCAGCGGCGCCAGCCTGTGGGGCGGCGCGGGCCAGGCCGCCTACGGCGCCGCGAACACGGCGCTGGACGCCCTCGCCCGGCAGCGCCGCGCCCAGGGCCTGCCCGCCACCGTGCTGCACTGGGGCGGCTGGGCCGGCGGCGGCATGGTCTCCGAGGAGGCCGAGCAGGCCGCCCGCGCGCGCGGCCTGCGCTCCATGCCGCCCGTCCGTGCGCTGGACGCCCTCGACCTGGCGCTGCGCTCCGGCAGCGTGGCGCTCGGTGTCGCCGACATCGACTGGACGGTGTTCGCCCCCGCCTATCGCGCCGCCCGGCCGCGCCCGCTGCTCGACGGCATCGACGAGGCCCGGCCCGCCCCGGAGCAGGGCCTCGCCGAGGACCCCGGGGCCGGACGCGAGCTGCGCCTGCGGCTGGCCGCGCAGGACGCCGAGGAGCGCCTGCGCACGGTCACCGGCCTGGTCCGCGACGAGGTCGTGCCCGTCCTCGGCGTCGCGGCCGGCGACCTGCCCGACGAGCAGCCGCTGCAGCAGATCGGCCTGGACTCCCTGATGGCCGTCACCCTGCGCAACCAGCTCATCCGGGTGACCGGGCTGCCGGTCACCACGGAGCTGATCCTCCGGCACGCCAGCTGCGCGGGCATCGCCGCCCGTCTGCTCGAGGACCTGCGGCCCGAGGACGCCGCGCCGGCCGGGGAGCGCCGGCCGGCCGCGGCCGGGTCGTGGCTGCGGGTGCTCAAGCCCGCCGAGCGGCCCCGCGCCCGGGTGCTGTGCGTGGCCGGGATGGGCGGCACCACCGGCGGCTACGTGCCGCTGGTGCGCCAGCTGCCCGACGACGTCGAGCTGATCGGCGTCCAGCTGCCCGGCCGCGAGGCCCGGGCGGACGAGCCGGCGGTGACCGACATGATGGCCGTCGCCGACCAGGTCGTCGCCGCCCTCGGCGAGCTGCTCGACGTGCCGGTCGTGCTCTACGGCCACAGCCAGGGCTCGTGGCTGTGCTGGGAGGTCGCGCACCGGCTCGCGCACCGCCCGGGCGTGCCGCCGCTGGCGCTGGTCGCCGCGTGCGCGCTGCCACCGCTCGCCGAGCCGACCGCGGGGCTCGCCCGGCTCGCCGAACTCACCGCCGACGGGGACTTCGGCCAGGTCGCGCTCGACGAACTCGCCGGGATCTTCCGGGGACTGCTGCCGGACCAGATCCTCGACAGCGAGGAACTCCTCGCCGAGTACGTCGACCGGCTGCGCGCCGACACCGTCCTCGCCGAGAGTCACCGCAGCGTGCTGCGCGGCGTCTCCCGCGCCCCGCTCGGGGTGCCGGTCCTCGCCGTGGAGGGCAGCGACGACCCGGTGCTGCCCGCGGGAGCCATGCAGGTGTGGCAAGAACTGACCGACGGCCCCTTCACCCGTACCGCCATCGACGGCACCCACGCCGCGCCGATCGTCAACACCGAGGCGATGGCGGACCAGCTCATGAACGTGATCAGGCACATCGCAACCTTGGAGGAGCCCCATGCCTGAGACAGTCCGCCCCGACGGGGCGCGGATCCACTACGAGGTGCACGGCGACGGCTTCCCCGTGCTGCTCCTGGCGGACGGAGCCGCAGGCAGCGACAGCGCCTCCTGGGAGGAGAACTTCTACCACCCGGTCGCCGAACTCGCCGGGCGCTTCCGGGTGGTCGGCGTGGACCTGCGGCACACCGGCCGCTCGGCGGCCGTGCCGTTCGAGCCCTTCTCCTACGAGCAGCACGCCGCCGACCTGGTGGCCGTCCTGGACGACGCGGGCGTGGCCGAGGCGCACGTGGTCGCCGCCGGTTCCGGTACGGCGGTGGCGTGGCGGCTCGCCCACGACGCCCCCGCCCGGGTGCGGTCCGTGGTCGCGGAGCGGCCCGTCGGGCTCGACGCCTCCAACACCCTCGGCGACTTCCTCGGCACCTATGACGAGCCGATGCGGTACGCCCGCGCCGAGGGCATCGCCGGTGTCCTCGCCGCCGCCGAACGCGACGGCAGCTTCACCCGCAACCCGCAGGCGGGCCCGTACGCGGCACGGCTGGCCGCCGACGCGGAGTTCCGGCAGGAGATCGCGGCGCTGCGCCGCGAGCGCTACATCGTCTCCCTGGTCCGCCACCGCGACGGCATGTGGCCGGCCGGTTCGCCGTACTTCTCCGTGCCCGAGCAGTGGCCGGCCGGCCTCGGCCGCCCGCTGCTGGTCCTCGCCGGGGACGGCCCGCTGAGTCCGGAGGGCGTGGCCAAGCGGCTCGCCGACGAGGTGCCCGGCGCCCGGTTGCTGGACCCGGGCCACGCCGACGCCGACCGCCGTGCGGACACCGTGGCCACGATCGTCTCCTTCCTGAACGAGCACACGCCCGCCCCTGCTGAGGACCGATGACCATGCTCACCCTCGACTCTCTCGACATCACCGACGAGGCCGCCTACGCGGCGGCCGGCGGCTACCCGTACGCGGAGTTCGACCTGCTGCGGCGCGAGGCGCCGGTGTTCTGGTACCGGCGGCCCGGATTCGAGCCGTTCTGGGTGCTGACCCGGCACGAGGACATCGCCTGGGTGTCCCGCAACCCGAAGATCTTCTCCAGCGCACAGCGAGTCACCCTCGACACCGCCGAGGCCGTCGACATGTTCGAGATCCAGCTCGAACAGCGCGCCCGGATGTTCGGGCACGGCCCCGACCTGCCGCCGGCCCTGTCGTACATGGACCCGCCCCGCCACCGCCATCTGCGCCAGGTGATGGCCCCCTGCTTCACCCCGAAGGCCATCGCCGAGCTGGAGGAGCGCTTCCACGAGCTGGCCCGCGGGTACGTCGCCGAGTTCACCGCCCGGCTCGACGAGCACGGCGAGGCCGACGTGGCCCGCCACCTGTCCGCCCGGCTGCCGGTGGCGGCGATCTGCGAGCTGGTCGGCGCCCCGCTGAAGGACTGGGACGACATCTTCGAGTGGACGGAGGGCACGACGGGTGCCGCCGACCCGGAGAACCAGCGCGAGGGCGAGGACGCGGAGGCCACCTTCGCCCGCAACATGACCGCCCTCAACGGTTATGTGGCGCAGCTGGTGCAGGAGCGCATGGGGCAGATCGACGGCACCGGCACGGACGTGCTCAGCCGGCTGGCCCGCGCCCGCATCGACGGCGAGCCGCTGGCCTTCCACGAGATCCTCTACACGATCTTCAACCTGCTGGTCGCGGGCATCGGCACCACCCGCAACGCCACCACCGGCGGTGTCCAGGCACTCCTGGAACACCCCGAGCAGCTGCGGCTGCTGAGCGAGGACCCCTCGCTGGTGGACGGCGCGGTGGAGGAGATCCTGCGCTGGACGTCGATCGCGGTGAACTTCGTGCGCACCGCCCGTGAGGACACCGAGATCGGCGGGCAGCGCATCCGCAAGGGCGAGACGGTCGCCATGTGGTACCCGGCGGGCAACCGCGACGCGTCGGTCTTCGACGACCCCCACCGCTTCGACATCACGCGGGACGCGCGCGCCCAGGTGGCCTTCGGCGGGCACGGCGAGCACGTGTGCCTGGGCTCGCACCTGGCCCGGCTCGAACTGCGGGCCGTGCTGCGGGCGGTCGTCCCCGTGCTCGCGGAGCTGGAGGCCGTGCGCCGGCCCGAGTTCGGGGTTCTGCACCTCCAGGCGGCCGAGATCAAGCGGCTCGTCGTACGACGCAAGGAGCACTGACCATGACAGACAGCCAGCGGCCGATTCCCACCACGCTGCAGGAATTCGCCGACGGAGACGAGTCCGACCTGAACGTGGTGGCCCCGTGGACGGGCCCCGCGGTGGACCCGGAGACGGGACTGCTGCGCGAACCGCTGCGCGGCCGGCACCTGATAGCGACCTCGGTCGGCTGGCCCAAGCCGGGACATGAGCCGGTGGCCATCCAGCTGAACGAGGCGATCCTCGAGGAACTGTATGTGCGGCCCGGTCTGCTGGCCGTTTCCCTGGCCATTTCCGAGAACAATTTCAACAGCACGCGCAGCCTCAGCATCTGGGAGGACGAGGCGGCGCTGCGCGGCTTCATGAAATCGGAGCCGCACATGGTGGCGGCGCGCCGGGTGAAAGAGCTCATGTTCGACTGGGAGGGCGCTCACTGGATTTCCGAGGAGACCACCGTACTTCCCACGTTCGAGGAGTCGCGGGCCCGGCTCGCGGCCGTACGGGATCCCGGACCGAGCGCATTCGCGTCACCCGGCGAGTGAGCCGGTCCAGGAACCGCTCGAGAACGGCTTGAGAGCCGCTGGAGAATCGCTGGGGAATCCCTCCGGAACCACTCGACACCGGTTCCAGAGGGATTCGAGAATTCCTTGGCAACATCCCTGAAGAACGCTTGAAACGAACCGAGAGGAGTCCGGTACATGACCGCGACCATCGAGGCCGCCCCGCCGCAGGCCCTCACCGACCACTTCCTGCACAGCTTCGACCTCGCCCACGGCATGGTCCTGCAGCTCGCCGAGGACTTCGACGACGCCACCGCCCGTCTCGCCCCGGCCCCGCACAAGCCGCTGGTGTGGTTCCTCGGGCACCTGACCTGCTCCACGGACTACTTCTCCACCCTGCACCAGGGCACCGAGTCGCTGGTCACGGAGGAGTTCTCGCGCCGCTACGCCGGCAACGACAACCAGGACTGGTCCATCGGCCCGTCGCTGGAGGAGATGATCGACCTCTACAAGGCCGTGCACGCCCGTATGCGCGAGTTCGTGGCGGGCCTCGCCCCCGCCGACCTGGACAGGGAGTCCCCGCTGGAGCCCTTCGGCGACGACCGGCTGAAGAACCTCGGGAAGGCGCTCGCCATCATCCAGATGCACGACGCCTACCACTGCGGCCAGATCGGCTGCCTGCGGGTGGCGCTCGGAAAGCACGTTCCCTTCTAGGCCGCCGCACTCCGGGGCGCGTCGCCCCGGGGCGCTGCTACGGTGAAGCAGGAATTCGCCCGCAGCGTCCGACGCGCCTCGGAGGAGAAAACTCATGTCGTCTCACATCGCCTTTTTCAACTTTCCGGCGATCGGCCATGTGAATCCCACGCTGGGGGTCGTGGAAGAACTGGTGAAGCGCGGTCACCGGGTTACCTGCACGGTGACCGAGCATTTCGTTCCGGCAGTGACCGGAGTGGGTGCCGAACCGGTCGTCTACGAATCGGTTTTCGGTGATTTCTACCGGAGTCCGTACACGGCCGAGGCGAACGCCGGCGAGGGACTGCGCTGTCTGAACGAGGCGACGTCCCTGGTGGAGCAGGTGGGCGCGTTCTACGAGAAGAACAAGCCGGATGTCATCGCGCACGACTTCATGGCCTGGGGAGCCCGCTTCCACGCCGCGAAGAACGACATCCCGGTGGTCCGGCTGTTCCCGTCGTACGCGTGGAACGAGCACTTCTCGGTCCAGGAGAAGTTCCCGCTCGCCGAGTACTCCGACCCGCAGGTCATGGACATGATCGGGAAGCTGACGGCGCTGCTGCCGGAGTTCGGCCTGCCCGCCGACCCGATGGCGTTCTTCCAGGGCATCGAGAAGCTCGGCATCGTCTTCATGCCCCGTCAGTTCCACTACGAGGGGGAGACCTTCGACGAGCGCTTCGTCTTCGCCGGGCCGTGCCTGGGCGACCGCTCGTTCCAGGGCAGCTGGCAGCCCTCCGGTGAGCGGCCGGTGCTGCTGGTCTCCCTCGGCACGGCGGCCACCGGCTGGCCGGAGTTCTTCTCCGCGGCCGTCGAGGCGTTCCGCGACCTCGAGTGGGACGTCGTCATGGCCGTCGGCGACCACGTCGACCCGGCGGCGCTCGGCGAACTGCCCGCGCACATCCAGGTGCACCGGCACGTGCCGCAGCTCGACGTGCTGCGGCACGCCCGGGCGTTCGTCACCCACGGCGGCATGAACTCCACCATGGAGGCGCTCTACCACGGCGTGCCCATGGTGGTGATCCCGCAGATGAACGAACAGAAGGCCAACGGCATGCGGGTCGACGAGCTGGGCCTCGGCCGTCACCTCGCCAAGGACGACACCACCGCGCAGAGCCTGCGCGCGGCCGTCGAGCAGGTCGCGGGCGACGCGGCCGTCACCGAGCGGGTGCGCTCCCTGAGCGCGTCCATGCAGGCGATCGACGGACCCGCCGTCGCCGCCGACGCCATCGAGACCTTCCTCGCCGCCTCGCGCTGAGCCGGCGGCCCACGGCTCGCACCGAGCCCACGGCTCGCACCGACAGGGGCCCGTGCCCCGGACACCGCTCCGGGACACGGGCCCCCGCGCGTGTCCGCGAACCCCCTCGAGGAAGGCGGGCCGAGGCAGGTTCAAGCGGATGTCGAGCGGCGGCGCCCAGGGTGACAGCGTGCGGGGGACTGCCCTCATGCCTCATGCGGAGCAACCCGTGTCTCATCCGTCTCTCACCTGGAAGGCACCGTGAAGCGACTTCTCAAGATCGCGGGCGTGGTCCTGGCCCTGGGGCTGCTCACCCCCGTCGCCGTGGCCGGCGCGGGCACCGACACCGCGGCGGCCGACACCACGGCGGCCGACACCACGGCGGCCGACACCGCCGGCCACCACCGCGGCAGCACATTCGCCCGGATCGGCTCACTGACCGCCCCTTCGGGCAAGGGCAGCTTCCGTCTCGGCGTGTCCAGCTCCGCCACGCAGATCGAGGACCTGAACCCCGACACCGACTGGTACAAGTGGACCCAGCCCGCCCCGGACGGCATGGGCCGCAGCCCGTTCGTCGGCGACGGCGTCAAGGGCTACAGCAAGGCGCTCGAGGACGTCGGCCTGCTCGAAGACCTCAACGTCGACTCCTACCGGTTCGGCATCGAATGGGCCCGCGTGGAGCCCCGGCGCGGCCAGATCGACGAGGCCGCGCTCGACCACTACAGCGACCAGATCGACGCGCTCCTCGCCCGCGGCATACGCCCGATGATCGTCGTCCACCACTACACCAACCCCGTCTGGGTGGACGACCCCGGGGACCCCGGCTGCGCGGCCGGCCCCTCCGACACCAACCTGTGCGGCCTGGACCACCCGCAGGGCGGCCCGCTGGTCGTCAAGGAGATGGCCGAGCACGCCAAGCTGCTCGCCGAGCGCTTCGGCGACCGCGTCGACGAGTGGGCCACGGTCAACGAGCCCATGGTCTACATGCTGTTCTCGCACGCCTTCGGCGCCGGCCCGCCCGGCAAGGCGGACCTGCCCACCAACTTCTCCACCAAGTTCGTGCCCGCCTTCCGCCAGTACGTCAACGCCCACGCCGCCATGTACAAGGCGATCAAGCAGTACGACCGCGTCGACGCCGACGGCGACGGGCGCGCCTCCGCGGTGGGCCTGACCGCCAGCGTCAAGCAGTACGTCGCCGTCCGTGACGGAAAGATCAGCACCGAGCCGCGGGACATCGCCGCCCGCGACCGCTTCCGCTACTTCTTCGAGCTGAACTTCCTCAACTCGCTGAAGAACGGCAGCTTCGACGCCGACTTCGACGGCACCGCCGACGAGGCCCACCCCGAGTGGAAGGGCACGATGGACTGGCTGGGCATCCAGCTGTACGACCGCACGGGCGTCTCCGAACCCGACGGCGCGGCCCCCTCGCTGCCGGTGATCGACGTCAACGTGTGCGGCAACGCCCCCTGCCTGCCGCTGCTCGACCCGTCGTACTTCGTGCCCGTCATGGGCTACGAGTCCGACCCCGACGGCCTGTACCCGGTCCTGAAGGACTTCGCCGCCCGCTTCCCGGGCGTCCCGCTCGTGGTCAGCGAGTCCGGCATCGCCACCGAGTCCGGCAAGCGCCGCGCCGAGTTCACCGTCCGCGCGCTCCAGCAGATCGAGCGGGTGCGCGCCGAGGGCGTCGACGTCCGCGGCTACTACCACTGGAGCCTGCTGGACAACTTCGAGTGGCTGATGGGCTACACCGCCCGCTTCGGCCTGTACCGGGTGGACCGCACCACCATGGAGCGCATCCCGACGGAGGCCGCGACCGTCTACTCCGAGATCGCCCGCACCCGCTCCCTGACGCCCGCCATCCGCGCGGCCTACGGCGGCAACGGCCCGCTGAGCCCGGAGCCGGGCGGCGACAGCGCCCCGGCACCGGCGGCCGTCGCGCCCCCGGCCGGCGTCCGCAGGGACTGACCCGCCGGCTCCCGCCGCCACCGCGCCCGGGTGCCGCACCGGCACCGGGCGCGGGCGCGGCGGACGCAGTACGGCTCCACCCGGTATCCAGAGCGGCCGCCGACGGTGGGACGGGCACCGTGCACCCCCACACGCGCCCGGCACCGGTCCGCTTCAACGCGCTGGAACACGCTTCGAGAGCTTCGAGGATGAGCAGATGAGCTATGCCCAGGTGAACAGCGGCACCGGCCAGGACGCGACCTCCGCCGAGGACATCACGGCCTTCCTGCGGACGTCGGTCGCGGCCCTGCTGGACGTGACGCCCGAATCCGTCGACACCGGCCGGCCGCTGCGCGACCTCGGGCTGGACTCGATGCGGATCGTGTCCCTCGTCGCCGCCCTCTCGCAGCACCTCGGCCGGCCCGTGCCCGGCTGGGTGGTGTGGCAGTACCCGACGATCGCCGCCGTCGCCGCCCATCTGACCGGCGCCGCCACCGCCCCGAAGGCCCCGGCGGCCCGGGTGCGCGCCGACGACGGCGAACCGATCGCCGTGGTCGGCCTCGGCTGCCGGCTGCCCGGCGGCGTCGACACGCCCGAGCATCTGTGGCAGGCCCTGTGCGAGGGCCTGGACGCGGTCCGCGAGGTGCCCGCCGACCGCTGGAACGCCCAGGAGTGGCTGGACCCCGACCCCCGCGCCCCCGGCAGGATGAGCACCCGCTGGGGCGGCTTCCTCGACGACGTCTCCCGCTTCGACGCCGAACTGTTCCGCATCTCCCCGGCCGAGGCCCGGCACATGGACCCCCAGCAGCGCATGGCGCTCGAGGTCGCCTGGGCCGCCCTGGAGGACGCCCGGATCGTGCCCGGCTCCCTGTCCGGCAGCCGCACCGGCGTGTTCCTCGGCGCGATGGCGCAGGAGTACCACCTGGCCACCGGCGCCGACCCGGACGCCATCGGCACCCACTCCGCCGTCGGCTGGGACAACTCGATCATCCCCGCCCGCATCGCCTACACCCTCGGCCTCCAGGGCCCGGTGATGGCCGTCGCCACCGCGTGCAGCTCCTCCCTCACCGCCACCCACCTCGCGGTCCAGAGCCTGCGCCGCGGCGAGAGCGACCTCGCCCTCGCCGGCGGCGTCAACGTGATGCTGCACCCGCACACCACCGTCGCCATGACGAAGTTCGGCGGCATGAACCCCGACGGCCAGTGCCGCGCCTTCGACGCCGGCGCCGCCGGATACGTCCGCGGCGAGGGCTGCGGCGTCGTCGTCCTGCGCCGCCTGTCCGACGCGCTCGCCGCCGGGGACCGCGTCTACGCCGTCATCCGCGGCACCGCCGTCAACAACGACGGCGCCTCCAACGGGCTGACCGCCCCCAACCCGCAGGCCCAGGCCGACGTCCTGCGCGCCGCCTGGCAGGACGCCGGAGTGGAACCGCGGGACGTCTCCTACGTCGAGGCGCACGGCACCGGCACCCTGCTCGGCGACCCCGTGGAGGCGGAGGCCCTCGGCACCGTCTTCGCCGAAGGCCGCACCGAAGAGCTGCGCCTGGGCTCCGCCAAGACCAACTTCGGCCACCTGGAGCCAGCCGCCGGTGTCGTCGGCCTGCTCAAGACCGCCCTCGCCCTGCACCACGGCGAGCTCCCCGCGAGCCTGCACTTCGACGAGCCCAACCCGCACATCGACTTCGAGCGCAACCGCCTGAGCGTGGTCGCCGAGCACCAGCCCTGGCCCGCGGCCCCCCGCCGCTACGCCGGAGTCAGCGGCTTCGGCTTCGGCGGCACCAACGCCCACGTCGCCCTGGAGGAGGCCCCCTACCGGCGGCGTACGCTCCTGCCCGTCGCCGCCGACGACGAGCAGGCGCTGCACGACACCGTCACCGCCCTCGCCGGCACCGCCACGGCCGCCGCGCCCGGCACCCCGGCCCGGGAGCAGGGCGCCCACCGCGCCGTCGCCGCCGTCACCGGCACCACGGCCGACCTCCTCGCGGGTCCGGTCCGCACCGGCGAACGCCCCCCGCTCGCCTTCCTCTTCTCCGGCCACGGCTCGCAGTGGCTCGGCATGGGCCGCGACCTGCTCGCCGAACCCGCCTTCCGCACCGCCCTGGACGCCTGCGACCACGCCGTACGCCAGTACACCGGCTGGTCCGTCACCGAGGAACTGCTCGCCGACGACGCCCGCTCCCGGCTCGACCGCACCGACGTCGTCCAGCCCGTGCTGTTCTCCGTGCAGATCGCCCTGGCCCGCACCCTGACCGCCTGGGGCCTGGAGCCCGACACCGTGCTCGGACAGAGCGTCGGAGAGGTCGCCGCGGCCGTCGTCGCCGGCGCCCTCGACCTGGACGAGGGCGCCCGCCTGATCACCACCTGGTCCGCGCTGATCACCGAACGCGCCTCCGGCCTCGGTGCCCTGACCGTCTGCGACCTCGACGTCGACGAGGCCGCCGGGCTGGCCCGCGACACCGTCCCCGGCATCAGTGTCGCCGGACACCTCGCCCCCGGCCAGGTCTGCCTGTCCGGGCCCCTGGACGCCGTCACCGCACTCGAACGCCTCCTCGCCGAGCGCGACGTGCGCACCCTGCGCGTCAACATCGACTACGCCTCGCACAGCGACACCCTGCGCGACCTGGCCCCCGAACTCCTGCGGCGCCTCGGCACGGTGCGCGCCCGCACCACGTCCGTCCCCTTCTTCTCCACGGTGCTCGCCGACCACGTCGACGGCACCGCACTGGACGCCGCCTACTGGGCGCGCAACATGTGCGAGCCGATGCTGCTGGCGGAGTCGGTGACCGCGCTCGCCCTCGCCCGGCCCGCCGCCACCCGCGGGCTGCGCGTCGTCGAGATCGCCCCGCACCCCGTCGCCCGGCACTCCGTCGAGCGGACCCTCACCGACCTCGGTGACACCCGCTCCGCGGCCCTCGCCACCTGCCGCCGTGACCGCAGTGCCCGCCGCGACCTGGAGGAGCTCGCCGCGCGGCTGTGGTGCGAGGGGCACGACATCGACTGGGGAGCCGTGCACGGCCGCCAGGAGCGGACCGCCCGTCGCGCGCCCCTGACCCTGACCGTGTCCGGCAAGACCGAACAGGCCCGCGCCGCGAACGCCGCGCTGCTCGCCGACCGCCTCGACGGCGCCACCGAGGGCGACCTCCTCGATGTCGCCGCCACCGCCGCTCGTCACCGTACGCATTTCGAGTATCGGGCCGGTGTCACCGCCGGGTCCGTCGCCGAGGCCGTTGTGGCGTTGCGGGCGTTGGCCGGGGGTCGGGCCCATCCGGATGTCGTGGAGGGGACCGCCGTCTCCGGGGGTCTGGCGGTGTTGTTCACGGGGCAGGGCAGTCAGCGGTTGGGGATGGGGCGTGCGTTGTACGGGGCGTTCCCGGTGTTCCGGGAGGCGTTCGA
>NZ_JBIWJA010000044.1:0-59727 GCF_044764905.1 Streptomyces sp. NPDC093586 | reverse complement strand
GGGGGGGGGCCCCCCCCCCCGGGGGGGGGGGCCCCCGCGGGGGGGCCCCCCCCCCGGGGGCCCCCCCCCCCGGGGGGGGCCCCCCGGGGGGGGGGGGGGGGGGCGCCCCCCGGGCCCCCCCCCACGCCCTGCGCTCCCTCAGAACGGTGGAGGGCCGCGCGGGCCGCCGCCTGATCAGCCGCAACCACGTCGTCTCGATCGCCGTCAACGCCTGCCCCGGCGACGAGCCCGTGCCCGTCCCGGCCGGCGAGCCGCCGAACCCGGCACCGGCCGCGACGGCGTACGACGCGGACACCGCCGTCGGCGTCCTCGTCGTCGACACCGGCCTCATGCACGACTACCGCGCCTGCCCGCTGCTGGTCCACACCGACGGCGACGCCCAGACACGGGAGTGCGACGACGACGGCGTCCTCCAGCAGTACGTCGGCCACGGCACCTTCATCGCCGGGCTCCTCGCCGCCGTCGCCCCCAACACCGACGTGACCGTGCGGGGCACCCTCAACGACGCCGGCGCGATCCTGGAGTCCGAGTTCGGCGAGAAGCTCTTCGAGGCCGTCGACCGGAGCGGCTGGCCCGACATCCTCAGCCTCTCCGCCGGCACCTCCAACGGCCGCGCCGACGGACTGCTCGGCCTCCACGCCTTCATGGAGGAACTGCGCGAACAGCGCACCCTGCTGGTCGCCGCCGCCGGCAACAACGCCAGCGCCACCCCCTTCTGGCCCGCCGCCTACGCCGACCTGCCCGGCTGGGAGCGCGCCGTCCTGTCGGTCGGCGCGCTGCGCGCCGACGGCGAGTTCGGCGCCTGCTTCAGCAACCACGGCGGCTGGGTCAAGGCCTACGCCCCCGGTGAGCGCCTCACCAGCGCCCTCACCGGTTTCCGGACGCCCGTGCCGTACGTCTACCAGCACTCCACCTACGACGCCTGCCGGTTCGGCTTCGGCTACGCCTGCACCTGCCAGCACCCCCGGCACAACGGGGTGCTCAGCGAGCCGGGCGAGGCGCCCGCCAAGCCGGACCAGGTGATGTTCGAGGGGCACGCGCAGTGGAGCGGCACCTCCTTCGCCACCCCGGTGGCCGCCGGCCTGGTCGCCTCCCACATGACGGAGCGCAAGGAGACCGACCCCCGCGCGGCCCGCAGGCAACTGCTCGCGACCGTCACCGAGTTCGCCGAGGTGCGCGGCGCGCACGTACCGGCGCTGCTGCCGCCCACCTGGTGTCCGGCCTCCGTCGCACCGCCGGCCGCGGCGAGGTGAGCGGCGCGATGCCGGGCGGAGGAGCCCCCTGCGCGGCGTACGATGACGAGTCGTACACGAGGGGTGGGGCAGTGGACCGTGCAGATGTCGGTGCGCTCGTCAGGTCGGCCGCCGACGGGGACGCGGCGGCCTGGAAGGCACTGGTGGACGGAGTCGGTCCGCTGGTGTGGTCGGTCGCACGGGCGCACGGCCTGTCCGACGCCGACGCGCACGAGGTGTACCAGACCGCCTGGTTCCGGTTCGCCCAGAACCTGGGGCGGATCCGCGAACCGGAGAAGGCCGGCTCGTGGCTGGCGAGCACGGCACGCCACGAGTGCCTGAAGCTGCTCAAGGCGTCGAGGCGCTGGACGCCGACCGACGACCTGCAGCTGCTCGACCGGCCGAGCGAGGACCGCACGCCGGAGGAGTCGGTGCTCGACTCCGAGGAGGCCGCCGCGCAGACCGAGCGCGTGCGGCGGCTGTGGCAGGAGTTCGAGAAACTGGGCGAGCGCTGCCGCCAGTTGCTCAGGGTGCTGATCTCCTCGCCACCGCCCAGTTATCAGGAGGTGTCCGCCGCGCTGGGAATCGCGGTGGGCAGCATCGGGCCGATGCGTCAGCGCTGCCTGCGCCGGCTGCGGACCCGGCTGGAGACACGGGGGACGGTATGAGCGACCTGTACGACGGCCACGACGACGCCGAGGACGGACCGGCCGGCGGGACGTCCACCGACGGGGAGTGGGAGAACGGGCTGCTGGAGGAGGAGCTGCGGCAGGCCGCCGCGATCCTGGACCCGGTACCGGCCGAGCTGCGGCGGATCGCCGTCGACGCCTACGCGCTGCGCGACCTGGAGGCGCGCGTCGCCGAGCTGACCTTCGACTCGCTGACCGACGCCATCCCGGTGCGGGGGGAGCCGGACCCGCCACGGATGCTGACCTTCCGCGCGGACGACGTGATCGTCGACGTGGAGGTGACCTCCGACGGACTGTTCGGACAGGTGCTTCCGCCGGGCCCGGCCCGGATCGAGGTGCTCACCGGCCCGCTGGCCCATGCCCGGCTGACGGCCGACGACATGGGCCGCTTCACCGGCGACGCCCCGCCCGCCGGCCCGTTCGCCCTGCGGCTGCGGACCGGCGGCGAGGTGGTCGTCACGGAGTGGCTGCGCGCCTGACCCGGCCCGCCCCCGGGTGATCAGCCCGATACGGCGTCGACGAGCGCCGCCAGCGACGCCGCGAGGCGAGACAGGCCCGGTCCGGCCGGGCCGCCCGGCTCGGTCATGTAGGTGTCCCGGCGGATCTCCACCATCAGCGCGCCGACCTCGCCCCGCTTCCCGTAGAACTCCAGCGGCACGTACGTCCCGCTGAACGGGCTGTCGAGCCCGGTCTCCCCGCACGGCGCGAACGCCCGCCGGGCGGCGGCGAGCAGTCCGGGCGGCGTGTGGAAGCCGTCGGTGCCCAGGCAGACCGGCGGGCGCGGGCCCTCGCCGTGCAGCTCGTAGGGCAGCGGCTCGGTGGGGTAGGAGTGCACGTCGACGATCACGGCCCGCCCGGTGGCGGCGAGCCGGCCGGCGACCGCCTCCGTCATCGCCCGCGCGTACGGCCGGAAGTACCGTTCGAGCAGCGGCTCCGGGTCGGTGCCGTCGGCCCGCAGCACCTCGCGGTGCGTGGTCCGCGTGTACACGGCGCCCATTCCGACGGCCGTCATCTCCTCCCGCTCGTCAGGGAACCGTTCCGGGTCGACCACCAGCCGCGACGCCCGGTTCACGAACCGCCAGGGCGTGACGCCGGCCAGCCCGGCCGCGGCCTCGGCGATCTCGGCCGTGTGCGAGTCGGTGATGTGGTCGAGCTCCCGTTCCAGCGCCGCGTCGTCGAGGACGATGCCGGCGCGGACGTCGGCCGGTATCTCCCGCGAGGAGTGCGGCACGTGCAGGATCACGGGGGAGTGGGCGGCGCCGGGCAGCAGTTCGAAGGTCTGCGGGGCGTCGGTCATGGGGCTGCTCCGGAGGTGGTGGGTCGAGGGGGCGCGGCGGGTGGCGGCGCACAGACGGGCACTCCGTCTCCGGCGGACGGAGACGGGGTGCCCGGGAGCCCTGGGGGCCGGCGAGGATCAGGCGAGGGACGCCAGCGCCTCGTTCCAGGTGGCCGACGGGCGCATGACCGCGGCGGCCCTGGCCGGGTCGGGCTGGTAGTAGCCGCCGATGTCGGCCGGCTCGCCCTGGACGGAGTTCAGCTCGTCCACGATCTTCTGCTCGTTGGCGGCGAGCGTCTCGGCGAGCGGGGCGAAGGCCTTGGCCAGGTCCGCGTCGTCGGTCTGCCGGGCCAGCTCCTGCGCCCAGTACAGGGACAGGTAGAAGTGGCTGCCGCGGTTGTCGATGCCGCCGACGCGACGGGTCGGGGACTTGTCCTCCTCGAGGAAGGTCGCCGTGGCGCGGTCGAGGGCGTCGGCGAGGACCTTGGCGCTGCCGTTGCCGGTGACCTCGGCGAACTTCTCCAGGGACGGCACCAGGGCGAAGAACTCGCCCAGGGAGTCCCAGCGCAGGTAGTTCTCCTTGACCAGCTGCTGGACGTGCTTCGGCGCGGAGCCGCCGGCACCCGTCTCGAACAGGCCGCCGCCCGCCATCAGCGGGACGACCGACAGCATCTTGGCGCTGGTGCCCAGCTCCAGGATCGGGAACAGGTCGGTCAGGTAGTCGCGCAGCACGTTGCCGGTGACCGAGATGGTGTTCTCACCGCGGCGGATGCGCTCCACCGACAGCTTGGTCGCCTCGACCGGGTTCAGGATCCGGATGTCCAGGCCCTCGGTGTCGTGCTCCGGCAGGTACTGCTTCACCTTGGCGATCAGGTTGGCGTCGTGGGCGCGGCCCTCGTCCAGCCAGAAGACGGCCGGGTCGCCGGTGGCGCGGGCGCGGGTGACGGCCAGCTTCACCCAGTCGCGGATCGGGGCGTCCTTGGTCTGGCAGGCGCGGAAGATGTCGCCGGCGGAGACCGTCTGCTCCAGGACGGTGGTGCCGTTCTGGTCGACCAGGCGGACCGTGCCCGTGACGGGGATCTCGAAGGTCTTGTCGTGGCTGCCGTACTCCTCGGCCTTCTGCGCCATGAGGCCGACGTTCGGGACGGAGCCCATCGTGGAGGGGTCGTAGGCGCCGTTGGCGCGGCAGTCCTCGATGACGGCCTGGTACACGCCGGCGTAGGAGGAGTCCGGGATGACGGCGAGGGCGTCGTGCTCCTGGCCGTCCGCGCCCCACATGTGGCCGGAGGTGCGGATCATGGCCGGCATGGAGGCGTCGATGATGACGTCGGAGGGCACGTGCAGGTTGGTGATGCCCTTGTCGGAGTCGACCATCGCCAGGTCCGGGCCCTCGGCGAGCTCGGCGTCGAAGGAGGCCTTGATCTCGGCGCCCTCGGGCAGGGCCTCCAGGCCCTTGTAGATGCCGCCCAGGCCGTCGTTCGGGGTGAGGCCGGCGGCGGCCAGCGTCTCGCCGTACTTCGCGAACGTCTTCGGGAAGAAGGCGCGCACCACGTGACCGAAGATGATCGGGTCGGAGACCTTCATCATCGTGGCCTTCAGGTGCACCGAGTACAGGATGCCCTCGGACTTGGCGCGGGCGACCTGCGCGGTCAGGAACTCGCGCAGCGCGGCGACGCGCATCACCGAGGCGTCGACGACCTCGTCCTTCTTCACCGGCACCGACTCGCGCAGCACCGTGGTGGTGCCGTCGTCGCCGGCCAGCTCGATCCGCAGCGTGCCGTCCTCGGCGATCACCACGGACTTCTCGGTGGAGCGGAAGTCGTTCTCGCCCATGGTCGCGACGTTCGTCTTCGACTCGGGGGTCCAGGCGCCCATGCGGTGCGGGTGGGTCTTGGCGTAGTTCTTCACCGAGGCCGGGGCGCGGCGGTCGGAGTTGCCCTCGCGCAGGACCGGGTTGACCGCGGAGCCCTTGACCTTGTCGTAGCGGGCGCGGACGTCGCGCTCCTCGTCGGTCTTCGGGTCGTCCGGGTAGTCCGGCAGCGCGTAGCCCTGGCCCTGCAGCTCGGCGATCGCGGCCTTGAGCTGGGGGATGGACGCCGAGATGTTCGGCAGCTTGATGATGTTGGCGGCGGGCGTCTTGGCCAGCTCGCCCAGCTCGGCGAGGGCGTCCGGGATGCGCTGGTCCTCGGTGAGGTACTCCGGGAACAGCGCGATGATCCGGCCGGCCAGCGAGATGTCCCGGGTCTCCACGGAGACACCCGCCTGCGCGGCGTACGCCCGGACCACGGGCAGGAACGAGTACGTCGCCAGGGCCGGGGCCTCGTCAGTGTGTGTGTAGATGATGGTCGAGTCAGTCACCGGGTGCTCCGCTCCACGTCTGCAACATTGCTCGACATCAAGATATCTCGTGATCGACCTCGGCTCGACAGGGGTCGCGCGGAGATTCCGGCCATCCGGCCGCGCGGCCCCGGCCGAGCGGGTGACCGCTCAGGCGGACGGCACGGTGTCCTCGCCCGCCCGCTGCTGCGGGATCACCATGCTTCCCTGCTGGAGCGCGACCGTCCGGGCGGGCGCCGGAATGCGGATGCCCTCCTCGCGGTAGCGCTTGTGCAGGCGCTTGATGAACTCGTGCTTGATCCGGTACTGGTCGCTGAACTCGCCGACGCCGAGGATCACGGTGAAGCCGATCCGCGAGTCGCCGAAGGTGTGGAAGCGCACCGCCGGCTCGTGCTCCGGCACCGCCCCGGTGATCTCCGTCATCACCTCGGCGACGACCTCGACGGTGACCCGCTCCACGTGTTCCAGATCACTGTCGTAGGCGACGCCCGCCTGCACCAGGATGGTCAGCTTCTGCTCGGGGCGCATGAAGTTGGTCATGTTCGTCTTCGCGAGCTGCCCGTTGGGGATCACGACCAGGTTGTTGGAGAGCGCGCGGACGGTGGTCTGGCGCCAGTTGATGTCCTCGACGTAGCCCTCCTCGCCGCTGCTCAGCCTGATGTAGTCGCCCGGCTGCACGGTCTTCGAGGCGAGGATGTGGAGGCCCGCGAAGAGGTTGGCGAGCGTGTCCTGCAGCGCCAGCGCGACCGCCAGACCGCCCACGCCGAGGGCGGTGAGCATCGGCGCGATGGAGATGCCCAGCGTCTGCAGCACCACCAGGAAGCCGATCGCCAGCACCAGGACCCGGGTGATGTTGACGAAGATCGTCGCCGACCCGGCCACCCCGGAGCGGGACGCCGTGACCGTCCGGACCAGTCCGGCGATCACGCGGGCCGCCGACACCGTCACCACGAAGATCAGCAGGACGGTCAGCACCTGGTTGACGTTGTGCTGCACCGTCCTCGTCAGCGGCAGCGCCGCCCCCGCGCCGGCCGCGCCGGCCGTGACCGCCGCCCACGGCACCACCGTGCGCAGCGCGTCCACGATCACGTCGTCGCCGCCCCAGCGGGTGCGCTCCGCGTGCCGCCCCAGCCAGCGCAGCAGCATGCGCAGCAGGAACGCCCCCAGCAGCCCGGCGGCCAGCGCGATGCCGGCGGGCACCAGGTGGTCCACGGTGAGGTCCTCGGTCATCGGTCACCTCCAAGGGACACGGCTGCGGCGGAGCCGCTCGCCGACGGGCGGATGTGCTTACTCGTCACCTGTCACCTGCTCGATTCTCCGATGTGCGATCGCACCGGCCCGTAAGGGAGTTCGTCCGGTGCGGGGGCTCATCCTGCCGTATCCGGCACGGCGGTCCGCACCGGCGGGGGTGCTCACGCGCCGCCTCGGCCGGCCCGTCCGCGGGCGACGTACCGCCCCGCCCTCAGAGCACCTTCCTGCGCACCAGCACCCCCAGGGTCAGCGCCCCCGGCAGCAGCGGCAGCCACACGGTGATGACGCGGAAGGCGAGGACCACCGCCGTCGCCACACCCGCCGGGCCGCCCGCCGCCACCAGCGCCACGACCAGCGCCGCCTCCACCGAGCCGATACCGCCCGGCGTGGGCACCAGCGCGACCGCGACCGTCGCCGCCAGGTACGCCACCGCCATGTGCCCGGGCGGCACCCCGAGCCCCAGCGCCCTGCCGACCAGGACCAGCACCGCCGCCTGCAGCGCCGGGAAGGCCAGCGCACCGCCCCACAGCGCGAGCGCCCGCGCCGGGCGGGCGTGCACCGACCGGGCCTCGCCGAGCGCCGTCCGCAGGAACGACACCACGGCCGCCCGCAGCCGCCGCACCAGCACCAGCGCACCCGCCGCCACGACCGGCACCGCCACCGCGGCGGACAGCAGCGGGCCGACGGCCCCCTCGGGCAGCAGCGCGCCCGGTCGCAGCGCGTCCGGGAAGACGAGCAGCAGCCCGCCCAGCAGGGCCAGCCGGCCGGCGCCCTCCGCCAGCAGGTACAGGGCCAGGGCGGCGGACGCACGGGCGAACGGCAGCCCGCACACCGTCAGGAACCGCAGGTTGACCGCGCTCGCACCCAGCCCCGCCGGCAGCAGATGGTTGGCCGCGCCCGCCGCGAACTGCGTGGCGAGCAGCCGTCCCGGCGGCAGCCGCTCCACCACCGCACCCTGCCGGGTGCAGGCGGCGGCCACCCAGGTCAGACAGGTCACGCCGGCCGCGGCCAGCAACCAGGGCGCCTCGGCGTCGGCGAGCCGGCCGAAGCCCTCGGCGAGCACCGACCGGTGCCGCACCGCCACCACGGCGACCAGCAGCAGCGGAAGGACGCAGACGAGCCGCCGGACCCGGCGCGCACGACCGTCCCGGCCGGTGGGGACACGACCGGAAGGGGGCGCCTCGGGGGCGCGTACGACTGTCACACCACAAGACATTCCCCGAGTCGCGCCACCTACGGATGACCGACGCGCGGACGCGGGCTTGCGGATCGCGGTCATGCTCTCCTTGACCTCAAGAAAGGTCGAGGTTCTACCGTCGCCGGCATGAGCATGGAGACCACCGCCTGGACCCAGCTGCACAGCGTGCTGAACGCCGAGCAGGAACGCCGCCCCTTCGCCCGCGCCACCCTGCGCCGCATCGGCGCCTTCGCCCGCCCGCACCGCCGCCGCATCACCTGGTTCGCGCTGCTCGGAGTGGCGACCGCCCTCCTCGCCGTCGCCACCCCCGTGCTGGCAGGCAAGGTCGTCGACGCCATCGTGACCGGCGGCGAGGAGGGCACGGTCGTCCGCCTGGCCCTGCTGATCGCGCTGATCGCCGTCGTGGAGGCGGCGCTCGGCATCCTCTCCCGCAGGCTGTCGGCGACGCTCGGCGAAGGGCTCATCCTCGACCTCAGGACGGCCGTGTTCGACCATGTGCAGCGCATGCCGGTGGCGTTCTTCACACGCACTCGTACGGGAGCGCTGGTCTCCCGTCTCAACAACGACGTCATCGGCGCCCAGCGCGCCTTCAGCAACACCCTGTCCGGCGTGGTCAGCAACCTCGTCACCCTGCTGCTGACCCTCGCCGTCATGCTCACCCTGTCCTGGCAGATCACCCTGATCGCGCTGGTGCTGCTGCCGGTGTTCGTGCTCCCCGCCCGGCGCATGGGCCGCCGCATGGCCCGCATGCAGCGCGAGGCCGCCACCCTGAACGCCGCGATGGGCACCCGGATGACCGAGCGCTTCTCCGCGCCCGGCGCCACGCTCGTCAAGCTGTTCGGCCGCCCGGAGGAGGAATCGGCGGAGTTCGCCGCCCGCGCCCGCCGCGTCGCGGACATCGGCGTGCGCACCGCCACCGCCCAGGCCGCCTTCATCACCGCGCTCACCCTGGTCTCCGCCCTCGCCCTGGCCGTCGTCTACGGCCTCGGCGGCTTCTTCGCCCTGCGCGGCACCCTGGACCCGGGCGCCGTCGTCGCCCTGGCACTGCTGCTGACCCGCCTGTACGCGCCGCTCACCGCGCTCGCCGGGGCCCGCGTCGAGGTGATGAGCGCTCTCGTCAGCTTCGAGCGGGTCTTCGAGGTGCTGGACCTGACCCCGCTCATCGCCGAGAGGCCCGACGCCCGCCCCGTCCCCGACGGCCCGGTCGCGGTCGAGTTCGACGACGTCCGCTTCGGCTACCCGTCGGCCGACAAGGTCTCCCTGGCCTCTCTCGAGGAGGTCGCCTCCCTGGACACCCGGAGCGGCGACGAGGTCCTGCACGGACTCTCCTTCCGCGCCGAACCCGGCCAGACGATCGCGCTCGTCGGCTCCTCCGGCGCCGGCAAGTCGACCATCGCCCAGCTGCTGCCGCGCCTGTACGACGTCGACGCCGGCGCCGTACGGATCGGCGGTGTCGACGTCCGCGATCTCACCGCCCGGTCGCTGCGCGACACCCTCGGCATGGTCACCCAGGACGGCCACCTCTTCCACGACACCGTCCGCGCCAACCTGCTGCTGGCCCGCCCCGGGGCCACCGACACCGAGCTGTGGGACGCGCTGCGCCGCGCCCGCCTGGACGGCCTCGTACGGTCCCTGCCCGACGGCCTCGACACCGTGGTCGGCGAGCGCGGCTACCGGCTCTCCGGTGGCGAGCGCCAGCGCATGACCATCGCCCGGCTGTTGCTGGCCCGCCAGCGCGTCGTCATCC
This sequence comes from Streptomyces sp. NPDC093586, assembly GCF_044764905.1. NCBI lineage: Bacteria > Bacillati > Actinomycetota > Actinomycetes > Kitasatosporales > Streptomycetaceae > Streptomyces > Streptomyces sp. NPDC093586. Next base: position 49,997 of record NZ_JBIWJA010000044.1, on the reverse strand, counting down.
TCGACGAGGCCACCGCGCACCTCGACAACACCTCCGAGGCGGCCGTCCAGGAAGCGCTCACCGAGGCCCTGGAGGGCAGGACGGCCATCGTGATCGCCCACCGGCTGTCCACGGTCCGGGCGGCCGACCAGATCCTGGTCGTCGAGGCGGGCCGCATCGTCGAGCGCGGCACCCACGAGGAACTCCTCGCGGCCGACGGCCGCTACGCCGAGCTGCACCGCACGCAGTTCGCCCGCCGCACGGTCGAGAAGGCGGCGTAGGGCGGGGTACCGATCGCGCACAGGGGTCTTGACCAAGGTGCTCACACCGGAACCGGCGTGTCGATACGGTCACCGCCGCCTGCGGCGACGACTGCCCCGGCGAGGCATCCGGCATCGCCTGCACCCTCGTCCGCCACCGCAGTCTCGGCGGCCTCCCGCCGCGGTAATTCGATGGCGCGCACGCAGCGGTGTGATCACCCTGATCCAGTGACAGAACCCAAGCATCGGATCCGAGCCCTGCACACGGCTTCCACGATCACCGTCTACCAGGCGTACTCGCCGGTGATCGGTCTGGCGGCGGCCCGGGAGGGTCGTTTCCCGGCGGTGTGGAAGCGGGACCGGATGACGTGGATCAAGCCGTCGTTCCTGTGGATGATGTACCGCTGCGGATGGGGCACCAAGGAAGGCCAGGAGACCGTTCTCGCCGTCGAGATCACCCGGGAAGGCTTCGAATGGGCACTGCGACACGCCTGCCTGTCCCACTACGAGCGTGGACTGCACCTTGATCACGGCACGTGGAAACGCCAGGTGAAACGGGCGCCTGCCCGGGTGCAATGGGACCCCGAGCGCGACCTGCGCCTCCAACCGCTTCCCCACCGATCGCTACAGCTCGGCCTCGCCGGCGAAGCCGCACGTCTCTACGCCGACGAGTGGATCGTCTCCATAGCCGATGTCACACCACTGGCCCGTGTGATCCACACTCGTGTACGACATGGAGAGCTGGATGCCGCCCGGCAACTCCTCCCGCGCGAAGACCCCTACCCCGTGAGCGACGGGGTCCTGTCCCACCTGCACCCATAGGCCGGCACCACCGATCCGGGCCGTGGTCGACGAAGGCCGTCAGGGGGTGATGGCCACGGCCCTTTTTCCAGTTCGAGGCCGTGAGCCTTTTCCACTCTCCGTCCGGACTGGCCGGATGCAGGCTGAGGACGGCCTGGACGAGGCTCGTGATCCGGGTGGTTGAGCACCGGATCCGGCAGAGGAGCCGCCAGGACTTCAGAGTGGCGACGGCCTGCTCGACGAGTGCCCGGATCTTCGCATGAGACCGGTTGACCTCCTGCTGACCTGTGGAAAGGCTGTTCCAACGGCCGCGGTAAGGAGTGCGAACGGCGCCGCCGGCACCCTGGTAGCCCTGGCCCGCCCAGCAGTTGATGCCTGCCTCGGCGAGAGCATCGACGATGTCGTGCTCGCGTGCCACCCGGATGCCATGGACGGCTCCGGGCAGGGCCGTGATGCCCACAGAAAACGACCCTTCGGGTCGGCGACGATCTGCACGTTCACGCCGTGCTTCTTATGTTTGCCCGAGCAGAAGGGCCGGTCGGCAGCAATCCGGTCGATGGGGAGAAGCGTCCCGTCCAGAATCGGATACGCCTTCACCGAAGCGGCCCGTACGGCTTCGGCGAGTGTGGGTGCGAGGGCAAGCAGATCCTGTCGACCCGCGCTCAGGTATCGCAGGAGCGCGGCGACGCGCTTGCAGCCGGGCGGACAGGAGGCGAAGGGTGGAGCTGGACACGTTGACACCCGAAGGGTAAACAGGCACGCGGAGCCTCTGGTGAAGATGGTCTTCTCGGTCGAAAAACTGTCTACCAGGGCTTCACCTGCCTGCCAGCTTAATTGACAACCCCGCCCGTCAGGCTGGAAGGGCCAGCGCGCAAGCCACAGGGAGAACGAGTTGTTACGTTGTGAGGCGGTCGGCAAACGTTATGGCAGAGGACGGTGGATCCTCCGCGACGTGGACATGAAGGTCTCGGCCGGTGACGTCCTCGCGGTGGCGGGCAGCAATGGTTCCGGAAAGTCGACCTTGCTGAGGATCCTCGTCGGACTGTCCCAGCCCACCTCCGGAAACGTGTCGGGTCGACCATCGCACATCGGTTACGTACCGGACCGCTTCACCGCCCACGACCGCATCTCGGCGATCTCCTATCTCACCCACATGGGGCGCATCCGTGGCCTGTCGGCCTCCGCCGCCCGCACCCGCGGCAATCACCTGCTGGAGCGGCTGTCCCTGGTGGGAGAGCGGGACGCGTCGCTGCGCACCCTGTCGAAGGGCAACGCGCAGAAGGTGGCGCTCGCCCAGGCCCTGCTCGTTCAGCCCGACCTGCTGGTCCTTGACGAACCTTGGTCGGGTCTGGACATCTCGGCCCACAGAGCCCTCTCCGAGTTCATCGACGAAGCGGCCGCACAGGGCGGCGCGGTGGTCTTCACCGACCACCGAGAGGTAATCACCGAGACGCACGCCAGCGGCGTCTACGCCATTCGCGACGGCCGGATCACCTTGCACGGCAGCCGGCCCACTGGGGATCGGGCCTCGATGGTCGAACTGGTCCTGACGGTGCCGCCCACCGGCGTCATGCCGGTCGAGATGAACTGGTCGGCGCTGCCGGGTGTGGTGGACTCCGCCCTACGCGGCGGGGAGGTCGTCCTGCGGGTGGCGCGGGAGCACTCGGACGCCGTACTGCTGACGGCGCTGCAGCATCAGTGGTCGGTAGCGGGTCTCACCGGAACTGTGGGTGAACACGATCACCGATTCGATGTGCGGAAGGCCGTCCTGTGATCGCCCTGGTCCGCTACATGTCCACGGCGCTGCTGCTCTCCCAGCGCTACCTCGCGCCGCTGCTGCTGTTCCTCGGTCTGGTGGCCGTGCTGACCAGCAGCGACACCGGCCCGCTCACCGCGACCTACGCCTCAGTGGCCGGGGGCATGCTGCCGTGCTCGGCCTGGCTGACCATGGCACTGATCGGTCTCGAGGATCAGCCGCACCGCTCGATCGTCATCGTCAGCACCGGCAGCCACCTACGCGTTCTCCTCGCGACGGTCGGGACGACCGCCGTGTGGTGCCTGCTGCTGACGGCCGCCGGTCTGGTGCTGCCGTTGATGTTCGGAACCCACACACCCGGCCTCGCGGACCTGGCATTGGGAACCGAGGCCCAACTCACCAGCGCTTTCACCGGCATGGCCATCGGACTGGTCAGCTCACGGCTGGTGTTCCGACGGCAGGGCTACGCGCTCGTCCTGGCCCTGGTGCTCCTGCTGGCCGTGCTGCTGGGCAAAGGCGTTTCCCCAGTCAACATCATGCTCACCCACCTGCAGAACGCCTCGAGCTCTGCGGACGCCCTGGTGCCCACGAGTGCCCTGCTCGCCGTCGCCGCGGGCTTCTTGGCGGTCGGCGCGGCTGTCGCACAGGCGATCACTCGCAGAAATGCATGAGCCTTGCGACAGTGCGCCCGAACCGGCGCAGAGCAGGTTGGAAAAGGCTCCGTGTTCTCCTTGGAGGAGCGCGCGATCACGAGGATGCCGTCGAGGCCGGCCATGGCCTGTCCACCGGCGTCCGGGGCGTGCCTGCCCGCCGGCGACCGGACCCGGTTGCGGACTTCGGACCGTGCGGATCGGATGGCCTGCAGGGCTTTCGCGTCGGGGCGGCGAGGGCGTCGATCAGACGGGAGACCGTCGAGGCGGAGGAGACCGGCCCGAAGACGGCCGGCTCGCACCGCAGCATCGCGACGTCCGTGAGGCGGTCTTCCGCTCTCGCCACCCGTCTTCGAAAAGGACGCCGAGCTCAGCGGGAGTGATCTCCCCGGCGGCCTGGACCGACTCCCTCACGAACAGCTCGCGCTCAGGCCCGCTCAACCGCAGCGAGCTTCCCCCCCGGCCGGAGGTACCGCCGGCCGGGTGTGACGAGACGTCGGACCGGGTCCATCAGCTCAGGGGCGGTGCCGGCACAGCGCATGGCTGCGTCTCTGCCCGGCGAGGACCGGGCCGCCGGCGGTTTGTCCAGGGGGCCCAAGGAAGGATCGCTGGTTCGCAGAAGCAGGCGTGTCCGTGCTTGCAGGGGTTCCGTAGAGGCCTCCGTGGGTGCCGAGGGAGGCCTTGCAGAGTCCGAGGAGGGTTCGCCGGAGACCGGTGAGCCGCCGGTTCCGGTACAGCGGCGCGTGGTCCTGGTCGATGGCCTGGGACGTCAGGGGTGAGGCGGGGCATCCGGCTCGTCTTCACGCACCGTCGGTTGAGGAGCCGGCGAAGACCGGCTGAGCTCAGGGTGACCAGACGTACGGTGTCGTCGTGGTGACCGCGTGCAGGCCGAGGCGGGTGAGGATGGGGGCGCTGTCGGCTGAGGCGTCGACGTAGACGTAGGGGACGTCGCGGGCGGCAGCGAGTTGGGCCCGGCGGGCGACCATGGCCCGGTAGATGCCCCGTCCACGCCATTCCTTGAGCGTCGAGCCGCCCCAGAGCCCGCCGAAGTCGACGCCGTCCTTGAACACCAGCCAGGCGGCGCAGACGACCTCGGTGCGTGCCTCGGCGACGAGGACGACGGTGTTCTCCGGGGCGTTCCCGATCCGGGCGGACAGGTCGTCGGCGAGCCAACTCCGGTCCTCGCCCCAGACGGTGCTCTCCATGGCGGCGACGCGCTGCAGGTCCGATCCGGCGGTGACACGACGGATGGTCACGCCGTCGGGCAGGACGGGGCCGGCGGCAAGGTCCGCGGACCGCCCGATGAGCACGGTCTCGCTGTCCTCGGCGACGAAACCGGCCGCCGTGAGCCGGTCGGTGAGGTCGGCGGGGAGGTCATGGGCGCGGGTCTTCCACTCGACCGCCTCACCACGGGCGGCGTAGAAGTCACGCTGCCGCGCTATGAGCGCGTCCAGCTCCGCCCCGTACACACCGAGGTCGCGCGGGCCCGTGACGAAGCCACGGTGCCAACCGACGACACGGGTCAACGGGCCGTCCTTCTCGATGCGGGCGCTGCCGCCGGGCGGGGTGACACCACGGAGTTGGGCGTCGTACGCGGTGCGGAGTCCGTCGATCAGAGTGTCCTTCACTCGAGCATCGTACGGATCCGGTCACGTGATCAACCGCCGGTCGAGACCGCGCAGATCTCAAGGGCTGCGTTCTCTCACCTGCCGCTTCGGCGCCGGCCGCTCCGAGCCGGGGAGGGACGCTGCGGCGAACGACGCGGGCGCACTTCAGGGTTCGCCGTCGCGGTGGCCGCCGGGGCGTCACCGTCGCTCGCTGCATCCGGAAAGCCGAACCGGGTACCGCCCAGGTGAGGAGCCGGAGTTCCCGCCCCCACGCGCCGGACGTGTCCGGGGTGACGAGCGGACCGGGCCTGCGTCCGTCGGCCGATGCGCGGAGGGTACCCGGGCCGACTGACCGCGCCTCCAGTCGTCCGGCACCGGCCGGACGGCCGGCGCCGGGGAAGTCCGGGGCTCCGTCGAAGACCTTTCGTCCCGTCGCGAACGTGACGTCCCACCGCCCGGGAACGCACGCGCCCTGCCGGGCGGAGGAGGCCGGAGGTATAGGAAACCCCTATGGCTTCTGCTCACATTTCTTCTTTGTCTTTCGTTGTTTTCCGGACGTAGCGTGAAGCAGGTCGACGAGGTGATCGTCAAAGATTTATCCGAAGATTCACGCGCTTCGCGCCTCGGCCTTCCTTCGTCGAGTGGATGAATACGCAATCGAGAGGACCGGTGAAATGACCGAAAACGAGAACGGACCGGAAACGCAAGGGCTCGCGGGAAAGCGGGCCCTGGTCACGGGTGGGTCGCGCGGGATCGGCGCGGCCATCGTGCGCCGGCTCCTGGACGCGGGCGCCGAGGTGCTCACGACCGCCAGGTCGAAGACGGACACGGTGCCGCAGGGCGCCTCCTTCGTGGCGGCCGACGTACGGACACGGGCCGGCGCGCAGACCATCGCCGCGGCCGCGCGGGAGGCGCTCGGCGGGGTGGACATCCTGGTCGACAACGCGGGCGGGGCGCGCCCGTTCCGGAACGCCTGGGCCATTCCCGACGAGGAGTGGCAGGACCAGCTGGACCTGAACTTCCTGGCAGCGGTGCGGCTGGACTCGCTCCTGACACCGGGGATGCGTGAACGGCGTTCGGGCGTGGTCGTGCACGTCTCCTCGGCCGCCGTCCCCACCTCGGCACCGCCGTTCCTCCACTACACGGCGGCGAAGGCGGCGCTGCAGAACTACAGCCGGGGACTGGCCCTGGAACTCGCCCCGTTCGGCGTCCGGGTCAACGCGGTGTCTCCCGGCAGGACCACCACCCCCGGCGGCGAGGCGACGCGGGAGCAGTGGGCGGCCCTGACCGAGGGACCGGGCCAGGACGGCACCGCCCCGCCACTGGGCCGCGACGGCCGTCCGGACGACATCGCCGACGCGGTGCTGTTCCTCGCGTCGGACCGGGCGAGCTGGCTGACCGGACAGAACCTCACCGTGGACGGCGGGGAATTCCCCGTGGGCTGACACCGACGACACGGAAGAAGGGCGTGGCCGAGGAAATGAAGAACGGGGGACCACCGGAACTGTCGTCCCGCGAGAAATCTCCGCGTGGAATCCGTGTCGACGCGGCCGGTCCCGGTGTCGTCGAGGTGTCACCGGGTGGGGAGCAGGTCTGACCCGCTGCCCGAGAAGCCGCTGTGGTGCCAGGTCTCCTGACGCAGGAATTCGAGCAGGGCCGTTTCCGCCGGGCCCGCGCCGGGGCGGACCGCGGCGACGGTGGGCAGGGAAACGGCGGGCAGGACGGGGCGGGTGAGGTGCTCGAACCCCGGAGGCACCGCAGAGGTCGGAACGAGGGTCACCCCGAGCCCGTGGGCGGCCCAGCGCACCGCCGTCGCCGTCTGGGAGACACGGGCGACCGTGGTGGGGGCCAGTTCGTTTTCCCGCAGTACGTCCCGCAGCACGCCGTCGAGGGCGCCGCCCTGGTCGAACCTGATCCACGGCTCCCGCGCCACTTCGCGCAGCTCGACCCGGTCCGCGGCGAGCTGCGCGTGCTCGGGACCCAGCACCACGACGAACTCCTCGTCGCCGAGGTGGTGGCCCTCGTACAAGCCTTCTTCGCACGGCCCCCCGACCAGGCCGAGGTCCACCACGCCCCGGCGCGCCAGCCGTTCCAGCTCAGCCGGGTTCGCCTCCTCGAACACGGTGATCTCCAGCCGCGGGAAACGGCGGCGCAACGCGCTCAGCGCGCCCGGCAGCTGCCGCGTGCCCAGTCCCATCTGCGCCGCGACCACCAGCTCACCCTCCAGCTCGTCGGCACCGGCCCGCGCCGTCGCCCTCGCCCGCCGTGCCGCCCGCACCGCGACCTCCGCGTCCCGCAGGAACGCGCGACCGACCGCGGTGGGCACCAGGCCGGCCGGCGTGCGGGCGAACAGCTGCACGCCGAGTTCCCGCTCCAGGCCGCGAATCTGCTGCGACACCGACGGCTGGGCGACGTGCAGCAGCTCCGCCGCAGCCGTCACCGAGCCCGCCTCGGCCACAGCCAGGGCGTACTCGAACTGACGAAGACTCATGGGCTCCCGTTCCCTCCCCGCGGTGGCCCTGGGGCCACCCTTGGCATCGTGGGCAACCCGGTTCCGCCGGCAGGGATTCCCGTCGGCACGGCCGAGGTGGAGCCGCTCCTGGCAGCCTCGGCTGCTCACTCCCGGGTGACCGCCGCCTCCCGCTCGGGCTCACCGAGCGCGCCCGGCAGCGGCAGACGCGTCTGCCGCAGGGGCACCAGCTCGCTCTGGAGCACCATCGTGGCGGCGCCGACGGCGGGAGCCGTGGCGGCCGAGTCCGACAGGCGCACGGTGACCGGATGGGCCGTCCGCGCGAAGAAGGCCGTCTCCAGCTCTTCCTGGAGCACCGGCAGGTACACCGAGCCCGCCACGGCCATACCCGGGCCCGTGAGCACCACCATGTCCAGGTCCAGGACGTTGGCGAGGGCCCGGGTGGCGAGTGCGAGCCGGCGTGCGGAACCCTCCAGGAGTTCACGGGCGTCGGCATCCCCGCGCCGGACCGCCCGCGCGACCGCGGCGAAGTCGGCGGTCACCGAGGGGCGCTGCCCACCGGGCCCCTGGGTCAGCCCGGCCGCGCGCGAGATCCGCGTGTCCGCCCGGGCCTGGGTCACCACGGCCGCCGGCCCCGCGAGCGCCTCCACGCACCCGCGGGCCCCGCACCAGCAGTCGGGCCCGTCCGCGTCGACGCACATGTGGCCGATCTCCCCGGCGTTCCCGCTGCGGCCGCGGTAGACGGCGCCGTCGATCACCAGACCGGCGCCGATGCCGCTGCCGATGTACACGGCGGCGAAGCTCGGGGTGTCGCGCGCGATGCCCGCCCAGTGCTCCCCGAGGGCCGCGGCGGTGGCGTCGTTGTCCAGGGTCACCGGCAGTCCGGTGGCCTCCACCAGGGCCTTGTCGAGGGGGAAGTCCTCCCAGTGGCGCATGGCCGGCGGTGTCAGGCGCATGCCGCTGGCGGGCGTGAGGGGACCGGGGGAGACCACGCCCAGGCCGAGCACGAGCTCCTTGCTGATACCGACCCCCCGGATGAGGGTGTCCACCTCGCCGGCCATCCGGGCCACGACCGCGGGCGGATCGTCGGTGCCCGCGCCGGCCCGTGACATCCGGGCGACCATGGAGCCGCTCAGGTCGGTGAGCGCGTAGGTGATGCCGCAGTGGTCCAGATGGGCACCGACCGCGTACCGGGAGCTCTGGTTCAGCGCCAGGAGCGTCCGTGGCTTGCCGCCGGTCGATTCGGAGCGTCCGATCTCGGTGACCAGCCCGTCGTCGATGAGACGACGGACCACCGTCGAGATGGTGGCACCCGTGAAGCCCGTCGCCTGGATCAGTCGGACCCTGCTGATGGTCCCGGCCGCCCTGATCACGTCCAGGACCGCCGCCCTGCTGGTCGCGTGCGGCATACCTTTCGCCAGCCCGCCCATCGATACCCTCCCGGCGCCCCAGGCGGGCGCTGCCCTCAGCCGGTTCCTCCGGGCGTGCGCCCCCTGTTTATTTGCCGGACAAACATAACCGACGGGACGGTGTCAGCGCCGCTGCCCGGACGCGTCACGCGTCCTGCCTGGCCATGCCCGGTGGAGACCTCTGCGGGCCCGTGAGTGGCGGAGCCGGTCCGCAGACCCGTGGCAGAGGGAAGGCCCACCGGAGTGTTGACTTTCTTTCTTCGTCAGCTTAACAATCTCGACACATGTGCGTGGCCCCGGCCCTCCCGTGGAGGCGTGGCCCCGGCCGTCCGATCCGGACCTCCCCAGGAGAGTGGCTCGTATGTCCAGATATCAGACGAGGTTCCGTTATGCCTGCGTCGCGGGGGTGACGGCCCTCGGCCTCGCCGTCACGGGATGCACCGCCGACACGGGCGGCAGCGGCGCCGACGGCTCCACGCTGGTCGCCTACACCGGCCAGAGCGGCGACTACCAGATCAACTTCAACCCGTACTCGCCGACGATGATCGACGGCCCGGGCTCCATCTACGAGCCGCTGTTCTTCTACAACGTCGCCCGCAAGGACGAGCCCAGGCCCCGGCTGGGCACGGCGTTCGCCTGGAACAAGAAGGGCACCGAACTCACCGTCACCCTGCGGGAGGGGGTGAAGTGGACCGACGGCCGCCCGTTCACCGCCGATGACGTCGTCTTCACCTTCGACATGGTCCGCAAGAACGCGACCATGAACAACACGGGCTTCTCCGGGAGGACCACGGCGGTCGACGCCACCCATGTGAAGATCACCTTCGATAAGCCGTCGTTCAGCGAGGGCCCGCAGGTGCTCGGCAAGTTCTGGATCGTCCCCAAGCACCTCTGGGAGAAGATCGCCAAGCCCGCCGAGGACGTCATGAAGAAGCCGGTGGGCACCGGCCCCTTCAAGCTGGCCGAGTTCAAGCCGCAGGCCTTCACGCTGGAGGCGAACCCCGACTACTACGCCGGCGCCCCCGCGGTGAAGAAGATCCGTTACGTGGCGCTGTCCGGGAACCAGTCCGGAGCCGACGCGCTCAGGGCCGGCCAGATCGACTGGAACACCGGTCCCGTCCCCGACATCAAGAACGTCGAGAAGAACTACCCCGGCTACCGGGCCGTCACCGTCCCGATGAATCAGGCGGCCCTGTTCACCTGCTCCGACGCCGCCCTCGGCTGCAAGGGACCGCAGACCGACCCGGCGGTGCGCAAGGCCGTCTACTACGCGATGGACCGCACCCAGCTCAACGCGCTGGCCTTCGAGAACACCGCTGGTGAGATATCCCCCGGCTTCGCCCTGCCGGGCCGCGACAAGACGCTGGTCTCCGACAAGCTCAAGGACCGCATCGCGCCGATGGAGCCGCAGGCCGACACGGCCGCACGGCTGCTGGAGGGCGCCGGCTGGAGCAAGGGGTCCGGCGGCGTCTACACCAAGAACGGCAGACAACTGGCCCTCACGGTCAAGGTCGTCGCCGGCTGGACCGACTACATCACCGCCGTGAACATGGTCGCCGAACAGCTGAAGAAGACGGGCATCAAGCTCACCGTCCAGCAGGTGTCGTGGAACGAGTGGTCGGACGCCCGCGGCCGCGGCCAGTTCGAGCTGCTGCTGGACTCGCTGTACCAGGGCCCGGCACCCGACCCGTACTACCTGTACAGCTACTTCTTCTCCAGCAGGACCACCGCGCCCGTCGGCGAGACCGCCAACCCCAACTTCGCCCGCTTCAAGGACCCCAAGGTCGACGAGGCCCTCGCCGCCCTGTCCGGCATCGACATGGACGACACCAAGGCGCGCCGGCCGTACTACGACACGATCCAGACCCGGATCGAGGCGTCGATGCCGTACATCCCCATGCTCACCGGCGGCACCACGAGCCAGTTCAACGCCAAGAAGTTCACGGGCTGGCCGACCGAGGACAACCTCTACGCCTTCCCCGCCGTGTGGGGCCGGCCCGACAACTCGCAGATCTACCTGAACCTGAAGCCCGCCGGCAAGTGAGGCCCTGACACCCATGTTCACGCAAGAGCCCCAGGTGATCGGCGGGATCGGATGACGTACTTCGCCCGCAAGATCGGTTTCTACCTCGTCGCCCTCTGGGCCGCCCTGACACTGAACTTCTTCATCCCCCGGATGATGCCGGGCAACCCGGTCGACACCCTGATGGCCAAGCTCCAGCAGCGCGGCGGAACGGTGGACCCGGCGGCCCGCAAGTCGTTCGAGCTGCTGCTCGGTGCCGACCGCAGCGAGCCGCTGTTCCAGCAGTACGTCTCCTATCTCGGCAACGTGTTCCGCGGCGACTTCGGCGTCTCGGTCAGCTCCTACCCGGCCCCGGTGTCCGACGTGATCGGCCAGTCGCTGCCGTGGACCATCGTGCTGGTCGGCATGGCGACGCTGATCTCCTTCGTGCTGGGCCTGCTGCTCGGCACGGTGGTGGGCTGGAAGCGCGGATCCTGGCTGGACTCCGTCGTCCCCGCCACCACCGTGCTGGCCGCGGTGCCCTACTTCTGGCTCGCGCTGGTCCTGGCCGCGCTGCTGTCGTCCACCCTGCACTGGTTCCCGCTGCTGGGCGGCTACGACGTGGCCCTGCCCATGGGCTGGAACTGGCAGTTCGTCTCCTCCGCCGTCTACCACGGCACGCTGCCCGCGCTGACCATCGTGATCTCCTCGGTCGGCGGCTGGCTGCTCGGGATGCGCAACATGATGGTGTCCACCATCGCCGAGGACTACATCCTCACCGCCCGCGCCAAGGGACTGCGCAACCGGCGCATCATGGTCCGCTACGCGGCGCGCAACGCGGCCCTGCCCTCCATCGCCGGCTTCGCCACCTCGCTCGGCTTCGTGGTGTCCGGCTCCGTCATCACCGAGCAGGTCTTCTCCTATCCCGGCGTCGGCGGCCGGCTGCTGCAGGCCGTGCAGAACAACGACTACGCCCTGATGCAGGGGATCTTCCTGGTCATCACCGTCGCGGTCCTCGGCGCCAACCTCATCGTGGACCTGCTGTACGGCGTGATCGACCCCCGCACCCGTACGAGCCACTGACCAGGAAGGGAATCCTCTCGTGACCAGTGTCATCCCGCCCGACGGGACCCTGGAGGAGTCACCCCCGGGCATCGGGGACGACGCGGCGGCCCTGCTGCCCCCCGCCCGCCGGCGCGGCGGCTGGCGGGCCATGCTGCCCGCCTGGTCGCCCAAACTGGGCATCGGTCTCGGTCTGGTCGTGGCGATCGCGCTGTTCGGCCTGATCGGCCCGGTGCTCACGGGGGACCCGGACACCATCCGGAACATCGGCATGACCCCGCCCAGCGGCGAGCACCTGCTCGGCACCACCCAGACCGGGCAGGACGTCCTCGCCCAACTGACGCACGCCACCCGCGGTTCGCTGCAGATCGGTCTGCTGGTCGGCGTCATGGCCACCGTCCTGTCGGCACTGTTCGGCATCATCGGCGGCTATGCGGGCGGCGTCACCGACGAGGCGTTCTCGCTGTTCTCCAACGTCATGCTGGTCATCCCCGGGCTGCCGCTGGTGATCGTCATCTCCGGTTTCGTCCCGGCCGACCAGCGCGGTTCGTGGACCATCGCCGTGGTCCTCGCGGTCACCGGCTGGGCCGCGTCGGCGCGCGTGCTGCGGGCCCAGACCCTGTCGCTGCGCAACCGCGACTACGTCGCCGCGGCCCGGGTGGCCGGGGAGAAGCCCTGGCGGGTGATCTGCGTGGAGATCCTGCCCAACCTCCTGCCCCTGCTGGCCTCGCAGTTCGTCTTCTCCGTGATCGCCGCCATCCTCAACGAGGCCGGGCTGTCCTTCCTCGGCCTCGGCGCCTCCAACTCCTCGACGCTGGGCACGATGCTGTACTTCGCGCAGAACGGCTTCGCCCTGCAACGCGAGGCCTGGTGGTGGTTCGCCCCGCCCGGGCTGATCATCGCGGCCTTCGGCTGCGGACTCGCCCTGATCAACTTCAGCCTCGACGAGATCATCAACCCGCGGCTGCGCGAGGCGGGCCGCAGGCGCAAGGCCCCGGCCGAGGCCGCCCCGAAGCGCGTCGCGAGGAGCACCGCCGCATGAAGAACGACACCGCGCCGTCCGCCACCCGGCCGGCCACCGAACAGACCCCGTCCGAAGCGGTGCTGACGGTCCGTGACCTCAACGTCGTGTACCAGGCCGACCCGCCCGTCCACGCCGTCAAGGACGTCTCACTGACCCTCGACCGGGGCGAGATCCTGGGTCTCGCGGGGGAGTCCGGCTGCGGCAAGAGCACCCTGGCCTACGCGATCAACCGGCTCCACGAATGGCCCGCCGAGGTCACCTCCGGCTCCGTCACCTTCCACGACCGGGAGGGAACGGACCTCGATCTGCTGGCCCTGCGCGACGAGGAACTGAGGCGCTTTCGCTGGGCCAAGCTCTCCATGGTCTTCCAGGGCGCGATGAACGCGCTCAACCCGGTGCTCTCCGTACGGGCCCAGCTGGAGGACGTCCTCACCACCCACCGCCCCGGCATGTCCAAGCGGGAGCGGCGGGAGCGCTGCGCCGAGGTGCTGGAGCTCGTCGGTGTCGAGCCCCGCCGGATGGACTCCTTCCCGCACGAGCTCTCCGGCGGCATGCGGCAGCGCGTGATGATAGCCATGGCGCTGCTGCTCGACCCACAGGTCATGATCATGGACGAGCCCACCACGGCGCTCGACGTGCTCGTCCAGCGCGGCATCCTGCGAGAGATCCTGCGACTGCGCGACCGGCTCGGCTTCGCCGTCGTCTTCATCACCCACGACCTGCCGCTGCTGCTGGAACTCAGCGACCGCATCGCGGTGATGCTGCGCGGCGAGATCGTCGAGTACGACACCGCCGAGACGATCTACCGCCGGCCCCGGCACCCCTACACCCGCACCCTGCTGGACTCCTTCCCCAGCCTCACCGGTGACCGCGGGTCCTTCCTGCGCACCGGCGAGGCCACCGGTTCCGCCACCCGCGGGGAAGACGTGCCCGGGGCAGACGCACCCGAGGAAGGGGACGCGCGATGACCACCCTCGAAGTACGCGACCTGGTCAAGGACTTCACCATCCGCTCCGGACTGCGCCGCAGCACCCTGCGCGCCGTGCACCGGGTCGGCTTCACCCTGGTGCCGGGCCGGACCGTCGCGCTGGTCGGCGCCTCCGGCTCCGGCAAGTCCACCGTCGCCCGGATGATCGCCCGGCTGGAGAAGCCGACCTCCGGCACCATCACGGCCGTCGACCCCACCGGGCGCCGGGTCGAGGACCGGCACTACCGGAACCATGTGCAGATGGTGTTCCAGGACCCCTTCGCCTCGCTCAACCCCTTCCACTCCATCGAGCACCACATCGCCCGCCCCCTGCTGCTGCACGGGCGAAGCCGCGGCCGGGACGAGACCCGGGAGCGGGTGGCGCAGTTGCTGGAGCGGGTGAGCCTGCCGCCGGACGCGGTCATGGACCGGCGCCCGCACGAGCTCTCCGGCGGCCAGCGCCAGCGGGTCGCCATCGCCCGTGCCCTCGCCCCGGGCGCGCAGGTCGTCATCGCCGACGAACCGGTGTCCATGCTCGACGTCTCCAGCCGCCTCGGAGTGCTCAACCTGCTGGCCAGGCTCCAGCGCGAGGACGATCTCGCCGTCCTGTACATCACCCACGACCTGGCCACCGCGCGGCACTTCTCCGACGACATCCTGGTGATGAACCGCGGCCGGGTCGTCGAGCGGGGGCCGGCCGACGACGTCATCCTCGACCCGCAGCACCCGTACACGCGGATGCTGGCCGCCGCCGCTCCCAACCCCGAGCTGCGCGGCCGCCTCGGCCGGGAGGAAGCCGGACCGAAGGCGACCTCCGACCACGACCACCTCACCTACGACCACGCCGGTCGGCGCTGGATCGACATCGACGCCGAGGGTGACACCGAGGCGACCGGAGCGGCGGCGTGAGGGCAGCGGGTGCGCCCGCCCGGCGCACCCCGGTGCCGGCCGCGTGCCCGGTGCCGCGCCCTCGTCCGTACACGTAGGACCGTCCGCCGACGACCGGGCCCCGCCGACAACACGTCGGCGGGGCCCGGTCGTTGTGGAGGAGGGACGGGGACTACCGGCGGGTGGCGCGCAGCAGGACGGCCCGCTCCGGGTACAGCACGGGTGCCTGCACCCCCGCCTGTGCGAGGACGGCGCCGGGCAGTTCGACGCCCTGCGGTGTCCACCACGGCAGGTGGGCGCCCCAGTGGTGGGCGTTGCCGTCGGGCAGGTCGCCCGGCGCCTGCGGACGCACGTGGTAGACGGCGTGCGGGTCCAGGCCGGGCAGCCGGACGGGACCGGTGGGGTACAGCTCGGACGTGCCGGTGGCCACCAGGGTGTAGACCGCGTCGGACCCGTCCTCGGCGACCACGCCGTGGAGCGAGTAGGCGGGGTCGGTGAGGTCGCCGTGCACCGCGGTGCCCGAGTGCAGCAGCGGGCGCAGCTCCTTGTACAGCGCCACCCACTCGGCCAGCCGCTCCAGCTCGGCCGGCTCGGCGGACGTCAGGTCCCACTCGATGCCGAAGTGCCCGAACAGCGCGGTGGCGGCACGGAAGTCGAGGGGATGGGTGCGGCCGGTGGTGTGCGAGACCGGGGAGCCGACGTGCGTGCCCATCAGCTCCAGCGGGACGAGCGCGTTGGTCCACCGCTGGATCCGCTGCCGTTCCAGGGCGTCGATGCAGTCCGACACCCACACCCGGTCGGTCCGTTCCAGGATGCCCAGGTCCACCCGGCCGCCGCCGGACGAGCAGGACTCGATCTCCACGCCGGGATGCCGGGCGCGCAGGTCGTCCAGCAGGCGGTACACCGCCGCCGTCTGGTCGTGCACCCCGGCCCGGCCGCCCGGCTGGTGACCGGCCTCCACCAGGTCCCGGTTGTGGTCCCACTTCAGGTAGGCGATCGGGTACGCGGACAGCAGGTCGTCCAGCCGCTGCAGGATGTACGCGTACGCCTCCGGCCGGGCCAGGTCCAGGACCTGCTGGTGCCGCGCGGCGCCGGGCAGCCGGCCGCCCGTCGCCATGATCCAGTCCGGATGGGCGCGGGCCAGCTCCGAGTCCTCGTTGATCATCTCGGGTTCCACCCAGAGCCCGAACTGCATCCCCAGCGCGGTGACGTGGTCGATCAGCGGGCCGAGGCCCTGGGGCCACACCTCGGGGGAGACGAACCAGTCGCCGAGCGCCCGCCGGTCGTCGCGGCGCGCGCCGAACCAGCCGTCGTCCAGCACGAAGCGCTCGGCGCCCACGGCGGCGGCCGCGTCCGCGAGCTGCTTCAGCCGCTCCAGGTCGTGGTCGAAGTACACCGCCTCCCACGTGTTGACGACCACCGGCCGTGGCGAGCGCGGATGATGGTCCCGGGCCCGCAGATGGCGGTGGAAGCGGGCGGACACCTCGTCCAGACCGCGCCCGTACGCCCCGTACTGCCAGGGCGTGCGGTAGCTCTCGTCCGGAGCGAGCAGCACCTCCCCGGACAGCAGCAGTTCTCCGCAGCCCAGCAGCGAGACGGAGTGGAAGGTGCGTTCGGCGAAGGTGCGGTGATTGCCCGACCAGGCGGTGTGCACCGCCCACACCTCGCCGCCGCGGTTGCCGAAGTCCTTCGTCCCGGCGGCCAGCAGGTACGCCGAGTCGTAGCCGGTGCGCCCGGTGCGGTTCTCCCGCAGGCGCAGCCCCTGCGTGAAGGGCGTCCGCTGGGGGCTGCGCTCGCGCAGATGGTGCCCGGTGAAGTCGAGCAGTTCCGTGGCCACGGCCGGCACGGGCAGGGTCAGGTTGACCGCGTCGAGGGCGAACGGGGTGGTGCCGCGGTTGGTCACGGTCGCGCGCTGGCGCACCAGCCCCGCCTCGGTCAGCTCGATGTCCAGTTCCAGTTCCAGGCCGGCGGTCCGGTCCTCGGCGTGGACCAGGAGGCGGCCGGGCCGGTCGCCGGACGCGGGGGAGTCCACGGCGAAGTCGACGCGGACCACGCGGAAGGCGGTCGAGAAGTCCGCGCCGTTCCTGTGGCCCACCAGCCCGGGGGTGCCGAGCCAGCCCGCGGACTGCTCCGGGAGCACGGACACCTCGACCGGTCCGTCGACCGAGAAGCCGATCGGCTGGGGGCGCGACGACAGCCGCAGCGCCTCGAGGCCGGCATCGGACAGGCCACCGAGATCGGCGCCCCAGTGCACGACGCGTGGAAGAGTGCCGCCGGAGGTGTCCAGGACCAGCGAGGCGCCTGCGGCACGCAGGTGGACCACACCGTGCGGGGGGAGGAGGGAGTCAGTTGACACGTTGAGGCTTTCTCCGAAGGGAGCGGGTCAACCCCGCCGTTGACTTACTTAATTCATCGACGTAACAATCGTAGGCGGTTCGACCGGGGAACAACAGGGGTCCGGTACCGACGGATTCGCCCCGGCTCGCATGCCGAGATCCGACAGGAGTGAACATGGCACAGACGCCCCTGCACGAGGGCTGGCTGCTGAGCGCCACACGCGGGCCGGTCCCGGAGACCATCGGGGGGCGTGAGGTACGTGCCGTGGTCCCCGGCAGCACGCACCTGGACCTGATGGCCGCCGGTCTGATCCCCGACCCCTACCTCGACCGGGTCGAGGAGGACCTCACCTGGATGCACCGCACCGACTGGCGGTACCGGCTCGCCCTCGACGCGGCCGCGGCGGCACCGGACGAACGCGTGGACCTGGTCTTCGACGGCCTGGACACGGTGGCGACCGTGACCCTCAACGGCCGGGTGCTCGGCCGCACCGCCAACATGCACCGCTCCTACCGCTTCGACGTGCGCGACCACCTCACCGACGGCCCCAACGAACTCGTCGTGGACTTCCGCTCCGCGCTGGAGCACGCCGAGGAGACGGAGGCGGCACTCGGCCGCCGCGAGCACGTCTACCCCCACCCCTTCAACATGGTGCGCAAGATGGCCTGCAGTTTCGGCTGGGACTGGGGCCCCGACCTGCAGACCGCCGGCATCTGGAAGCCGGTGCGGCTGGAGCGCTGGAGCACCGCGCGTCTGGCCCGCGTACGCCCGCTGGTGAGCGTCGGCCCGGACGGCGACGGCGTGATCGAGGTGCACGCCGACCTCGAGCTCGCGCACCCCGCGGACCGGCCCGCCCTGGAACTGGCCGCGCGGATCGGCGGAGCCGAGGCCCGCACCGTTCTCGACCCCGGCAGCACCACCGCCGTCCTGCGCCTCACCGTGCCCGACGCCCGGCTGTGGTGGCCCGCCGGATACGGCGAACAGTCGCTGTACGACCTGGAGGTGGTCCTCACCGGACCGTCCTCCGAGGCGGCGGAACTGGACCGCTTCCACCGCCGGGTGGGCTTTCGCACCCTCACCGTCGACACCGCGCCCGACGAACACGGCACCCCCTTCACCTTCGTCGTCAACGGCACCCGGATCTTCGCCAAGGGCGCCAACTGGATCCCCGACGACCACTTCCTCACCCGCATCACCCGCGAGCGCCTGGAACGCCGCGTCGACCAGGCACTCGGCGCGAACATGAACATGCTGCGCGTCTGGGGCGGCGGCATCTACGAGACCGACGACTTCTACGACGTGTGCGACGAACGCGGCGTCCTGGTCTGGCAGGACTTCCCCTTCGCCTGTGCCTCCTACCCCGAGGAGGAACCGCTGCGCGGCGAGGTCGAGGCCGAGGCCAGGGAGAACGTCGCACGGCTGGCCGGCCGGCCGAGCCTGGCGCTGTGGAACGGCGGCAACGAGAACCTCTGGGGCTTCGCCGACTGGGGCTGGCCCGAGCAACTGGCCGGCCGCACCTGGGGACTGGGCTACTACACCGAGCTGCTGCCCCGGATCGTCGCCGAACTGGACCCCACCACGCCGTACGCCGACGGCAGCCCCTACACGCCCGGCGCCCCCGTCGGCGGCATCCACCCCAACGACCAGGACCACGGCACCCGCCACGAATGGGAGGTGTGGAACCGGATCGACTACACCGCCTACCGCGACCACACCCCCCGCTTCTGCTCGGAGTTCGGCTTCCAGGGCCCGCCCACCTGGGCCACGCTCACCCGCTGGATCCACGACGAGCCGCTCGCCGCCACCTCGCCCGCCTTCCTGCTCCACCAGAAGGCCGAGGACGGCAACGGCAAACTGGACCGGGGCCTTGCACCGCACCTGCCCGCCCCGCGCACCTTCGAGGACTGGCACTGGGCCACCCAGCTCAACCAGGCCCGCGCCGTGGCCTTCGGCATCGAGCACTTCCGCTCCTGGTGGCCGCGGACCGCCGGTGCCCTGGTGTGGCAGCTCAACGACTGCTGGCCCGTCACCTCCTGGGCCGCGGTGGACGGCGACGAGCGCCCCAAGCCGTTGTGGTACGCGCTGCGCAAGGCCTACGCCCCGCGCCTGCTCACCTTCCAGCCCCGGGCGGGCAGGCTCGCCCTCGCCGTCGTCAACGACACCGACGAACCCTGGACCGGACCCCTGTCCCTGGAGCGCCGCACGCTCCGGGGAGCCGTCCTCGCCGATGCTAGAGTCGACCTCCGGGCGGCGCCCCGGTCGGTCGTGGTCATCGAACCGGACGGCGCACTGCTCACCCCGGACGATGTCAGGCAGGAGGTACTCGTGGCGTCCTCGAAGGACGTACGCGCCTTCCACACCTTCTGCGAGGACCGGGACCTCGCCCACCGGCCCGACGCGCTGAGCGCCGAGGCGCACGCCGTACCGGACGGCTACCGGGTCGACGTCCGCGCCCGCTCCTTCGCCCGCGACATCGCCGTACTCGCCGACCGGGCCGCCCCCGACGCCGTCGTGGACGACATGCTGGTCACCCTGCTGCCCGGCGAGACCCACTCCTTCCACGTCCGCACCGCCGCCGTCCTCGACGACCCGGCGGTCCTGACCACCGCGCCGGTGCTGCGCTCGGTGAACAGCCTCTGCCACGCCCCGTCGGAGACCGAATGAACCCCACCCCCCGTGCCCGCGCGGGTCAGGGAGCCCTGGGCCTCGTCCTCGCGAGCTCGACCCGCCTGCTCGGGGTGGAGCCCTTCTTCATGGAGTTCATCGCCGGGATGGAGGAGAGCCTGGTCGCCCGGGACATGTCGGTACTCCTCCACGTCGTCACCACGCACGACGAGGAGATCGCCGCGTACCGCCGCTGGGCCGAGGGCCGCCTGGTGGACGCGGTCGCGGTCGTCAACCTCACCGAGGACGACCGGCGGCCGGAGGTCCTGCGCGAGCTGGGACTGCCCGCGGTCCTGGTCGGCACGTGGCCGGGGGACCCCGGCATGCCGGTCGTCCGCACCGACGACGGCAAGCCCGTGCGCGACGCCCTGACCCGGCTCATGGAACTCGGACACCGCAGGATCGCCCGCGTCGGCGGACCCCGCTCGCTGCTCCACACCCGGGCGCGCCTGCGCGCGCAGGAGGAGGCGTGCACGGAGGCGGGCATCGAACTGCTGGTCGCCGACGGCGACTACTCGGCCGAGGCCGGGGAGCGACTCACCGCGGAGCTGCTGCGCCGTGACCGGCGGCCCACGGCGATCCTGTACGACAACGACGTGATGGCCGTCGCCGGACTGAGCGCGGCCAAGGAACGGGGCCTCGCCGTGCCCGGCGACCTCTCCCTCATCGCGTGGGACGACTCCACCCTGTGCCGGCTGGCCTCCCCGCCGCTGACCACGATGACCGTGGACGTCCACCGCTACGGCGCCCTGGTCGCCCAGGCGGCCCTGGACCGCATCGACGGCCGGCCGGCCCAGGACCGCTGGTCACCGGCCGCGCACTTCGTGCCCCGCGGCTCGACGGGCCCCGCCCCCGAGTGACGCGGCACGCTCCCCTCACGGCCCGGACCGCGGTCACCTGACCGGCCGCGGTCCGGGCGCACCTCCCCACCGCGACCGGGTTGCTTCACCACCCGACGTAAGTCGCCTGATCACCTGCCCGAGCCGCTTCCACCGCACCGCGCAAGGCGCTCATGCTCCGTCCTCACCCCCCTTTGCGCATATCCGACAGGAGAGGCATGTGACGTATCCCCACGGAACAGCTCCCCACGGAACAGCTCCCCACGGAACAGCTCCCCACAGATCAGCTCCCCACAGACCGGCGAAGCCCCGCGGGCGGCTGACCGCTCTGGCGGCTGTCCTCGCCCTCGCCCTCGGCGTGCTCGCCACGGCGCCGGCCGCCGCCTCCCCCGCCACGGGGCGCGGACCTTCGGGCCGCACGGTCGGGACGGCCGACGCCCGGGCGACGGCCGAGACCCGCTCCCTCTTCTCCTACCTGCGGGACCGACGCGGCGAAGGCATCCTCTTCGGCCATCAGCAGACCACCGAGTTCGGAGTGACCTTCGAGGAAGCCGACGGCATCAAGTCCGACGTGCTCGCCGGCGTCGGCGACCACCCCGCGGTCTTCGGCTGGGACATGAGCGGAGAGGGCTACGGCTCCTCGCCCGGCACCCCGGAGGAGAAGTTCGCCACCTTCGTCGACCTGATCCAGGACGCCCACCGCATCGGCGGCATCAACACCATCAGCGCCCATATGGACAACTTCGTCACCGGCGGGAACTACGGTGACACGAACGGCGACGTGGTCGAGCGGATCCTGCCGGGCGGGGACCACAACGACGAGTTCAACGCCTACCTCGACCGCGTCGCCCGTCTCGCCCACGCGATCACCGACGACAAGGGCGCCCCCATCCCGGTGATCTTCCGTCCGTTCCACGAGAACAGCGGCTCGTGGTTCTGGTGGGGCGCCGCCCATGCCTCGCCCTCGCAGTACGTCGAGCTGTGGCGCTACACCGTGGAGTACCTGCGCGACACCAAGGGCGTGCACAACTTCCTCTACGCCTACGGGCCCGGCGGCGGTTACGGAGGCACGGACGAGGTGTACCTGCGCACCTACCCCGGGGACGACTTCGTCGACGTCCTCGGCTACGACAACTACGACGGCACCGACGGCTCCCGGCGGTGGCTGGACGGCATGGTCGCCGACCTCGGCATGATCGCCCGGATCGCCGAACAGCGCGGCAAGGTCTCCGCCTTCACCGAGTTCGGCGAGAGCGGTGCCCTGAAGCCCAACGGGCAGAACGGCGACCCGCACTGGTTCACCCAGGTCCTGGACGCCGTCACGGCCGACCCGGACGCCTCCCGCACCGCCTACATGATGACCTGGACCAATTTCGGCACCGACCAGTTCTTCGTCCCCACTCCGGCGTACGGCGGTCTCCCCGAGCACGAACTCCTGCCCGACTTCCGTGCCTTCGCGGCCGACCCCGACACACTGTTCAGCTCGGACCTGGACCTGCGCGACGTGTTCGACCGACGGGTCCGCGCCGTGCGGCACGACCCGTTCCTGCACATCGTCTCGCCCACGGACGGCGAACGGATCACCACCGCGACCGCCACCGTTCGCGTCCGGGTCTCCGACGCCCTTCCGCAGCAGGTGTACTACACCGTCGGTGACGACCCCGCCCGGCACCGGCTGCGCCACGACCGGAAGACCGGCTACTGGACCGGCACCTGGGACATCGGCGAGGAGAACCTCACCAACACCCCGACCGAGCTGAAGGTCCGGGCCGTCCTGCCCGGGCACCGGACACTCACGGCGGACCACCGCGTCGTCCTCGGGGAGAAGCCGCCGCCGGCGCCCGGAGTCGTGGACGACTTCGAAGGACACGTCGACGACACGGCCCTGCGGGCCGAGTACAGCCCCTACGGCACCAACACGATCTCCCTCTCCCGGGATCCCGTCGGCAACGGCGAGAAGGCACTGCGCTTCGACTACGACTTCGCCTTCCAGAACTACACGGGCATCGGCAAGCGGATCGAGGGGGACTGGTCCGCCTTCGACTCCCTCTCGCTGTGGCTCGAGCCGGACGGCTCGCGTCACAAGCTGGTGCTCCAGCTCGTCGCGGGCGGCGTGGCCTTCGAGGCGTACCCGTCCATGGCCGACACCGAGGCCGGGGCCGTCAGGATCCCGTTCGCCGACTTCCGTCCGGCGCCGTGGGACACCGCGAACGCCGGCCGGCGCCTCACCCCCGAGGACCTGGCCGACCTCTCGCAGTTCAACGTCTTCATCAACCAGGACAGTGCGGGAGGGACCACCAGCGGCAGTTTCTTCCTGGACGACATCCGCGCCCTCTGACGGCCGGGGCGCGGCCGGGTGGGCTCCACTGCCCCGGCCGCGTGCCGTGCGCCGCGAGTCGCCCTCCCCGGCCGGTGGGCGGAGAGGGCGACTCGCGGGTGTCCGGACGGGGCGGCCGTCAGTGGTCCGCCGCGCTGCCGCGGACCACGCAGGAGCGGTGGTTCTCCCAGCCCCAGCCGTCGCCGTCGGGGTCGGAGGCGCTGCCGTGCACGCAGTACGGGTAGCCGTTCGGGGCGGTGCCGCCACCGGTGGTGGTCCCGTAGACGGTGGCGGTCCGGGAGGTGGAGGAGATGCCGTCGGCCCCGTGGAAGATGCGTCGGCCCCAGCCGGTCAGGGAGTTCGCGTCGAAGCCCTTGACCATGTCGAGGTACTCGACGCCACCGCCGTTGCCGCTCCAGGACCAGCCGAGGTAGCCCACCCTCAGGGACCGCGCGGTGGCCATGATGGCGTCCTCGTCGGGGTTGCCGTCGCTGTGCTGGTCGCCGAACTCGCCGACGACGACGGGCAGCCCCCTGTCGACGAAGGCGTGCAGATAGTCCCGCACCTCGGCGGCGGTGTCGTAGACCCCGTACATGTGGATCGAGAAGACGGTGTTGCGGTCGGGGTCGGAGGCGAAGACGGAGGGGGCGTTGTCCCGCATCGTGTGGGACCAGTCCTGGCCCCAGTTGGGGGCGTCGACCATGAGGGCGTGGTGGATGCCGGCCCCGCGGAGCTTGCCGATCGCCGCCTTGGTGGCACCGGTCCAGGCCGTGTAGTTGCCGTTGCCGAAGGGCTCGTTGCCGATGTTGACGACGACGTAGCTCTCCTGGTTCTTCAGCGCGCTCTTCACGCCGATCCAGTAGTCGGCCGCCCGGTCCAGGGTGGTCGCGGCGCCGTCCTCGCCGTAGCCGGTGGTGTCGTGCACCTCCAGGACGCAGATGACCTTGTTGGCCTTGCACTGGGCGATGAGGGCGGAGACCTCGGACGTGCTCGTCCGGGTCCACCGGTCGCCGTTGCTGAGCACGACGCGGACGGTGTTGGCGCCCTTGCGTGCGATGTCGGCGATGGAGGAGGTGCGGTCCGGATACCAGGCGTGGGCGTGATTGACCCCGCGCATGACGAACTCGTTTCCGTTGCCCTCGACGAGGCGTCCGTTGCGGACGTGCAGGCCGGTGGGCGTGGCGGCGGCCTCGCCCACCGGGCCCACGACCGAGAACAACAGGCCGAGGACGGCGGCGAGCGCCATGCCCGCGGTGGTGATCAGGGTGCTTCCTGGTGGCTTGTGCATATTTCTCTCCTCGGGGTCGTGCGGGGCTGGGGACACGAAGGGTGCGGCGCGGCACGGCACG
This sequence comes from Streptomyces sp. NPDC093586, assembly GCF_044764905.1. Classification (NCBI taxonomy): domain Bacteria; kingdom Bacillati; phylum Actinomycetota; class Actinomycetes; order Kitasatosporales; family Streptomycetaceae; genus Streptomyces; species Streptomyces sp. NPDC093586. The sequence continues at coordinate 25,616 of NZ_JBIWJA010000044.1, read as the reverse complement.
GCCGACAACGATGTCGTCGTACGGGGGCATGCCTGATGAGCCGCTTCGCGGGGTGTGGGGCTTCGGGCGCCGGACGACGGGCCGCTCGTGGCCCCTATGACGCACCCGGTGTTACGTCCATGTCAATGCTTGGTTCACGGTCATTTCGTTGAGCCGCGTCCTAAACCGCTAAACCCGCTGCTCGGGTCGGGCAGCACAGGAAAGGCGGAACCCTGGTGCGCCGAGCCGCACTACTATACCGGTTCAATAACAGAGGGTCGCCGATTCTCGATAACCGGTCGCACGCCGTTAACGTACGACCGTGGATCTACTTCTACCGATCATCAAGCCGTATGCCTGGGGCTCCCACGAGGGCATCGCCCGGCTGCAGGGGAGGGACGTTCCCTCGGCCGGTCCCGAGGCGGAACTGTGGATGGGTGCCCACGCGTCCGGCCCCGCGGGCATGACGCGCGACGGGCATCCGACGACGCTGCGGGACGCGGTGGCCGACGACCCCGAGCGGGAGCTCGGAGCCGCCTGCGCCCGCCGGTTCGACGGCAGGCTTCCGTTCCTGCTGAAGGTGCTCGCCGCCGAACAGCCCCTGTCCATCCAGGTGCACCCCGACCGGGAGCAGGCGCGCGCGGGCTTCGCCGCCCAGCAGGCCGCCGGCGGCCACGGCGCGTACGCCGACGACTGGCCCAAGCCCGAACTGCTCTGCGCGCTCAGCCGCTTCGAGGTGCTGGCCGGTTTCCGCGGCCGTGCGCAGGCCGCCCGCATCCTCGAGGACCTCGGCCTCGACCGGCTGCGGCCGGTCGCCGCGCTGCTGCGCGACGGCACCGGTGACGAGGCGCTGACCGAAGCGCTGCGCGCCCTGCTGGAGTGGCCGCGGCACGACCGTGAGCCGTTCGTCGCCGAGGTCGTCGAGGCGAGCCGGCGCCGGGCGCCGCTGCCCGGGCCGCACCGCGCGGCGTACGACGCGGTGGTGCGCATGTCCGAGTACCACCCCGGAGACCTCGGCCTCGTGGCCTCCCTGCTCCTCGACCACCGGGTCCTGGAGCCCGGCGAGGCCCTGTTCATGCCGGCCGGCGGTCTGCACGCCTACGTGCGCGGAGTCGGTGTGGAACTCCTCGCCAACTCGGACAACGTGCTGCGCGCGGGACTGACCGCCAAGGAGGTCGACGTCCCCGAGCTGCTGCGGATCACGGACCCGTCGGTGCGGGTGCCCGAGGTGCGGCCGACGGGCGTCCCGGGGCCGGGACGGACCCGGCTGTACGACTGCCCGGTCGAGGAGTTCGCCCTCTACCGGACCGAGCTCGCGGGCCCCGGCGGTCCCCTCGTCCCGTCGTCCGGTCCCCGCATCGCCTTCTGCGCGGAAGGGACCGTCCGGCTGCGCACGGGCCAGGGGGAGGAGCTGCGACTCGGCCCCGGCGCCTCCTGCTTCCTGTCCGCGTCGGACGAGGACGTCCTGGTGGACGGCGAGGGCACGCTGTTCGTGGCGGCCACCGGCCCGGGGGCCGACGACCGCGGCTCCCGCGCCTAGGAATTCCCGCTCACCCATCTGGTGACAACGTTGTCGGTCAATGGACCGGAGAGAGGACTGCATCGGTGTACGCCGCCCTGGACATCGGAGGAACCAAGATCGCGGGTGCGCTGGTCGACGAGGGGGGAACCGTCGTCCACCGCACCGAACTCCCCACCCCCGCACGGGAATCCGCCCACCGCCTGGCGCGCACGGTCGACGCCGTGATCGACGCCCTGGCCGCCGCTCCCGCCTGGGGCACCGTACGCGGCTTCGGCATCGCCAGCGCGGGCCCCGTCGACACCGCGGCCGGCACCGTGAGCCCCGTGAACATCCCCGCCTGGCGGGCCTTCCCCCTGACCGAGAGCGTGCGCGCCCATCCGATGCTCTTCGACGGCGTCGCCCCCGTCCTGCTCGGGGACGCCGTGGCCATGGCCGCCGCCGAGCACTGGCTCGGTGCCGCCCGCGGGGTGGCCAACGCGCTGTGCATGGTGGTCTCCACCGGCGTCGGGGGCGGCTTCGTCCTGGACGGCCGGCTGCGTCCGGGGCCCTCGGGGAACGCCGGGCACATCGGCCACATCTCCGTCGCCCTCGACGGCCCGCCGTGCGTCTGCGGTGCGCGAGGGTGCCTGGAGGGCTACGCCAGCGGTACCGCCATCGCCCGGCACGCCCTGGAGACGGGCTGGAGCCCCGAGCCCGGCTCGCCGCCGACGGCCGCCGCCGTCGCCGCCTCCGCGCGCGCGGGCGACGAGCGCGCCCTGGCCGCCTACGACCGCTCGGCCCGCGCGCTGGCCGCCGCCATCGCCGGCACCGCGACGCTGCTGGAGATCGAGGTGGCCGTCATCGGCGGCGGCGTCGCCCGGTCGGGCGACACGCTCTTCGCCCCGCTCCGCCGCCACCTGCGGGAGTTCGCGGTCCTCGACTTCGTCCGCGGTCTGGAGGTGCGGCCCGCGGCCCTCGCCGCGGACGCCGGCCTGATCGGCGCCGCGGCGGCGGCCCGCCAGCACGTCCGGGAACTCGGTCACGCGGCGGTCTAGCCGCGGCGCCGCATTCAGGAGGAGAGTTACTTAACCGGTTCTGTTTCCCCCTTTCCACTTCATGTGAGGGAAGGGGGAAGCAGGCGTTCCCGGCACCGGGGGAGAGGCGGTTTCCTCGCGAATCGCCGCAGCCGGGCGCCTGTGTTCCCCGTACGGTCCCGCAGGGTCGGTGTCTCACGAAAGAGCCCGGGAGAACACTCGAGGGGCGCGGCACCGTGCCGCGCCCCTCGAGGCGTACCCGTGGGTCAGGACCGGGGCGAGGCCGTGGACGCCCTCGGCACGAGCGACGGTGTCGCCACCGGCCGGGACACGACCTCGTGACCGGCGACCACCTCGAACAGCACCCGTGCGACCTGCGCCCCGAAGCCGTGCACGTCGTGGCTCATCGCGGACAGCGTGGGATGGGTCAGCCGGCACAGCTGCGAGTCGTCCCAGGCCAGCAGCGACAGGTCGTCCGGCACCGAGACGCCCATCTCGGCGGCGACGCCCAGTCCGGCGACCGCCATGATGTCGTTGTCGTAGACGATCGCCGTGGGCCGGTCACCGGACAGCAGGAGGGAGCGTGTGGCGCGTGCGCCCTCCTCGCCGGAGAAACCCGTCTCGACGTGCAGGCCGCCCTCGAGGCCGAGTTCCCCCATGGTCCGCTCGAACGCGGCCGCCCGGATGGCGCTGTGTCCCAGCCCGACCGGGCCGCCCACGCGGGCGATGCGCCGGTGGCCCAGAGCCGCCAGGTAGCGCACCGCCTCGCCGACGGCGGCGGCGTCATCGGTCCACACCGAGGGGAAGCCCCCCGTGAGAGAGGGGTGCCCGACCGCGACGGCGGGCAGGCCCAGCTCCCGCAGGGGGGCGATGCGGGGATCCTCCTGGTGGAAGTCGACCAGGATCGAGCCCCCCACCTGGCGCTCCCGCCACCAGCGCTCCTGGAGGAGGATCTCCTCCTCCAGCGAGCCGACCAGGCGCAGCAGCAGGGAGCAGTCCCGCTCCGCCAGCACGCTCTCGATGCCGGAGACGAACTCCATGTAGAAGGGCTCCAGGCCCAGCAGCCGGGCGGGCCGGCAGATGGCCAGCCCGACGGTGTCGACGGACTGGCGGGACAGGCTGCGGGCCGAGGAGTTCGGGGCCCAGCCGAGCTGCCGGGCCGCCGCGAAGATCCGCTCCCGGGTGGCCGCGGAGACCCCCGGTTTGTGGTTGAACGCCAGTGACACGGCGCCCTTGGACACGCCGGCGGCCGCGGCGACGTCCTTGATGGTGACGCGTTCGGAGGGTGCGCTCACGCCGGTTCCACGCAGAACAGTGCCGCGCGCACGGTATTGGCGCGGGTCTGCGCCGCCCCCGTGACCCGCAGGCGGGCCTGCTCCCCGGGGAGCAGGGTGCGCAGACCGGTGTCGCAGACGGCGTCCGGGCCGAGCCGGTCCACCTGCAGCAGGAGATCACGTACCAGGGTGTGAGCGGTTACCACGACCTCGACACTACCGGCTCCGGCACCGACGGGGGACTCCACCGCCACGTCGAAACGCGGGACCGGGTAGGCGAACTCCTTGTCGGCCACGGGGAAGTGGAGCGCGCGCAGCGCGTCGCAGTCGGCGACGAGGAACTCCTTTCCGGACCTCTCGTCCGGTGCCAGGTCCTGCGGGACGGCCTGTCGGTGGACCGAGCGCGCGGCCACGGTCACGTCGAGCACGTGCTCCGCCACCCCGGTGCCGTCGGCCCGCATCCGGCGCAGGACCACGCGTGCCTGCCAGGGTTCGGCGGCCTGGTTGACGACGGCGAGCACCGGGCCCTCGGCGCCCGGCTGGAGCGTGAGGAGGCGGTCGGCGTAGACCCGGCGCAGCTCGTGGTAGAGCGGCTTGAGCCGGCCGTCACCGTCCACCGCCGCCCAGGAGCTGACCGGCCAGCAGTCGTTCAGCTGCCAGACCACGGTGCCCGCGCAGACCGGCCAGTGCGAGCGCCAGTGCTCGATGCCGGCGGCGACCGCGCGGGCCTGCACGACCTGCGTGAGGTAGTGCCAGCGGTCGAAGTCGCCCTCGGGCGGCGCGAAGTGGCGCTCCAGGCCGCGGTTCAGCTTGCCGTTGCCGTCCTCCGCCTTCTGGTGGTGCAGCATGCCGGGGGAGTCCGGGGCGAACTGTTCACCGGGCAGCGCGCGCCGCAGGGTGGCCATCGCGGGCGGCGCCTGCCAGCCGAACTCCGCCACGAAGCGGGGCACCGAGTCGCGGTACTCGGCGTAGTCCCGGCGGTTCCAGACCTCCCACGAGTGATGGGTGCCGTGGGCCGGGTCGTTGGGGTGGTGGTCCCACGAACCGGACCACGGGCTGCCCGCGGTGTAGGGGCGGGTCGGGTCGAGTTCGGCGACCACGCGCGGCAGCAGGTCCAGGTAGTAGCCGCCGCCCCACGAGTCGCCGGCCAGCTCCGGCTCCCACTCCCAGTCGCGGAAACCCCACAGGTTCTCGTTGTTGCCGTTCCACAGCACGAGGCTCGGGTGCGGCATCAGGCGGACAACGTTGTCGCGCGCCTCGGCCTCGATCTCGCCCCGCAGGGGCTGCTCCTCGGGGTAGGCGGCGCAGGCGAAGAGGAAGTCCTGCCAGACCATCAGTCCCAGTTCGTCGCAGACGTCGTAGAAGGCGTCGTCCTCGTAGATCCCGCCGCCCCAGATCCGCACCAGGTCCACGCCTGCCTCGGCCGCCTGCCGCAGCCGGGTGCGGTAGCGGTCGGGGGTGATCCGGGAGGGGAAGACGTCGTCCGGGATCCAGTTCACCCCGCGGGCGAAGATCCGTACGCCGTTGACGACGAGGGTGAACCCGGTGCCGTGCTCGTCCTCGGAGCGGTCCAGTTCCACGGTGCGGAAACCGACGCGCCGCTGCCAGGAGTCCAGCGGCCGCTGCCCGGGCTCGTCCTCGACGAGCAGCAACTCCAGGTCGTACAGCGGCTGTTCGCCGTAGCCGCGCGGCCACCACAGGGAGACGTCGGGCACGTCCAGGGTCAGTACGGCCCGGGTGCCCTCCACCGTGCCCCGCGCCCGGACGTCGCCGACGGCCGCCTGCACGGCGAGCGGGCGGTCCGCGCCCTGTCCAGTGCGCTCGATCTCGATGTGCACCTCGATCCGTCCGGTGCCGTCGACGACCGTCACGAGGGGCCGCACGTCGGCCAGCCGGGCCGTCGACCAGCGCTCCAGCCGGACCGGGCGCCAGATGCCGGCGGTCACGAGCGTCGGCCCCCAGTCCCAGCCGAAGCTGCACGCCATCTTGCGGATGTACTGGAAGGGCTCGGGATAGACGTTCGGGCGGTCACCCGTCAGCGCGCGCACCGCCTCGGCCTCGTCGTAGGCGGAGGCGAAGTCCACCCGCAGCAGGCCGCCGAGGCCCGTGACGTCGAAGCGGTGGCGGCGGTGCATGTTCCGGGTGCGGCCCAGCTCCCGTCCGTCCAGGGTGATCACCGCGGCCGTGTCCAGGCCGTCGAAGACCAGATCGGTCCGCTCGTGCTCCTCCTCGTCGGCGCCGGGGCCGTCGAGGTCCCGGACGTAGGTCCAGGCGCGGCGGCCGACCCAGGCCACCTCGGGTTCGTTGATGCCGAGGAAGGGGTCGGGGATCAGGCCGGCCGAGAGCAGATCGGTGTGGACACAGCCGGGGACCTGGGCGGGCAGGGAGTCCTCGCCGTGGCGCAGGCTCCAGCCCTCGGTGAGCGGGACGACTTCCTTCATGTGCGGCTCCTTAGGCAGGGCGGGTCCCGGTACGTGGTTGACCGGCACAACCTAACGCTCAAGGTGTTAACCGGTCTAGTCATCTCCTGTCGGCGGCCGTCGCGCACAAAACCGCAGCTCCGGTGATCGATGATCGGTCATCTTCTTTCCTGCGTGTAACGATTGAGTATCGCGGAGAACAAGGGAGCTTTACCGGTTCACTGACGGCTGACATAGTCGCCGTCAGCCACCGCAGCCCGAGCCGTAGTCCATGGAAGGAGCTGGGCACATGGGGAAGAAGACGCTGAGCGTCGCTCTGCTGACCACCGCGATGCTGACCGTCGCGGGGTGCAGCGGAGCCGGGAGCCCGAACGCCGACGAGACCGCCGCCGCGCCGGTGAGCCCGGACGGTGTCTCGGGCGACATCACCGTCCTCACCAATCGCACCGACCTCGTGCAGGACGGGACGATGAAGAAGTACGCGGCCGAGTTCAACAAGACCTACCCCAAGGTGAAGGTCAAGTTCGAGGCCCTCACCGACTACGAGGGTGAGGTCAAGATCCGCATGAACACCGAGAAGTACGGGGACGTCCTGCTGATCCCCGGGGTGGTCGCCAAGGGGGACTACCCGAAGTTCTTCGCGCCGCTCGGTGACACGTCGTCGATGAAGGGCACCTACCGCTTCACCGACAAGACCGACGTCAAGGGCAAGACGTACGGCATCGCGTCCTTCGGCACCGCCAACGGCTTCGTCTACAACAAGGCCGTGTGGAAGAAGGCCGGCATCACCGACTGGCCGACGACCACCCAGCAGTTCCTCGACGACCTGAAGGCCGTCAAGGACAAGACGGGTGCCACGCCCTACTACACCAACTTCAAGGACGGCTGGCCGCTCAGCAGCCCCTGGACCAACAGCATCGGCTCCGTCAGCTGTGACGCGCAGGCCTCCGACAAGCTGGCCGCGATGGACAAGCCCTGGGACAAGGGCACGGACCTGAACGCGCTCGACACCCTGCTCCACGACATCGTGCACGCGAAGCTGTCGGAGAAGGACCCGGCCACCACCAACTGGGAGAGCTCCAAGACCCTCCTGGCCAAGGGTGAGATCGGCAGCATGATGCTCGGCTCCTGGGCCGTCAACCAGATGCGCGACGCGGCCGAGAAGGCCGGCAAGAACCCCGACGACATCGGCTTCATGCCCGTACCGGCCCAGCAGGGCGGCAAGTTCTGCGCCACCCTGGTCTCCGACTACCAGCAGGCCGTGAACATCCACTCCGACCACAAGAGCGCCGCCCGGGCCTGGATCGACTGGTTCACCACGAAGTCCGGCTTCGCGGCGAAGGAGGGCGCCGTCTCCGCGCTGAAGTCCGACCCGATGCCCGAGACACTCAAGGGCTATGTTGACAACGATGTCAAGATGGTGGAACGCTCCGAGGCCAAGACCGCCGAGGTCAACGCCATCGACAACGCCTCCGAGATCGGCCTGGCCAAGCCGGACTACCGCCAGAAGCTCATCGACATCGCCCGCGGCGCCGTGAAGGGCTCCCTCGACGACTACTTCGACGATCTGAACAAGCGCTGGTCCGAGGCCAGGCAGACCGCCGGCTCCTGAACCTGCCCGCCGGGTTCCGGCCTCCAGGCCCTCCCGACACTCCCGGCTCCGGCCGGAACCCGGCGTACCAGTGCCCAGCGGACGACGAAAGGCCCGGCTCCGCAATGACCCGAACCGCTTCCACCGCATCACCGCCCGCCCCGGCCACCGAGCCGGGCCGGACCGGCGAACAAGCCTCCCGCCGCGCACCGGACGGCCGCTCCTGGCGCAACCGACCGATGCGCCGGGTGACCCCGTGGCTGTTCCTGATCGCCCCCATCGCCCTGCTGGTCACGTTCACCTACGTGCCGGTGGGCAACATGATCTACTACAGCTTCACCGACTGGGACGGGGTCAGCCCCGACCGCAACTTCGTCGGCACGGAGAACTACACCGAACTCTTCACCCGCCCCGAACTGTTCCGGGTGTTCGCGGTGAGCCTCTACTACCTGGCGGCGTCCGTCGTACAGATCGCGATCGCCCTGTACTTCGCCACCGTCCTCAGCTTCGACCTGCGGTTCAGGAACCTCTTCAAAGGCATCCTGTTCTTTCCCTACCTGATCAACGGCGTCGCCATCGGCTTCGTCTTCCTGTACTTCTTCCAGGACGGCGGCACCCTCGACTCGGTCCTGTCCTGGTTCGGCGCGGGCTCCGACCACGCCTGGCTGGGCAGCCCGGAATCGGCCAACACCTCACTGGCCGGCGTGTCCGTCTGGCGCTTCACCGGCCTGAACTTCGTCCTATTCCTCGGCGCGATCCAGTCGATCCCCGGGGAGCTCTACGAGGCCGCCCAGCTGGACGGCGCGAGCCGGTGGCAGCAGTTCCGGCACATCATCGCGCCGAGCATCCGGCCGGTGCTGAGCCTCAGCGCCATCCTGGCGATCTCGGGTTCCCTCTCGGTCTTCGAGATCCCGTACATCATGACCGGCGGCGCGACCGGCACCTCGACCTTCGTCATCCAGACGGTCAAGTTCGCCTTCCAGTTCAACAAGACCGGCCTGGCCTCGGCCTGTGCCGTGGTGCTGCTGGTGATCATCCTGCTGATCACCTGGATCCAGCGCCGGCTCGTGCCCGACGAGAAGGTGGACCTCGTATGACCGTCACCGCCCCCGCCCCCGCCCCGGACCGGACGCGCCGGCGTCCGCGCGTCGGCACCGCGCTGACGTACCTGTCGCTCGTCGTCGCCTCGCTCGTGGTGCTGCTGCCGCTCGCCGTGGTGTTCCTGACCTCGCTCAAGTCCTACGAAGAGATCGCCGACGGTCAGGGTGCCCTGTCCCTGCCGGACGACTGGCTCAACTTCTCCAACTACGCCACGGCCTTCAACGACGGCCACATGCTCACGGCCTTCGGCAACACCGCCTTCATCCTGGTGTTCTCCATCACGGGCACCGTGGTCATCGGCTCGATGACGGCGTACGCCATCGACCGCTTCGACTTCCGGTTCAAGAAGCTGGTCATGGCCCTGTTCCTGATCGCCACGCTGGTACCGGGCGTGACCACCCAGGTCGCCACCTTCCAAGTGGTCAACAGCTTCGGCCTGTTCGACACCCGCTGGGCCCCGATCCTGCTCTACATGGGCACCGACATCGTGTCCATCTACATCTTCCTGCAGTTCATCCGGGGCATCCCCACGTCCCTCGACGAGGCCGCGCGGCTCGACGGCGCCAACGCGTTCACCATCTACCGGAAGATCATCTTCCCGCTGCTGAAGCCGGCGATCGCGACCGTCGTCATCATCAAGGGCATCACCACGTACAACGACTTCTACATCCCGTTCCTCTACATGCCCTCCGAGGAACTCGGGACCATGTCGACCGCCCTGTTCCGGTTCAAGGGACCGTTCGGAGCGCACTGGGAGAACATCTCGGCGGGAGCCGTCCTCGTGATCGTGCCGACCCTGGTGGTCTTCCTGTTCCTGCAGCGCTACATCTACAACGGCTTCGCGCAGGGAGCCACCAAGTAGGGCTTCGGAGGCGGCATCCACGCGGTGGATCACCGACATCGGGAGGCCGGATGGAACAGGGGGTTCCCTCGGCCGGCGGGCCGGCCGCACAGTGGCGGTCACGTCACCGCCCGGCGCACGCGTGAGGGTCGGCGATCCCATGGGACCGCTGCCGTGCCCTGCCGCGCACGGCACTCCGGCGGGACGGTCACCCAGCCCTTGGCGAGAGGACCCGGCCATGCCCGCCCCGAGAAGCACAGCCCTCCGTGACGTGCTCGGCATCGCTCCCGCACACCGCTTCCCGGCGGTCGCCCCCTGCGTCGTGCGCGTCACCGCCGGAGCGGTCGTGGCCGTCCACGGGCTGGACAAGCTCGTGGACGGCCCCGCCGCGTTCGGCGTCCACCTGGCCTCCCTGGGCGTGCCCGCACCCGATGCCGTGGGCTGGGCCGTGGCGCTCGGCGAGACGGCGGGCGGTCTCCTGCTCACCGTCGGTCTGCTGTCCCGGCTGGTGTCGGTCCTGCTGTCCCTGCACCTGTTCGGTGCGATCGCCCTGGTCAACGCCGATACGGGTTTCATGACACCGCAGCAGGGCCAGGCGACCGGCGCCGGTGCGGAGTTCCCGGTGCTCCTCGTCGCCGGACTGGCCGTCGTCGTCCTCGCCGGCCCGGGGCCGTTCGCGCTCGACCGGGTCGTCGGGCTGGAACGGGGTGCCGCCGGGCTCTCCTCGCCCGCTGCCGCGTTCTCGCCGCCCGCCCCCGCGACGTTCTCCTCGCTCTCTGTCATGGCCGGCGCGGCCCCTTCCGCCGCCACGCCCGACACACCCCGCGTCCCCGTCCGCCCGGCTGTGCGCGCGACCTTGACCAGCGGCGCGATCGGGGGAGTGATCGGGGCCGTGATGAGCGCCCTGGCGAACCACCTGGTCGTCGGCATGCCCGCGAGCGCCGGCGCCAACGCGGCCAACCACGCCGTCTCGGGACTGATCAGCGGCTTCCTCGCCGGTTTCCTGGGCCTCCTGACGTACCGGTGCAAGCACGACCGGCACACCGGTCCCGGGACTCCCCAGGCACACCCCGTGGCGACCCCGCCGGTGACCGAAATCTGACCTCGATAAGGAAAGCGCAGGTCAAGGGCGGGTCGGTACTCCTCGGAGCCCCGCCCTACGGCCGGACCGGGACGCAGGGCGGCGGCACGGCGGCCGACGGGCGGGACGCGCCACGGCCCCGCACGTCTGCGTGGGCGACTCTGGCGGGTAGGTTCCTACGGCCTGCGCCCACAGGGAGAGGGCCGATGGGCAGCCAGTGATCGCGGACATCCCGTCACCTTCCCTCCGAGGAGGAACACGAGACATGGCTTCACATGAATCCGCGCACCACCCACCACGGCGCATCGGCGTGGTGGCCGAGTCCGGCACCGGGGAGACGCGTGTCGCGGCGACTCCCGCGACGGCCCGACAGCTGCTCGGCCTCGGTTACGAGGTCGTGGTGGAGGCGGGGGCCGGCGCGGCCTCCGGTTTCAGCGACCGGTCCTACCTCGACGCCGGCGCCGAGATCGGCGAGGCCTGGACCGCGGACGTCGTCCTGAAGGTCACCTCGCCCTCCGACGAGGAGGTCGCCCGGCTGCGACGGGGTGCCGTCCTGGTCGCCCTGCTGGCCCCGGCACAGCGGCCCGGGCTGCTGCAGGCGCTCGCCGATGCCGGGGTCACCGCGCTGGCGCTGGACGCGGTGCCGCGCATCTCGCGGGCGCAGTCGATGGACGTCCTGTCGTCGATGGCGAACATCGCCGGGTACCGGGCGGTCATCGAGGCCGCGCACGTCTTCGGCCGGTTCTTCACCGGCCAGGTCACCGCGGCGGGCAAGGTGCCGCCGGCGAAGGTGCTGGTGGCCGGCGTGGGCGTGGCCGGGCTGGCGGCGATCGGCGCCGCCGCCAGCCTCGGCGCGATCGTCCGGGCCACCGATCCGCGGCCCGAGGTCGCGGACCAGGTCAGATCGCTCGGCGGCGAATACCTCCCGGTGGACGTCGCCCAGGAGACCGGCACCGACGGGTACGCGAGGGCGACCTCCGCCGACTACGACCGTGCCGCCGCCGAGCTCTACCACGAGCAGGCCCGGGACGTGGACGTCGTGATCACCACCGCGCTGATCCTGGGCCGGCCGGCGCCGCGTCTGCTGACGGCCCGGGACGTGGCCGTCATGAAGCCGGGCAGCGTCATCGTCGACATGGCCGCCGCGCAGGGCGGCAACGTCGAGGGCACCGTGCCAGGACGCGCGGTGGTCACCGGCAACGGCGTCACCCTCATCGGCTACACCGACCTCGCCTCCCGGCTGCCGGCCCAGGCCTCGCAGCTGTTCGCCACCAACCTGCTGAACCTGCTGAGACTCCTCACGCCCGGCAAGGACGGACAGCCGGTGATCGACTTCGACGACGTCGTGCAGCGGGCCGTGACCGTGGTGCGCGACGGGGAGATCACGTGGCCGCCACCACCCGTACCGGTCTCGGCCGCACCGGCCGCGCGGCCCACCGCCGAACCCGCCCCGCCCGAGCCCCGACGACCGAGGCCGACGCCCGCGGGACGCCTCGGCGTGCTCGGGCTCGGCATGCTCGCGATGTTCCTGCTCGTGGCCTTCGCGCCGGCCCGACTCGCAGAGAATCTCACCGTGTTCGCCCTGGCCGTGGTGATCGGCTACTACGTCATCGGTAAGGTGCACCACGCGCTGCACACCCCGCTGATGTCGGTGACCAACGCGATCTCCGGAATCGTCGTGATCGGCGCCCTGCTGCAGATCGGGCACGAGAGCCGGATCGTCACCGCGCTGTCCTTCGCGGCGATCCTGCTGGCGAGCGTCAACATCTTCGGAGGCTTCGCCGTCACCCGCCGCATGCTGTCCATGTTCTCGAAAGGCTGAGCCGGATGACCTCCCTGACGGCCTCTCACGCTGCCGATCTGGTCGCCGCCCTGTTGTTCATCCTCAGCCTGGCCGGCCTGTCCCAGCACCGCACCTCCCGCGCCGGCGTCGTCCACGGCATCGCCGGCATGGCCCTCGCCCTGGTCGCCACGGTCGTCGTGGCGGCGCAGAGCATCACCGTCGGCGCGGTGGCCCTGATCCTGCTGGCGACGGCGCTCGGCGCGGCCATCGGCCTGTGGCGGGCCCGCCGCGTCGAGATGACGCAGATGCCCGAACTCATCGCGGTGCTGCACAGCTTCGTCGGCCTCGCCGCGGTACTGGTGGGCTGGAACAGCTATCTGGAGGTGGAGGCGCACGGCACGGCGCAGACCCGGATCGGCGCCGGCCTGCTGGGCATCCACCACGCCGAGGTGTTCATCGGCGTCTTCATCGGCGCCGTCACCTTCACCGGCTCGATCGTCGCCTTCCTGAAGCTCTCGGCGCGCATCGAGTCCCGTCCGCTGACGCTGCCGGGCAAGAACGCGCTGAACATCGGCGCCCTCGCCGCCTTCGTCGCGCTGACCGTCCGGTTCACGATCAGTCCCGGCCTGCCGCTGATGATCGCGGTGACCGTACTGGCGCTGGCCCTCGGCTGGCACCTGGTCGCCTCGATCGGCGGCGGGGACATGCCCGTCGTCGTCTCGATGCTGAACAGCTACTCGGGCTGGGCTGCGGCCGCGGCGGGCTTCCTGCTCGACAACAACCTGCTCATCGTCACGGGCGCGCTGGTCGGCTCCTCCGGCGCCTACCTGTCGTACATCATGTGCAAGGCGATGAACCGGTCCTTCCTCTCCGTCATCGCGGGCGGCTTCGGCCTCGAGGCGCCGTCCGGCGGCGCCGAGGAGCAGGGCGAGTACCGCGAGGTGCGGGCGGCGGAGGCGGCCGAGATGCTCGCCCGGGCCCGCTCGGTGATCATCACCCCCGGGTACGGCATGGCCGTCGCCCAGGCCCAGCATCCGGTCGCGGAGCTGACGCGGCGGCTGCGCGAGCGGGGAGTGGAGGTCCGCTTCGGCGTCCATCCCGTCGCGGGGCGCCTGCCGGGGCACATGAACGTGCTGCTGGCCGAGGCCAAGGTGCCCTACGACATCGTCCTGGAACTGGACGAGATCAACGACGACTTCGCGGACACCTCGGTCGTCCTGGTCATCGGCGCCAACGACACCGTCAACCCGGCCGCGGCCGAGGACCCGGCCAGCCCGATCGCCGGCATGCCGGTGCTGCGGGTCTGGGAGGCGGAACAGGTCATCGTCTTCAAACGTTCCATGGCCTCCGGCTACGCGGGCGTACAGAACCCGCTGTTCTTCCGCGAGAACAGCGGCATGCTCTTCGGCGACGCCAGGCAGAGCGTCGAGGAGATCCTGCGCGCGCTCGGCACGCACGACGGCCACGGACCGGCCGGGGGCACGCGTCAGGCCGCACCGGCCCGCCGGTGACGCGGTCGCGAGGACGGCGGGCGGCCACCGGTCCGACCGGTGGCCGCCCGCGTCGTGCCGCCCGGCGTCGGGACACGTCCCCGAGGGCCGCACGCTCAGTGGTCGCCGCGGCCCTCACCCTCGAGGGACGACACCGAGACAGCTCGATGACTTCGGCCGTCCCCTGTCCGCCGGGCAACGACGAGCACCGGCCCGGGAGGCGGACCGCTGCCGGAGCATTACGCCGAATGGCCGGAGCGGTGCGTGCCTTCGCAGGCGACCGGGCATCCATGTCCCGTCCCGGACACATCGGCCCGTCATCAGATTTCCCTCGGGAGCCACGCATGGAACCAGCCGCCGTCGCGCGAAACTGCCCTTTCGACTATGCCGAGGCCCTCGAGTTCGATCCCGTGCTCCGGAGCCTGATGACCGAGGAGCCCGTCTCCCGCATCCGGCTGCCCCACGGCGAGGGAGAAGCATGGCTCGTCACCGGCTACGACGACGTACGCACGGTGACGACGGACCGGCGTTTCAGCCGCCACGCCATCATCGGCCGGAACTTTCCGCGCATGACCCCTGAGCCCATCGTTCAGGACGAGGCGATCAACGTGATGGACCCGCCGGCCAGCAGCCGCCTGCGCAGCCTGATCTCCAAAGGTTTCGCGCCTCGTCACATGGAACGCATGCGGGTCCGCACCCAGCACGTCGTGAACGAACTGCTCGACCGGATGGCGGAGCACGGTTCTCCCGCGGACCTCGTCGAGCACCTGGCCGACCCCCTGCCCCTGGCCACCATCTGCGAGGTCCTCGACATTCCCGAGGCCGACCGGGCCCGACTGCGCTCCCACGCACGGACCATGATGGACACCGGCGTCGACAACCGGGACAACGCGGTACGGGCCAAGGCCGATCTCCGCGCCTACTTCCAGACGTTGACCCGGCACCGGCGCGAGAACCCCGGTGACGACCTGATCAGCGCGCTGGCCACGGCCCGCGACGGAGACGAGCTCCTCGACGACCAGGAGCTGGCCGTCATGGCCATGGTCCTCCTCATCACCGGTCAGGACACCACCACCTACCAGATCGGGAACATCGCCTACACCCTGCTCACCCGCCCCGAAGAGTTCGCCATGCTGCGCGCCGATCCCGGTATGCTCCCGCAGGCCATCGAGGAACTGCTGCGCTTCATCCCCTTCCGCAAAGGCGTCGGCATCCCCCGCGTCGCCCTGGAAGACGTGACACTGAGCGGGGTGACCATCAAGGCCGGGGACATCGTGCACGTCTCCTACCTGACGGCCAACCGTGACGGACGCAAGTTCGACCGGCCTGACGAGCTGGATCTGAAACGCTCCGGTCCGTCTCACATGACCTTCGGCTGGGGCGGACACCACTGCCTCGGCGCTCCGCTCGCCACCACGGAACTCCAAGTCGCGATGGGAACGCTCCTGGAGCGCTTCCCCGACCTGAAACTGGCGAAGCCGGCCGAGGAAGTGCGCTGGAACAAGACGTCGATCTGGCGGTATCCGCTCGCGCTGCCCGTCACCTGGTGACCTCGGTCGCCCCGGGAGTCCGTGCGCCGAGGCTCCCTTCACAGGGGTGACGAGGCCCCTTTCGCACGGCTTCGGCCGACTGCCGCCCGCTGTGCTCCGCCCCGCTGCGGAGCACAGCGGGCGGCAGGGCACGAAAGGCTCCGGGGGACGAACCGCCGGCTCGACTGGCCGGGAACAGGACGGTCAGCGACAATGCGTCCTCACAAGGGCCACCGCCCGCTGTGTTCCGGCCCCTCCCGCCGAACGCTCCGCTGACATGCGGCCTTCACCCTCCCGTCGTAACGTGAACCAGACGGCTGACCAAGCCGTGGCGGATCACCTTCCGTCCGTACGGGGAGAACTCAGTCTTCGACGGTCCATCCCGACCGCGTCCGTGCCAGGGACGTCGAATCCGGCAACGGAGCCCGCCCGAGACCTGTTTCGCACCGTTTCCGTGCGGACGGATCCTTGCGGCCACCACCGGAAGACGAACTGCCCGCATGTGGTCACGGTCCGGCCGTGGGGACCACGTCCACTGGGAGGCATTCCATGGCGGTTCTCTGCAAGCCGGCGATCGAAGTGCCCGAGTACGTCATCACCAACGAGGAGACGCTCGAGCTGGCGCGACGGCTGCACGGCGACCATCCGCAGCTCGGACTCGCCCTCAGGCTCATCGAGAACACCGGCGTACAGAAACGGCATCTGATCCAGCCCATCGAGAAGGTGCTGCAGCATCCGGGCGTCGACGCCCGCAGCGCCACCTACGAGGCACACACCAAGGCCCGCGTGCCGGCCGTGGTGCGCCGGGCCCTCGCCCAGGCGGAACTGGAACCGCAGCAGATCGACATGATCATTTACGTGTCCTGCACCGGCTTCATGATGCCGCCGCCGACCGCATGGCTCATCGACACGATGGGCTTCCGGCCGGAGACCCGGCAGCTGCCCATCGCCCAACTCGGCTGTGCGGCGGGCGGCGCGGCCATCAACCGGGCGCACGACTTCTGTACGGCCCACCCCGACGCCAACGCGCTCGTCGTCGCCTGCGAGTTCTGCTCGCTGTGCTACCAGCCCACCGACCTCGGCGTGGGGTCCCTGCTGTCCAACGGCCTGTTCGGCGACGGGATCGCCGCGGTCGTGGTCCGGGGCAACGGCGGCACCGGAGTCCGTCTGGAACGCAACGGTTCGTACGTCATCCCGGGCACCGAGGAGTGGATCTCCTACGCGGTCCGCTCCACAGGCTTCCACTTCCAGCTCGACAAGCGTGTGCCCGGGACCATGGAGCCCCTCGCCCCGGCCCTGCAGGCCCTCGCGGAACAGCATCAATGGAACGCCAGCAAGATGGACTTCTACATCATCCACGCGGGCGGTCCGCGCATCCTGGACGACCTGAGCCTGTTCCTCGACGTGCCACCCGAGGCGTTCCGCTTCAGCCGCGCCACCCTCACCGAGTACGGCAACATAGCCAGCGCGGTGGTGCTCGACGCCCTGGCCCGCATGTTCGACGAGGCATCGGCCCTCGATGGGCACCGCGGCCTCATGGCCGGCTTCGGGCCCGGCATCACCGCCGAGATGGCACTGGGCACCTGGATCTCGGAGTCCGAGTCCTGACGCCCGTCGGCCGTGCCGCGGGACGGCCACTCGCACCGCCGACGAGCGCCGCGGCGGCGACCCGTCCGCGCGGCAGTCGGGAACGTGTGCCGCATCGCCGTCCCCCGGCATCGGCAGGGGCCCGGACCGGACGACGGCCGGGTCCTCGCGGCAGGGTGCGAAACGGTACTGCCGAAGGAAACGTCCTGGTACGTCCGTCAGCGCACCAGGGGGAGGAAGATCGTGTCGACGATCTCCCCGATGACGTCGTCGGGTACCGGGGCGACCGTCGAGAGGATCTCGTGGCGCAACAGCACGAAGGGAAGGGTCTTCACGCGCTCGGTGAGGACCTCCGGCCTGATCTCGCCGCGGGCGACGGCGCGGTCGAAGAGCGTGTCGAGCGCCGCCTTGCGGCCCGTCGCGACGGGATCGAACAGGCCGCCGGGACTTCGTCCGGTCTCCCGGTAGTAGCTGGCCAGGTGCGCGTACATCACGAGGACCAGCTGCACATGGGCGGTGCCGATCTCCCGCATGAGGGTGAGGAGATCCTCCCGCAGGCTCCCCGTGTCGGGAACGGCGGGACGGGACTCCTTCAGGACATGGACGATGGTCGCCCGGACGAGTTCGTCGCGGTCGGACCAGCGCCGGTAGAGCACGGGAGGGCTGGTGCCCGCGCGCTTGACGACGGCGTCCATGGTGAACCTGGCGTAACCGTTGACGGCGAGTTCGTCCCAGGCCGCCTCGAGGAGCGCCTTCTCCAGTACCGCTCCACGGCGCCGCTCGGCCATCGCGCCTCCCTGCCTTAGACAGGTTTGTGTTTCTTACGGTGTCTGCCTACCCTGCGAAAGGTAAGGAAGGTGGGTCTATCTTAAAGGTGAACCGTGAGCACTGCCCACGGGGCCGGGCCCGCCCTCACCGTCTCCGGCTCCGACCGCGTCGACCCCGCCGTGCGGCGCATGGCGGTCACCCTCATCGTCGGCGCCCTCGGTGCCGTCCTCGACACCACCGTCGTCAGCGTCGCCCTGAACGACCTGACCGCCTCCCTCGACGCCCCGCTGCCGACCGTCCAATGGGTCAGCACCGGCTACATGCTGGCCGTCTTCGTCACCATCCCGCTCGCCGGCTGGGCCCAGTCACGGCTCGGCGGCCGGCGTCTGTGGATCGCGGCCCTGGGCGGCTTCCTGACCGGCTCGCTCCTGAGCGCCCTGGCCTGGAACGCCGCCGGCCTCATCGCCTTCCGTCTCGTCCAGGGCCTCGCGGGCGGCATCATGATGCCGCTGATGTACACCCTGCTGGTGCAGGCCGCGAAGGGACGCGCCATCGGCAAGGTCATGGCCGTCATCACCGTGCCCACGGCGCTCGGTCCGGTCCTCGGTCCGGTCCTCGGTCCGGTCCTCGGCGGTCTCGTCCTCCACCTGGCCGACTGGCGCTGGCTGTTCCTCATCGACGTCCCCTTCTGCCTCGCCGGCATATGGCTCGCCCGGCGTGACCTGCCCGACGACCGCCCCGTCCCCGGCCACCCCCGCGCCCGCCCGGACACCGTCGGGCTGCTCCTGCTCTGCCCGGGTACCGCCGCCCTTCTCCACGGCCTCTCCCGGGTCGGCGACGGCACGGGCTTCGCCGCCGTCCAGGTCCTCGTCCCGCTGTTCGCCGGGTTGGTCCTGACCGGGGGCTTCACCGCCCGGGCGCTCACCCGGGCCGCCGGCTCCCTGGTCGACGTGCGCATGTTCCGGCACCGCTCGGTGGCCTCGTCCTCCGCCCTGCTCTTCCTGGGCGGCATCTCCCTGTTCGGGTCGATGACTCTGCTTCCCCTGTACTTCCAGCAGGTCCGGGGCGCGACCCCGCTCGGCGCCGGGCTGCTGCTCATTCCCCAGGGGGTCGGTGCCCTCGTCGCCCGCGGCCTGGCGGGCAGGTACATGGACCGAGTCGGCCCGCGCGCGGTGGCCCTCGTGGCCTTCGCCTCCGTCACCGTGACCACCGTGCCGTTCGCCTTCGTCACCGCCGGCACCGGCGAACTCCTGTTCACGGGAGCGCTGTTCGTGCGCGGCATCGCCCTGGGCGCTGCCATGATCGCGCCGATGGGCGCCGCCTACATCGGGCTGGAGCACGAGGAGATTCCCGGCGCCGGCATCATCACCCGCGTCGCCCAGCAGATCGGCGGCGCGGTGGGGATGGCCGTCCTCCTCGTCGTCCTCCAGCAGAACATCGACGACGCCCACACACCCACCGCACTCGCCAACGGCTTCGGTCACGCGTTCCGCTGGTCCGTGGCCCTCACCGCGGTCGCCGTTCCCCTGTGCCTGCTCCTGCCCGCCGTCCGGAGCGGTGAGCAGGAGTGAGCCTTGGACCCACGTGCTCCGTGCCTCTCTCGGCAGGTGGAGCCGGCCCGGGTGAACAGGGCCACGTGGTAGGGGAGTTGGGAGTGGGCATCCCCGATCCCGGGTATTCGTTCGTCCGGTGCGGCGAACGTTTCCGTCCCGCCCGTCACCGGTCAGGTATTCCGTGCTGTCGCCGGGCGCGCGGTCGGCCGCGGCGCCCCCAGCGTCTTTGCGACGACCGGTTGAGTCCAGGCACGGTCCGCCCAGGTCGAGGACCGGCGGGACGGGCGCCTCGGCACCCGGACGGCCGCCGTCACCTCCGCGACGTCGTCCACCGGCGCCGGTGCCGTCCACCGGTCCTCGGGCACCGTGACCGTCTCGCCGCGCATCAGCCGGTTGTCGAAGCCCCGCACTCGAAGGAGAAGCGGATGATGCGCACCCCGGGTGCTCCTTCACTCCGCCGGGACGGCGCGGGCGCAGGCCGCACGCAGACCGGGCAGGTCGATGAACTCGGTGTGGGTGCCGGCGGCCGCGCAGGCGAAGGCCCCCGACACCGATCCGGCCAGGACGCACTCCTCCACCGGGCGCCCCTCGAGGTGGGCGTGGAGGAAGGCGCTGACGAAGGCGTCTCCGGCGCCGTTGCTGTCGACGACCGGCCGCTCCGGCCGCACGGCGGGGAAGTGGCGCACCTTCGGCTCGCCCCGCATCAGCAGGTGGCAGCCGTCGGTTCCGTCGGTGGCCACGACGAAGCGGGCCCGGCCCTCGTCGAGGATGCCGTGCAGGACCTCGTCGAGCCGGTCGTGGACGGCCGCGGCGCTCATGAAGACGTAGTCGGAGGCGAGGGCGTAGGTCCGGTGGTGGGGGTTGTCGCCGTCCCAGTCGTGCAGGTCGGTGGAGCTGGACACCCCGAGCCGGTGGATGTCCTCGTACAGGTCGCGGTTGTGTCCGACGATCGAGAGGTGGACGTGGCGCGCCCGCTCCAGGTGGGGCAGGTAGAAGGCGCGGGGCAGCCGGAGGTCCTGCGGGTGCCGGGAGTCGTAGAAGGAGAAGCGGCGGCCCTGCGTGTCGACCAGGTTGACGCCGCGCGGGGTGCCGTGCGGGGACACCACGTGGCTGAAGTCGAGGCCGCGTCCGGCGTAGGCGGTGAGCACCGCGTGGCCCTGCGGGTCGTCGCCGAGGAAGTCGATGAACTTCGTGGCGAGGCCCAGGGCGTGGCAGCCGAGCGCCACGCCGTTGCCGGTGTGCGCGACGTAGTCGTGCACAGGGGGCACGTGCAGCGAATCGCCGGACGGGATCCGCAGTTCGTCGACGCGGACGACGGTGTCCACACCGGCTCCGCCGACCACCAGGACGTCGTAGGGGGACTGGCTCATGTTCGGGTTCCTTCCGTGACGGCAGCGGTGTCCTCGACCCGTTGCACGTGTCCGTTCTCCAGGACCACCGCCGAGTCGATGTCCTGACCGGGTGGGGACCGTGGCGCCGGGCAGCAGCAGGCTGCGCCTCACCCGCGCGTCCGCCCCGACGCGTACACCCGGGAACAGAACGCTGTGCTCCACCCGGCCTTCGTCGACGGGGTCCACCGGGACCAACGAGGCGACCGCGCCCAGGGAGTCGGCCACCCGGCCGCGGCCCGCCGGCCGCGAGCATCAGATGGGCCCGGTGGTAGCGCTCGACGGTGCCGATGCCCTCCCAGTGGCCGACCACCTCGTGGTCGCGGATGTCCTCGCCGCCCGCGAGAGTCGCGGGGATGCCGTCCCGGCCGATGTCGTGCTGCCGGTCGGTGCCGTCCAGCTTCTCCGGGTAGCGGTGCAGCACCGCGGCGTCGAAGGCGCGGAACGCGGCGAGGACCAGGTCGCTGGTCGGTTCGGCGGGCTTCCCCACGAACTCGGTGAGCCGGTCGGCACGGTCGAACAGAACGGGACCGCGTCCCTCGGCGAACACCCGGCGTCCGTGGACGGCTTCCTCGGAGGCGCCCGGTGTCGGATGCCGGGCCTCCCGTGCCAGGTGCTGTGTCTGCCGTAAGCCTGCCATCGCTGCCCCTGCTCGTCGGACCGGCTGCACCGCGCCCACCGGCGAACTGCGTTGTGGCACACCACGGCTGGCGGTTCGGTGGCGAGTCAAGCACTTGGATGCAGGAGCCTGCAAGGCTTTGCGGATCGTTCCAGAAAGTTTTTGCGAGCGGCCCCGCCGCTCCGGTTGAGCCGACGTGCTTGCGGCGCCACCACGCCTCACGTTCGAGGAAGGACCTGTGGGAACGCGCCCCAGACCGACCCGCCCCCGCATCGGCCGCGGCGCCGTCGCGGGACCGGCCCCCGTCTTTCGCGGGCTCACCGGTCGGTGATCGGCGACCACGGCAAGGTGTATCCCATCCCATGACATCGGCGATCCTCGTCATGGGTGGAGCGGGTTTCGTCGGCTCCGCCCGCTTCCGGTCCTGCTCGGCGGGGTTTCACGATGCGGCGTGGCGTTGCGGCCACCGCTCTGCTCGCGATCCCGACCGGAGCCACGGGACGGCACGCGGCACGGTGGCTGCGGGACCCCGTCCGCGGATCCGGCCCGGCGGACCGTGCGCGTGGGCCCGGACTCGCCGGGCCTCCGGACCGCCGGACCGGACGGTGAGGGAACGTAACACCTCTGGAACCCTTGCGAAAGACATTACGGAACCACAACCACCGCCTGGACCAGGGGTGTTGAAGTTCTTGTGGAGAGAAGAACGAGTCCTGACGGAAGGGTTGACCAAGGGTTGGGCGACTCGTACGGTCTCGGACGAAAACAGTTGCTGATTCTTTCAGCAAGAGGAACCCCTCAGGCCTGTCGGGCACGGCGCGTTGCTGCGTGAAGGCCTCTCATCCGCATCTGGTGGATCAGGAGGAACAATGGCCAACAGGACCGTGGCCACTGCACTCGCCCTTGTGGCGGGAGCCGCTGTGGTCGTCACGGCGCCCGGAACCGCGCAGGCGGATCCGCCCGGCGACAAGGACGTCACCGCGGTGATGTTCGAATGGGACTTCGACTCGGTCGCCAAGGCCTGCACCGGCGACCTCGGGCCGGCCGGATACGGGTACGTGCAGGTGTCACCGCCGAACGAGCGGGTCCAGGGTCCGCAGTGGTGGACCGCGTACCAGCCCGTCAGCTACAAGATCGCTACGAGACTGGGCGACCGTGCCGCCTTCAAGCGCATGATCGACACCTGTCACGCCGCCGGCGTCAAGGTCGTCGCCGACACGGTCATCAACCACATGGCCAACAGCGCCGGCACCGGTACCGGGGGCTCCTCCTACAGCAAGTACGACTACCCCGGCCTGTACTCCAAGTCCGACATGGACGACTGTCCGAGAGACATCGACGACTACGGGGACAGCTGGAACGTCCACCACTGCGAACTGTCGGGCCTGCCCGACCTCGACACCGGTGAGGAGTACGTCCGCAAGACCGTCGCCGGGTACCTGAACGACCTGCTGTCCCTCGGCGTGGACGGCTTCCGCATCGACGCCGCCAAGCACATTCCGCCGGGCGACCTCGCCGACATCAAGAGCCGGCTCGGCGACCCGGGCGTCTACTGGAAGCAGGAGACCATCGGGGCGCCCGGCGAGGCCGTGCAGCCGGGCCAGTACACCGGTACCGGAGACGTCCAGGAGTTCTCCTACGGCAAGGACCTGAAGCGCGTCTTCACCGGCGAGAAGCTCGCGTACCTGAAGAACATCGGCGAGGCCTGGGGGTACGTCCCGAGCGGCAAGGCCGCCACCTTCGTGACCAACCACGACACCGAGCGCCACGACACCACGCTGACCTACAAGGACGGCGCCAAGTACACCCTCGCCCACGTCTTCATGCTCGCCTGGCCCTACGGCTCACCGGACGTCCACTCAGGCTACGAGTTCACCGACGACGCGGGTGGCCCCGACAACGGCCGGGTCGACGCCTGCTACACCCACGGGTGGAAGTGCCAGCACGCCTGGCGCGAGATCGCCGGCATGGTCGGGTTCCGCAACACCGCGGGCAGCGCGGCCGTGACCGACTGGTGGGACAACGGCAACAACGCCATCGCCTTCGGCCGCGGAAGCAAGGCCTACGTCGCGATCAACCACGAGTCCGGCTCACTGACCCGCACCTTCCAGACGTCGCTGCCCGCCGGCACCTACTGCGACGTCCAGAGCGGCAAGCCCGTCACGGTGAACGGTGCCGGGCAGTTCACCGCGACCCTCGGCGCCGACACGGCCCTCGCCCTGCACACCGGCGCGACCGACTGCACCGGCCCGGGCGGCGGGGACCCCGGCGTCACCACCGGTGCCTCGTTCAGCGTCGACGCCACCACCGCCTGGGGCGAGAACATCTACGTCACCGGCGACAAGCCCGGACTCGGCAACTGGAACACGGCCGACGCGCTCAAGCTCGACCCGGCGGCCTACCCCGCCTGGAAACTCGACGTCGCCCTCCCGGCCGGCACCTCGTTCGAGTACAAGTTCCTCCGCAAGGACGCCTCCGGCAAAGTCACCTGGGAGAGCGGCGGCAACCGCACCGCCACCGTCCCCGCAGGCGGCAGGGCCCTGCTGAACGACACCTGGCGCAGCTGAACCAGGAAAGGGCACCCCGTCCGCCCGATCAAGGACCGCCCGGTCTTCGCAGTCGACCTGCGCGACCGCGACCGGGCCCGTACCGTGCTGCGCGGTCAGGTCATCGCGACCCAGCGGGCCGCCAACGGCGCGCTGCTCGCGGCCACGGGGGTCCGGTCGCACTGACGGAAACCGTACGCGAAGTGCCCGTGCCGGACGTCCGGCACGGGCACTTCGCGTACGGGGCGGTGCCGGGAACCGAGTGAGGGACGATCGCTTTCGGCCTCATCGCAGCCACTTCGCGCATCGTGAGCATGTCTTCGTCTGTCGACGGCAACAGGACCGCGGCAGCAGCAGGACCTGCCGTTTCATCCGACGGTAACCTCGATCGGTTCTGCAGTTCATCTGACCGACCGAGTCCGCACTCGGACGGTGCGTCGTAGAGGCGACGCGCTGAGCTGCTCGTTCACGCGACTTGGTGCCCGACTGTGTGGGAGAAAGACATGACTACGCCTTGCTGAAAATTGCCGCAAAGAATTTCAAGCGCACGAGGCCCCTCGTACTCTGAGGCCATTCGTTCACCTAATGAAGGAGAGCAGGGCGATGAGGCGATTCGTGCGTTCAACTGTCATGGCCACTGCGGTGGTTCTGGCCGTAGCGGTGCCGGGCACCTCGGCGCACGCCGAGTCCAAGGAGGGCACGGACAGCAGCCTCGCCGTACCCGCGTGCGTGACGTACAGCGCGGGCTGGCGCTACACGTTCGTCATCAACGACTGCTCCGCGGCCCACACCGTGAAGGTCGTGTACGGCGACGGAACGGACGTCCCGTGCCAGGAGGTGTCCCCGGGCGCCTGGTTCACCTTCCCGGGGTACGGAACGGCGGGGAACACGGTCGAGGGCGTCGTGCTGTGTGACAGCGCCGGCTCTGCCTGACCGCACCGCTCGCCCTCGCGAAGGCAGGCCCGAGGGGCCTCCGGCGCGCCCGGGTCAGCGTTCACCCGGGCGCGCCGCCGTGCGGGTCGCCGGTTCGGCCTCTGCCGGACCGGCGGCCGAAGCCGCGCCCCCGAGCCCCGGTACACCCACCGCCTCGCCGGCCTCCGACGGGGCCGGCGAGGCATCGACGACCTGATCCCCGTACACGGCCCCGTCCTCGTGCACGGCCTCGTCCCGTCCCGGCGCGGGCTCGTCACCACGCGACCGAGGGAACCCGGCGACGGGACGGCCCGAGGCCCAGCACCTGTACCGGCAGCGGCGTGCCGACCCTAGGCCGTGTATCGAAAGTGGATCTTGAGCTGTGAATGATCACGGTTCATGGGTCGGGGAGATCTCACGGTCGAACAGTGGGCGGTGCTGGAGCCGTTGTTGCCGAAGGGCGCGAAGGCGGGACGGCCGCCCGTCTGGCCTCGGCGGCAGTTGATCGACGGCATACGGTTCCGGGTCCGGACCGGTGTTCCGTGGAGGGACGTGCCCGTCGAGTACGGGCCGTGGACCCGGGTCTACGACCTGTTCCGCCGATGGCAGCGGGACGGCACCT
>NZ_JBIWJA010000043.1:42556-60796 GCF_044764905.1 Streptomyces sp. NPDC093586 | reverse complement strand
AGCACCTGGACGATCAACCCAGCAACCGCATAGACCAAGGGGCCGCCCGGCCTACGGCCGGACAGCCCCCACCAAGATCTTCATGAGTCTTCTAGCCCGCGGCGAAGGCGTCCTCGACCTGGTCCAGCCGGTCCGTCCACCAGTGCAGCAGCGCCTCGTCCGCGGTGAACAGCTCATCGAAGGAGAGGTCACCGCGGTCGTAGTGGAACTCCAGTTGCCAGAAGTCCGTCATCCGCTTCCACCACAGCCGCCGGACACCGTCCACCAGCGCAGACGGCTCCAGCGGCACCACCGACCGATACCCCTCGACGAACGCCGAGACCCGCGCGAGGTCGAACACCCCTCCCACCCCGAACTGCACCTGCGCCGTCCGTACGACCTCTTCCGCATACGGACGCACCGCGACCCGGTCCCAGTCCAGGATGGCGGCAAGTTCCCCGCCTTCCCAGAGCAGATTGCGGTACTGCACGTCACCGTGCGTCCACCCGTGACCACCCTCAGGCGTCACGGATCGCGGACGGTGATCGGCGTGTTTGAAGATGAGGGCCTTCCGGTGGTCCAAGGCGGCAGCGGCCGCTTGGTCGAAGTCGCTGCCGGTGCCCTTGTCGCGTACGGCTACGAACAGCCGCTCGGCCTTCTCCACCGCCCGCTCCGGCGACGTGACGTCCGCGGTGATCGTCTCCGGCACCCCGGGTAGCAGCCCTCGACCGCAAGCGCTGCCCAGGCTCAGGTGCAGGCGCCCCAGGTGCGCGCCCAGCGCACTCACCCGGGCCGGGCTGAGGTCGACACCTCGGACATGTGAGCCGGCCACCCACGGGAACAGGCACCAGGCGCCACCTCCGACCTGCGCCACCAGCGATCCCGAGACCGTGGGTACTGGGGCGCTCACCGGGACTCCGTCGGCGGCGAGGGCTGCCAGCGCCCGGAGATTGCGCTGCAACCGCTCCAGGGAGACGTCCGTGACCCGCTTCAAAGCGAACTGTCCGGCCGGGGTGTCCAGCCTCCAGTTCGCATTCATCAGCCCATCGGCGAGATAGCGACGCTCCCACACGCCTCCGAGATCGAAGGCATCGATCAACTCTGAGAGCGCACTGTCGGGGATATCGCTTCGGACCGCCACGGTGGCATCAATCACGCCACGGACGATACGCGAGCCCACCCCACCCGAGCACAACGATCACCGGGCGCCTGCCCCGCTTCCCAGGAGCCCCTGCCCAGCCTTCAATAAAGCCGGCTCCCGAGCTTCCATCGGTGATCACTCGGCTGATCAACTCCGCAGAGGCCGCCCACGTCGGCGGCACCCGTTGACAACGAACACGGCATCGCACACCACTGGCGGTCCCGGCTTCTCCCCAACGTTGAAGTCGTCCCCACAGGCACGACCTCGGCCGACACCGACCGCGTACGGTTCCCACTCGTGCGCTGAGTACTCGCTCCCTCGGATGGCACGCCGCTTGGCAGCCGAGCTCACTGGTGGACGGCGACGCCCTCGCGGGGCTGCCCCTGCGCGAGTCACGCAAGATCCCTACGGCTCTCTCCGTCGCCGTTCAGTCCCAAATCGACAGAATGCACTCCGCCGTAGCGACCGGAAAACACCAACTTGCCCTGCGCGACCGTAGGCTGTCCCCGTTCCCCCTCTTCCCACAGGTGGCATGGGGTCGAACCGAGCCGAACGCCCGTACCCAAATCGAGCGCAATAAGTCGCCCGCCGCGGTGGGCCACGTACACGATGTCCTCAACCACGATGGGGGCAGTCGTGAAATCTCCCCGTTCCTTGAAGCACCACCGTTCGGTGCCAGTTGCTGCGTCAAGGGCAGTCAGCACGTGCGGCGCGCTTACCACGAGCACAAGGTCCCTTGCGGCAACCGGAGCGAGGGGCGTGCGCTGCTGGGTTCTATAGCTCCAACGGCACCGACGAGGTACGGAACCGTACGTCTGAAGAATGCCAGAACGACCCAGCGCGTGACCCGCCGAACTCGATGCGACAGGTGGAAAAGCCACGTCGTCGGCCAGTTTCCATCGTCTGGACTCTTCGCCACTAGTGGGATGGACGGCCACCAAGTACTGGGCCGATTTGACCTCCTCCAAGAGGTAGAGCATCTGGTCTGAAGCAGCCCAGTGCGGCAAAAGCGAACCCCGCGGTTCGTAGACCCAGCGCTGCTCTCCGTCGCTCGGGTCCAGGGCCAGGGCACAGCCCTTCGATCGCTGAGTAGCGCTGCCGTGATCAGCGGGAGGCCCTGCAAGGACGATCAGGCTGCCGGCTGCAATGCGTGTTTGGGTGAGAATAGGGTGCCCCGGGAGAAGAGTCGGCCCACGCTGGGCCCCGCTTCGGGGGTCAAGGGCGAAGAGTCCTCCATCTTGACCAGGCGCATACAACACACCCTCAACGAAGGCCATCCTCGCAGGGTCGACGCGCAGTCGGACTTCCCAACGAGGTCTGAAAGTCGGCAGATTCAGCGCCTTCAAGCGATCAGGTACGGCAGGGAGGAAGAGAGCCTGGTCTCCGGCTACGGGCACATGCGGGAAGAGAGTCCTGATCCCGCCCATCTGCCTCTTGCCAGTGCGGCCGTCGATCAGCGTCAGCCGGTAGTGGTCCCAAATGATGAACCACCCCTGCGTCCAAACGGGATGGTGCGCCTGGTCGGTGAACGAGAGGTCCTTCCAGCCGGCCGTCAGTCGCACTCGCCGCGCCTTCGATGGCTTCACCGTCGGCCCATCGCTATCGGCGGGCGTGCGTTCCTCGTCAGGAGTCCCCATCACGCGGGCATAGGCATCGATCTCGGCGACGAACTG
Source organism: Streptomyces sp. NPDC093586 (assembly GCF_044764905.1). Taxonomy (NCBI): domain Bacteria; kingdom Bacillati; phylum Actinomycetota; class Actinomycetes; order Kitasatosporales; family Streptomycetaceae; genus Streptomyces; species Streptomyces sp. NPDC093586. Next base: position 58,003 of record NZ_JBIWJA010000043.1, on the reverse strand, counting down.
CTCGACCGTCTCTGTTGACAGTTCAGCGCCGAAGGGAACCTTCACATAACGAGGCGGCTTAGGAGCTGCCCTCAGAACCTTCGTCAGATTCACCCAGAACAGCCGTCCGGCCTCCATGTCGTAGATGACCCCAATAACAGGGATCGGGCGGGTGGACCAGTCGCCTGCGTGGCTCCCCACGGGAATCGCGTAGCCGCTGGCACGCCGGTATTTACTCGACCGCCCGCCAGCAGTCTTCACCTGCACCGCGATCATGCGGCCGGTCCGCTTCCGGCCCCGGGTGAAGTCAACGATCAGGTCCTCGCCCATATCGGCGCTGCCGTCGACCGTGTGCACGACATGATCAAGATTTTCCAGCAGCGTCCGCAGGGCATTCACCCCAGCAAGCTCGATCCGGCGAGTAGGTGGGACAGTAGCCACGTATCTCCCTGCGCAGTGGAACGGCAATCGACTGTAGCGCCATGTGAGGGAGCGGGCCCCCACGGGCGCCAACCCCGAGCCCCGTGGCCCACCACCAAACCAGACGACACCGCCCTCTGGCCTCGGGAAGCATCCGCGCACCCGGCTGCCGCCGCTTCCTTGTCAGCGGGGGTGGGTACAGTTCTCGCCAAACTGGAGACCAAGGGGGAGGCATGGCCATCGGCCACAACCAATACGAATCACTCATGACGCGGCTGAGGGAAGAGATCCCGGGCCTGGCAGATCAGCTGGACGAAGAGGTCCGGCATGGCCGCGTTGTCTCCGCGCAGGACCACCTTCAGGAGGAGGGGCAGTACTACGAGCGGGCAAGCCGTCTTGCTGCGACCAAGCTGCCGGCCCTCGGGCAGGGCGACATCGCTGTTATCCCGTACACAGGTGAGGAACGTCTCCAACTTGTCCGTGAAGCAGTGCTGACTCTGGCCGAGACGATGTATGCCACGCGAAAGTCTGTGCTGGACGCCGTCAGGGAACGAGGAATGGGCTCGAGAATTGAATTTGGAGATCCAGAGCTGGAGGTCCCGTCTCAGCTCGATCTGCAGAGTGAGACTGCACAGGCGTGGGCCGCACTCCAGACGGTGCGCGAGCTGCTTGCGGACGGCCAGGATACGTACTCGGAGGCCCTCCAGTGAGCAAAGCCAACCTCGTGCAGGCCATCGAGAAAGCGATCGGCGCTTTGGAGCCGGTCTACCGCAACAGCGCCGACGAGTCTGATCTCTACGAGGCGTCTCTGATGGTGCTATGCCTTGACGCCGTGAAAGATGTGGGAGGAACCACACTCCTCACGCAGGACGGCTCGAACCCGGCCTCCGCGCTCCGCTTCCGGAGGTCGCCGGGCAACCTCTGGACCGGCGCCTTTACATACGGCCTGGTCAGCCTCCCCGGCACCCAAAAGCGGCTCGAGATTCATCTGGGCGTGTACGTCGCCGGCCGATCAAAGGTCGCGCACGAGTGTGACGTAGCGATCATCGATCAGCGAGAGGCTGAACGTAGTCGGCTGGCCGGGGTGCACCCTAGGAGCCACAAGCTCGTCGCCGCGATCGAGGCCAAGCATTACGCCACGTCACCGGGGCTGGGTGTCGGTCGCAGCTTCCTCGGCCTGGCCCAGGAACTAGGGCAGGACAACTGCTCGCTGGTGTATCCGTCACGAAGTTCCACCAACCTCGCGGCACTCATAGCTCACCGTAGGAGCGAGGCGTACGAGCAGCTCCTGCCCGGCGCGCCAGCGGCAGCACGGTTGCGCGCACACCTCGATCAAGCGATCCGCAAGTGGAAGGCCCGCCAGATCTGAGGATTGGCCGCGTAGCGCCGTGGCGAGGTACTGGACCTGCCACGGCGCTCAGACGCTTGGATCCCACCTGGCGCAGAGCTCATCGCTACTCCTATACCCCAGCTGGTTCCCCGTAAGAGCCTTCTCCCCCCCTCCCACTCCGTGGAGCAGATCCGCGCCAGATCCAGCACCCGCTCCGGCACTCCGCGACTTCGTCCAGCCCCTCCTGTTCGGTCATGCTCCGCCCCTCCCAGGTCAGTCCCCACGATCACTGCTGGACGCAAGTCGGTGACGGGCCCACTTCGCCGGAGGGCATCCACTGCTCCAGCACCTCGTGTACCGCCGCACCTGCGTAAACTTGCTTACGCAAAGTGCCGCACGACCACGGTCCAGACACCACCGCCGCTCAGCGTGGGAGAAATCTGGGAGATGATCTTCTCTCACGGACCTAGCGAAGCCAACCAAAACCACCCCGCCCCAAGCCTCCGACCAGGGCGGATTCCCTCCAGGCCCGGTAATGATCTTGCCCGAACCTCATTCGGGACGAAGAGGTCGTGGGTTCAAATCCCGCCACCCCGACAGAGAAACACCAGGTGAGGCACCTACGGATTTTCGTAGGTGCCTCACCTGTTTCGTCTGCGTGTCCACGGCGTCGGCTTCCCCGGCGCCCTCACCGGCGTCCCGCGGCCCGGCCGGACGGCTGGCAGACTTGCCGCCTGCCGTGGGGGCTTCGGACGGGGGCGTGGTGAGCGGGCGTACGAGAGGGTGGCTGGTCGGCGGTTGGCTCGTGCTGGTCGTCGCCGGCTGGTCGTTCACGGAGTCGGTCGACGACGGGATCGAGCCGACGTCGGGTCCCCGGCCGAAACCGTCGTCCTCGAGTTCTTCTTCGGGGTGCTCGACGCCGACGCCGTCGGACGACCCGGGTCGCAGCGTCACCGACTACACCGGCACGGATCCTGATGTCGTTGCCACGGCGATCGTCTGCAAGTCGTCAGGTTGACACCGCGTCTCCGGCGAGACGTACAACCCCTCGTCCTCGCAGCAGCGGTGGATGTCCGACCGCGTGATCACGGCGCCGCCTCGGCCCGGGCGGAGGCGAGCGCCGGTGTCCTGCCGGCAGGCCGCGTCCGGGGGCGATCGTGGAGCAGTGCCGGGCCATGTCAGGATGCACGGAAGATGACCGGCCCTGGGGAGGGGCCGGGTGCGTGAGGAGGGTGGGGCCCGTCGTGGGCAAGGGTGAGGGGTCCATACCGGACGAGGAGTGGGAGCGCTTCCTCCGCGAAGCCGAGGCGGGGACCGCGGGCGCGCCCGAGGAACCGTCGGCTCGGGCCCGGATGGTGGCGCAGCGGCTGCGGGAGGAGGGCAGCCCTCCCGAGCCGTGGCGGAGTCACCGACCGGCCCGGCGGCGAGGGGGTAAGGGCTGGTACGCGATCGGTCTGCTGGTCGCGCTCGCCCTGCTGGTCGTGGCGCTGGCTCCGGGGCGGGTGGCCGGCTGGTTCGGAGGCGGGGACGACGGCGGCGGGAATGCGCCGCTCGCCGTGGAGTCGGAGCGTCCGGATCAACCGCCGCCGACGGAAGCGGCAGCTCGACGTCCGACCCTGGAGCAGCCGTTCCGGGGGTCGCCCGCGGCGCAGTGGGGTGACGGGACGGCCGGGATCGGCCTGCCCGAGGCACGGGCGACCGGGTGGATGAGCAAGGAACAGGTCGCGCAGGCGCTCGAGAAGTCCCGGGACTTCCTCGCCGCGTCCAGTCTGGATCCCGGCGTGCTGCGCGGGGAGCGGCCGGAGAAGGCGATCGCGTTGCTCAATCCCCACCAGCAGGATGTCCAGGACTACCTGGCGGCCGCGTTCCGTGCGCCCAGCCGGGAGAACGACCCTCTGCTGCTGTTCAGCCGGTTCGAGAAGGCGAAGGTCCGGCTCGTCGGGGACGTGGTCAAGACACGGGGGCGGATCACGTACCGGGAGGGCAAGCGGGGTGCGGTCGAGGTGACCACCGACGTCACGTACGTGTATCCGGTCGTACGCGCCGCGGCGGGCAGCGAGGAAGTCGTGCGCACCATCGTGCGTCGTGAGGTCGTGATGAGCTGGGACGACCCGGCGAAGGTCGTCATCGAGCCGGGCACGTTCTCCCTCGTCTCCTACAAGGTGGACACCACCAACGGCGGCTGCGGCACCTTCACCGGCTACCTCACCCCCGAGTTCGGCGCGGAACGCACGGCCTCACCCACGGGAGACGGTCCCGAAGTCGACCCGTACGACCGGAGCACGTCGATGGAGACGCGTATGCGGGAGGCCGGCGACGCGGGGTGCGGGACCGCCACACGGTCGTGAACGCCGGTCCGGGTTCTCCGGTGGGCAGGGCCGTACGGAAAGGGGACTGCCCATCGGGTGCCGGTGAGCCTAAGCTCGGCTCATGAGCTTGAGGTGGCAGAACGTGATCGTTCACTCGGCGGATCCGGCGGGGCTGGGGCGGTGGTGGGCCGAGGCTCTCGGGTGGGTCGTCGTCCACACCTCCGACGTGGAGTTCGCGATCCGTCCGGAGCCGGACCGGGCGCCGGGGCTGGAGTTCGTCCTGCTGGACGAGCCCAAGAAGGCCAAGAGCCGACTGCACCTCGACTTCGTGCCGGACGACCAGGACGCCGAGGTGGCCCGTCTCGTGGCTCTCGGCGCGCGGCGCGTCGACATCGGCCAGGGCGATCAGCCGTGGGTCGTCCTGGCCGACCCCGAGGGCAACGAGTTCTGCGTTCTCGGCCGACGGCAGTCGTAGGACACCCCCGCAGGGCGCCCCATCGGCCAAGTGAGTCCCGTCAGCAGCCGGTTGGCGGGTCCGCCGGTGCCGCTGACGTGTCCAGCTCCGCCCAGACCGTCTTGCCCACCGGGTCCCGGGGCTCCGTGCCCCAGCGGGCGGAGAGCAGGTCCACCAGGAACAGGCCCCGGCCCGACTCCCCCTCCGGCGGCGACGTCGGCGGGCTCTCCGGGGGACGTTTCGCGGTCGCCGCGTCCGCCACCTCGATGCGGAGCGTGTCCGCCGCCTCGTGCAGGCCGAGTCCGAGGCTGAAGTCGTGGCCCGGTACGCGGCCGTGCCGCACGGCGTTCGCCGCCAGTTCGCCCACGACCAGGGCCATCGTGCACGACACGTCGGAATCCGGTGGGTAGCCCCACTCCTCCAGGCACCGCACGGCCAGGTGGCGGGCGAGTCTGGCGCCGAGCGGCGACGAGGCGAACTGCCTTCTGAACGAGCGCGGTTCGCCGGGAGCAGCGGCGCCCGGGTCGTCCGGTGAAGTGGTCGTTCCTGTCAGCACGGTCGGCACGTCCTTCTCTGTCGGGCTGAGCGGTGGCGCGTATCGCGCACGCGTCGTCACGTTCCGCGTTCAAGAGTCGTCCTGTCGGCCTACGCTCGAAAGGTGACACAGCCTTACCTTTCGGCTCGTAAGGAACGGAAGTGACGCCTTGGCCAACGCAATTGATCCGAGCGCGTCCATGGCCGCGCTCTTCGGCGCGCGCGTACGCAGGCTGCGTACGGCAGCCGGTATGACCCAGGCCGAGCTCGGCGAGAAGACCCACGTCGTGAGCACCCGGATCACCCAGATCGAACGGGCCTCCGGCGCCAAGCCCACGCTGGAGCTCGCGCGTGCGCTCGACGCCGTCCTCGGTGCGGACAACCTCCTCGTGGAGCTGTGGCCGTACGTGTACCGGGAGGCGTTTCCGGATTGGTCGCGAAAGTTCATGGCCTACTCGGAGCAGGCGGTGTCCATCAGGCAGTACGCGGCCCACGTGGTGCCCGGACTGTTGCAGACCGAGGACTATGCGCGGGCGGTCCTCAGCCTCGACGCACTGCTCGACAACGAGGAGGAACTGGAGGAGAGGGTCGCTGCCCGCATGGGGCGGCAGGAGCGGATCAGTACTCCCGGACGGCCCGAGCTGTGCGTCATCCTGGACGAGGCGGTACTGAGACGTCCGATCGGCGGGCGTGACGTGACACAGAGGCAGTTGGAACGCCTGCTGGACGCTACGACCGACCGACGCATCACGGTCCAGGTACTGCCGTTCGACCAGGGCGGACATGAAGCGATGGGTGGGTCGCTGACCCTCCTCACCCTCCCGGACGGCTCGGAAGTGGCCTACACGGAAGGGTCCGACTACGGCCAACTCATCGAAGAACCGGCCAAGGTCAGTCGCTACAAGGTGATTTACGATCGGCTACGGGCGGCAGCCCTGCCTCCTCTCATGTCGCTCGACATGATCCGGTCCATGACGGAGGACAACCACCGTGCCTCGAATGTCCCGTCCCGATCCGAGCGGCGCCGCCTGGCGCAGGAGCAGCTACAGCAATCAAGCAGGGGGCGACTGCGTGGAGGTCGCCGACGGGGTTCCGTCCCTCGTCCCCGTCCGTGACAGCAAGCGTCCGTACGGGCCCGTCGTGGCCTTCCGGGCGAGTGCGTGGGTCGCTTTCCTGGGCGAGCTGAAGGCCGGGCGGCACCGCCCCTGAGCCCACCGGGCACCGGTCCGTCGGCGCCTCGTCCGCGAGGGGCCGACGGATTCCTCACGCACGGGTTGCATGAACATGCGCTGTGATGCATACTTTTTCCATGTCCAAAGTCCTCACCTCCCTGCCCACCGGTGAGCGCGTCGGTATCGCCTTCTCCGGCGGCCTCGACACCTCCGTCGCGGTCGCGTGGATGCGCGACAAGGGCGCCGTGCCGTGCACCTACACCGCTGACATCGGTCAGTACGACGAGCCCGACATCGCCTCGGTGCCCGGCCGCGCGAAGACCTACGGCGCCGAGATCGCGCGCCTGGTCGACTGCCGTGCGGCACTGGTCGAGGAGGGGCTGGCCGCGCTGACCTGCGGCGCGTTCCACATCCGTTCGGGCGGGCGGGCGTACTTCAACACCACGCCGCTCGGCCGCGCCGTCACCGGCACGCTGCTGGTGCGGGCCATGCTGGAGGACGACGTCCAGATCTGGGGCGACGGCTCGACCTTCAAGGGCAACGACATCGAGCGGTTCTACCGCTACGGCCTGCTCGCCAACCCGCACCTGCGGATCTACAAGCCCTGGCTGGACGCGGACTTCGTGACCGAGCTGGGCGGCCGCAAGGAGATGTCGGAGTGGCTGCTCGCCCACGGCCTGCCCTACCGGGACAGCACCGAGAAGGCGTACTCCACCGACGCCAACATCTGGGGCGCCACCCACGAGGCCAAGACCCTGGAGCACCTCGACACCGGCGTGGAGACCGTGGAGCCCATCATGGGCGTGCGGTTCTGGGACCCGTCGGTCGAGATCGCCGCCGAGGACGTGACCATCGGCTTCGACCAGGGCCGCCCGGTGACGGTCAACGGCAAGGAGTTCGCCTCCCCCGTCGACCTGGTGATGGAGGCCAACGCCATCGGCGGCCGTCACGGCATGGGCATGTCCGACCAGATCGAGAACCGGATCATCGAGGCCAAGAGCCGCGGCATCTACGAGGCGCCCGGCATGGCCCTGCTGCACGCGGCGTACGAGCGCCTCGTCAACGCGATCCACAACGAGGACACCCTCGCCCAGTACCACACCGAGGGCCGGCGGCTCGGCCGGCTGATGTACGAGGGCCGCTGGCTGGACCCGCAGGCGCTGATGATCCGCGAGTCGCTGCAGCGCTGGGTCGGCTCGGCCGTCACCGGCGAGGTCACGCTGCGGCTGCGGCGCGGTGAGGACTACTCGATCCTCGACACCACGGGCCCGGCGTTCAGCTACCACCCGGACAAGCTGTCGATGGAGCGCACCGAGGACTCCGCGTTCGGCCCGGTGGACCGGATCGGCCAGCTCACCATGCGCAACCTCGACATCGCCGACTCGCGCGCCAAGCTGGAGCAGTACGCCGGTCTCGGTCTGATCGGCACCGGCGGCCCCGCCATCGGTGCCGCCCAGGCGGCGGCGACCGGGCTGATCGGCGCCATGCCCGAGGGCGGCGCCGAGGCCATCGCCTCCCGCGGCGAGGTCTCCGGCGAGGACGAACTGCTGGACCGCGCCGCGATGGAGTCCGGCACGGACTGACCGGCCCACGGCCCAGGGACCACGGACGAGGGGCCGGTCCGACGCCTCGGCGTCGGACCGGCCCCTCGTCGTCGCCCGCCGCCTCGGCTCGCCTGCCGCATCACGACCTCTCCCGAGCCGCGGATGAGCGCTACGCTCGAAGAATGGGCAGAGAGCAGCATGAGAGCGGGCCGCGAGGCGTGCTGATGTGCCCGGCCTGCAAGAAGCGCGTGGACAGCATCGTCCGAGGACGGCACAAGACGCTCGGGATCTACGTGCCGGTATGGGGCCCAGGGGCCTGCCACAACCCCGACTGCCCCGAGTACGTGGAGGCTCCCGAACCCACCAGGGCTCCGGACACCCGCACCGGCTGACCGCACCACGGTCTCCTGAGCCCTCCCGGACAGGTGGTGGGCGGGGGCCTCCCGGGCGCAGTCCGGGAAAGGATCTCTTGCCCACAGGCACCTCCGGAAGGACCCGCCCCGTGATCATCTTCGGCACCAAGGGATACCTCTACCAGCTCGCGATGCTCACGCTGGTCTGCCGCTCCTGCGGCACCCCCTCCGCGCACGCGCTCAGGAAGCGCGTCGTCAAGTTCACCCTGTTCTTCGTGCCGCTGTTCCCCTTCTCCACGAAGTACACGCTCCAGTGCACCTTCTGCGGCACCGAGCAGCAGGTTGCCGGGGAACAGGCCGAGCAACTCCTGGCGCAGGCCGCGGGTGGCCAGGGCGGACCGGCGTACGGACAGCCCCAGCGGCCCCAGCAGCCGTACCGGTCCTAGGCCGTGCAGCGAAAGTGTCTCCTGGGTGGTGATGACCACGGTTCATGGGACGGGGAGATCTCACGGACGAGCAGTGGGCAGCGCTGGAGCCACTGTCACCGAAGGGTGCCAGGGCGGGGCGGCCGCCCGTCCGGCCTCGGCGGCAACTGACCGACGGCATACGGTTCCGGGTCCGCACCGGAGTTCCGTGGCGAGACATCCCGGTCGAATACGGGCCGTGGACCCGGGCCTACGACCCGTTCCGCCGATGGCAGCGGAACGGCACGTGGCACCGGATCCTCACCCGGCTCCGGTCCCTGGCCGATGCGAAGGGTGCGATCACGTGGGATCTGAGCGTCGACTCCACGGTGTGCCGAGCCCATCAGCATGCGGCTGGGGCTCGCAAGCAGGGTGACCTGCAGAAGGAAGCACCGGGCGGCGTGTTCACCGAGCCGAATGATCACGGACTGGGACGCTCGCGCGGCGGATTCACCACCAAGCTGCACCTGGCGGTCGAGCAGGGCCAGAAGCCCACGTCGCTCGTGGTGACGGCCGGGCAGCGCGGCGACTCGCCACAGTCCGACCTCGTGCCGGCAAAGGTCCGCGTGCCCCGCATCGGACCGGGTCGGCCACGCGTCCGCCCTGAGCGCGTTCGGCCGACAGGGCTTACGCCTCCCGCAGGAACCGCGCCTACCTGCGCCGCCGAGGGATCCGATGCGCCATTCCCGACAAGGCCGGCCAGGCACGCAACCGCCAGAAGCTCGGCTCCCGCGGTGGCCGGCCGCCGCGTTTCGACCCGTCCGACCACCGCGAGCGCCACGCTGCCGAGTGCGGGATCAACCGCCTCAAGAGACATCGCGCGGTCGCCACGAGATACGAAAAGCTTGCCGTCCGCTACGAGGCCGTGGTGCTGGTCGCAGCCATCGGAAAGTGGCTGCGACCAGCACCTTCGCGACACCTGGCAGCCTGCCCCTCGCCGGACACCTCCCACCCTGGCCAAGCGACCTACCCGCAGCGCGGACGTGGCGTCCGCCGAAGGGCGGCTCACGCTTGCCGGCTCAGGCGAGGTGCTTGCTGAAGAACTCGACCAGCTTGGCGACGGCAGGAGTCACGTACTGGTCGCGGTCGTACAGATCGACGTGGGTGGCGCCGTCGACGAGGAACAGCTCGGCGTTGCCGGGGCTGTCGGCGACGGCCTTCTCCGAGAACCCGCGGGTCACCGCCTCGGTGCCGGCGATCATGAGCAGCGGGCGAGGCGCGATCTTGGCGACGTCGGCGAAGGAATCGAACTGGTCGAGGAGATCCGCGCTGCGCACGACCACGTCTCCCGTGGAACGCGGGTGCCTGCCGCGGGGCGTCTTGTAGTAGTCGACGAACTCGGCGACCGGGGCGGGGGTCTCGGCATCGGCCTTCTCCGGCAGCACAGCAAACGTTGCCGCGGGCTCGCCGGCGGCCTCGGCGCTGCGCAGGTTCCCGGAGTTCGCCACCATCTGCTGCCAGCCCTCGGGGTCGGCGCCGCGGAAGAAGCTGGGAACGTCGGTCCCGGAGACGCCTGCCACGGCCTTCATGCGGTGGTCCGTCTGGGCGGCGTAGGGCGCGTAGGCGCCCGAGCCGCACACGCCCATCACGCCGATGCGCTCCGGATCGATCTCGGGACGCGTGGTGAGGTAGGAGACCGCCGCGCGGAAGTCCTCGGCGCGCTGGAAGGGGTCCTCCAGGCCGCGGGGCATGCCCTCGGACTCGCCCTGGAAGGCGGCGTCGAAGGTCAGGACGGCGAACCCTTCCTCGACCAGGCGCGTGGCGTACACCGCCGGTGACTGCTCCTTGACCCCGGTCGTCTGGTGGCCGATGACAATGGCGGCGAGCGGGCCGTCGCTGTCCTCGGGAAGGTAGAGGTGGCCGGCGAGCTGCAGGCCGTTGGTCGGGAATCGGACGTCAGTCCTCATTTTCTGCTCCTGGGGGATCAGCGCCGGCCGGCGATCTGCGGGCCTGTATCCACTGTCCAGCCGACGGCCGAGGCTCGGGAAGGTCGGGCTGCTTCCTAGGAAGGATCTCTCCCAGGCAGAGCCTTCCCCTCGGTGCCATGCTGGAGGAGTGACGGATTCCGCGCACCTTCGTGAGCTCGGTGAGTTCCTCAAGCATCGCCGTGGTGAGCTCACACCGGCGCAGGTCGGGCTTCCCGAGCGCACGCACACCCAGCGCCGTGTGCGGGGGCTGCGCCGTGAGGAAGTGGCTGAGCTCGCCGCGATCAGTACCGACTACTACGTACGCATCGAGCAGGGCCGACTGGCACCGTCGCCACCGGTGCTCGAGTCCCTCTCGCGGGAGCTGCGGCTGAACGGCGACCAGCGGACGTACGTGGAAGGGCTGGTCGACCAGGCCGCGCGGGCCGGTCACCGCAAGACGCCGCGTCGGTCCCCTCGCCCCAAAGTGCACCCGCACCTGACCCGGCTGCTCGGCCAGCTCACCAGTACGCCCGCCATCGTCTTCGGCCCACGTCTTGACATCCTCGCGTGGAACCCATTGGCAGCACAGCTGCTGTGCGACTTCGCGGCGGTGCCCGAGTCCGAGCGCAACTACGTCCGCATGGTCTTCACCGACCCGGTGATGCGCGGAATCTATCCGGAGTGGGAAGACGTGGCCCGCACGTGCGTCGAAGTCCTGCGGATGGAAGCCGGAACGAGCCCGACCGATCCAGCCCTTACGGCTCTTGTGGGCGAGCTGGCCGTGGCCGATCAGCAATTCCGGGTTTGGTGGGCCGAGCACCGCGTCGCGCACCAGGACTTCGGCAGCAAACGCATCACCCACTCCCTCGTCGGCGAACTCACCCTCGACTGGGACACCTTCCGCTACGCCGGTGCACCAGAACAGCAACTCGTGCTCTGGTCGGCCGAACCCGGTACCTCGGACGCGGAACGACTGGCCGATCTGGCCCACGGCACGGCTCAGAGTCCGCAGCCTTCGTGAGCACCACTGCGACTGATCTTTTCGAGGAGCAGCGGACCGTCACCACTTTCGATGCACGGCCCAGCCCGACTCTGTCGGGGATCTTGGAGTTCCTCGGCGCGGCAACATGATCAGCGGGCATGCTCAGGGCTGTGCCAGTAACCGATGCAGTCGTCGAGGTGCCCGTTGCCCCTCTGTCTCCGTTCCGGTGAGCAAGTCCCCTCTCCGACCACGCAGATCGCGCGGGCGAGCAACCCGGACGACACCACAGCGATGTGGGTGAGAGACCGGCTGGACGGGCGAGCTAGTGCCGCGCGCGTTGCCGGTTCTCGGCAGCCGTGACTACCCTCTCGTTGCCGGACGCCGCACACCGGGCGGCACGACCGGCAGGGGAGGCACGCAGTGGGGGAAGCGCAGGAGGCGTATCTGACCGGGTACGCCGAACTGCTCGCGCAGGTCGCCGGCACGGGACGCCGACTGAACCGCGACGAGCTGGAGGAGCGGCGGCGGCTCGGCGAACAGGCCGCGGAACAGGGCCACAGCCTGCGCACCCTCGTCCGGGGACACCTGGACGCCACCCGCGCCCACTGGCCCGGCGGGGCGGGGAGCGCGGGCACGACCGACAGCGTGCTCGCCGCCGTCGGCCAGGCCGTCGACGCCTTCGCCGAAGGGTACGAACGCGCCCAGCGCCTCGCCGTACGGCAGGAGGAGGCCGCGCGGCGGGAGTTCGTCGACGACCTGCTCTACGGGCGCAGCGACCTGGGGCGGCTCGCGGAACGGGCGGAACGTTTCGGGCTGCTGTTGTCCCGGGACCACGCCGTGGCGGTGGCGCAGGGACCGGAGGCGTACGACGACACGGCGCCCGTCACCCGGCTCGTGGAGACCGCGCTCATCTCCCGCTTCGGGGACCGGCGGATCCTGATCACCACCAAGAACGGCCGGCTCATCTGCATCGCACCCGGCGACCAGGACGACGTCCTCGCCTTCTTCGCCAAGCAGGCCTACGCCGCCACGGAGGGCAGCCGGGTGGCCATCGGCCGGCCCCGGTCCGGCGCGGGCGGCGTGGTGCACAGCTACGAGGAGGCGCTGAGCACCCTCGAACTCGCCGACCGCCTGGAACTCGACGAGCCCGTGGTGCGCGCCGCCGACCTGCTGGTCTACCCGGTGCTCACCCGCGACCGGCAGGCCATGGCCGACCTCGTGCTGAGCGTGCTGGGCCCGCTGCGCGGCGCCCGGGGCGGTGCCGAGCCGCTGCTGCGGACCCTGGAGGTGTACTTCGACGCCGGATGCACCGCGGCCGAGGCCGCGCGGCGCCTCGCGCTCAGTGTGCGGGCGCTGACCTACCGGCTGGACCGCATCCACCAGCTGACCGGCGCCAACCCCGCCGACCCCGTGCACCGCTACACCCTGCAGACCGCGGTCATCGGGGCCCGGCTGCTGGGCTGGCCCGCCCAGGAGATCTGAGCGGGCCGGCGACCGTCCGCGCGAGCCGGCTCGCGCCGTGCCGCGAAGTTCAGCGACCGGGCGGGCAGCACGCCCCCCGTGACAGCCGGCCCGGGAGACCGGGCCGTGCGCGCCGTCCCCCTCCCGCCCGTCGCTGAGCTTCGGTGAGACGCATCGTCACATGGGAGGTGACACCCCGTCACTGCCGGGGCCCGGCAAACTTCACGCGTCTTTCATGCCGCCCTCGCGCCCTGGAACCGGCCGGGACGCTCGGGGAGTCTCCTCCGGTGTGGTGAGCGTTCCGAACCAGGTTCCGGCGGGGGGTGCGCCCGGCGACGCGTCCGCGCACATGGTGGTGTGCGGCGACGACGGGCTGGCGCACCGGCTGGCGGCCGAACTGCGCGGGGTCTACGGCGAGCAGGTCACGCTCGTCGTCCCGCCCTCCGTACGCCGGGTGCGCCAGCCTGTGGTGGGCCGGGCCCGCGCGGCCTCGGCGGCGCTGCTGGACCGCTTCAACGCGGCCGTCAACCGGACCGGCAACGGCGACGCGGGCACCCCCGGACGGGAACTGGAGGCCACCGAGGCGACCGAGGACGTACTCGCCGAGGCCGGGGTGGACCGGGCCGCCGCACTCGCCCTCGTCTACGACGACGACGAGACCAACATCCGCGCCGCCCTGACCGCCCGCCGGCTCAACCCGCGGCTGCGCCTGGTCCTGCGCCTGTACAACCGGCGGCTCGGCCAGCACATCGCGTCACTCCTCGACCAGAGCGCCGCACTCGCGGCCGGCGACGGACGCCCCGCCGGGCCGGACGGCGTGGAGGCCTCCACGACCGTGCTCTCCGACGCCGACACGGCGGCGCCCGCCCTCGCGGCGACCGCGCTCGTCGGCACCAGCAAGGTCGTCCAGACGGACGGCCTGCTGCTGCGCGCGGTGGAACGGCGGCCGCCCCGCCCCGGCGAGGTCGCCGACCCCGGGCTGTGCACGCTGGCCCTGCTGTCCGCGACGAGCAACGACCCCGCCGGTGCGGACGGTTCGGAGGGCAGCGGCGAGCAGGGGCCACAACTGCTGCCCGACGCGGCGGCGGTGCGGGCGGCCACCGGCCGCGGCACCGTCGTCCTGGAGCAGGTGTCGTACTCGGGGCCGCCGCTGCCCGCCGGGCGGACCGGGGTCGGGGTGCCGCCGTTCGCCTCGCTGTTCTCGCGGCGGCTGCGGTGGTCGCTGGCCGGACTGGCGGCCTGCGTGGTCGCGCTCGCCGTGGCGCTCATGGTCGTCACCGGCGACCATCCCCTGCACGCGACGTACGTGACGCTGCTCGACCTGTTCGCCATCAACGAGCCCGCGCACAACGAGGACTCCGGGCAGCAGGTTCTCCAACTGCTCGCCGCGTTCGTCGGGTTGCTGCTGCTACCGGTGCTGCTGGCGGCCGTGCTGGAGGCCCTGGGGACCTTCCGCAGCGCCTCCTCGCTGCGCAAACCGCCGCGCGGGCTCGGCGGGCACGTCGTCCTGCTGGGTCTCGGCAAGATCGGCACGCGGGTGCTGACCCGGCTGCGGGAGATGGACATCCCCGTGGTGTGCGTCGAGGCCGACCCGGAGGCACGCGGCATGGCGACCGCCCGGCGGCTGCGGGTGCCGGTGGTGCTCGGGGACGTCACGCAGGAGGGCGTCCTGGAGGCGGCCAAGATCCACCGCGCGCACTCCCTGCTCGCGCTGACCAGCGTGGACACCACGAACCTGGAGGCGGTGCTGTACGGCCGGTCGGTGCGGCCCGACCTGCGCGTGGTGCTGCGCCTGTACGACGACGACTTCGCGACCGCCGTGTACCGCACCCTGCGCGGCGCGCACCCGGGGGCGCTGACCCGCAGCCGCAGCGTGACCCATCTGGCCGCGCCCGCGTTCGCCGGGGCGATGATGGGCCGGCAGATCCTGGGGGCGATCCCCGTGGAACGGCGGGTGCTGCTGTTCGCGGTGGTGCGGGTGGCGGGGCATCCGCAGCTGGAGGGGAAGACGGTCGGGGAGGCCTTCCGGGCGGGGGCGTGGCGGGTGCTGGCGCGGGAGGTCTCCGACGGGGCGGGTGCGGGTTCCGGTTCCGGGGCCGGGGCCGGGGCCGGGGCGGAGGGGGGCCGGGGGGCTCGGTTGGTGTGGGAGCTGCCCGACGCGTATGTCCTGCGGGGTGAGGATCGGGTGGTGCTGGCGGCGACGCGGCGGGGGCTGGCCGAGTTGCTGGGGCGGCGGGCGCGGCACGGGGCGGGGTTGTAGGGACGCCGCCCCTACGACCCCGCCGGGGGCTCCGCCCCTTGGCACCCCGGACTATGCCCACCACCCGACTCGGCCGGCCGAGAGGCCACCCGACAGGCCGACTCGGCCGGCCGAGAAGCCGGCCCACAGGCCGACTCGGGCGGCCCAGGAGCCAGCCCCCGGGCCGGCCCGGACGGGGACGAGAAGCCAAGGGCCTCCCCCGCGCCCGGTGCCGCGGCAGGCGACGTTCGCCCGGTAAGGAGCGGCGTCCGGCGCGTGCTCTGGGGATCCCCCGGCCG